>NZ_KV816927.1:225836-299965 GCF_001814485.1 Rothia sp. HMSC066G07 | reverse complement strand
AACCCGAAAATGGGTGAAGTGGGACACAAACAGGGCTTTGAAAGGGTCTCAAACACCCTCACAAACATCAAACAGCCTAGTCAGTGCGTTTTATGGGTGCTAAAAAATCTTTAAAAAACTTCCAAAAAACCTCAAAAATCTGCGAATTCCCCTCTCTGGAGCCCCAAAACATGGTCGAAAGGCGCCCAAAGCCCTCACCAACAAAGACAAACCAAGAAAACCCAGAGCCAGAGGGCAGCAGAACGATACAAGAAGAGCCCCTCCTGACGGAGGGGCCCTGTGCATATAGGGAATGTATATAGGGAACAGAAAAGGAGGGGCACTCCCCCACCGAACATTCAGTAATGAATACTTCAGTAGAGAAGAACCCCTCCCCCTCTATATGTATAGAGAAAGTCAGAAAAGACTAGACAAGCTCTACAGCGCCCTGGTTCTTCTTGCCACGGCGAACCATCGCAAAACGACCGTGCAGCAGATCATCCTTAGAAATAGCTGCGTCCTCGCCCTGAACCTTCACGCCGTTCACCGAAGCGCCGCCCTCCTTCAGAATGCGACGAGCCTCAGAGTTAGACTTCGCAAAGCCCAGCTCAGTCAGAACAGAAATCATGTCCAGGCGATCCTCGGACAACTTAGCCGAAGGAAGCTCAGCAACCACAGACTCCAAGGTAGCCTCATCCAGAGCAGCGAAATCGCCCTTACCAAACAAAGCCTCCGAAGCAGCAACAGCCTGATCAGTAGCCTCAGTACCGTGAACCAGCGAAGTCACCAGATACGCCAGAGTCTTCTGAGCCTCACGCTTAAACGGTTCCTTCTCAACCTTCTGCGCAAACTCAGCAATCTCAGCACGAGTCAAGAAAGTAAAGACCTTCAGGCGATCCACCACATCCGCATCCGCAGTGTTCAGCCAGAACTGGTAGAAAGCGTACGGCGAGCACATCTGCGGGTTCAGCCAAATAGCGTTACCCTCGCTCTTACCGAACTTAGTGCCATCAGAGTTAGTAATCAGCGGAGTACCAATAGCGTGAACGCTCTTACCCTCCACCTTACGAATCAGCTCAGTACCGCTCGTCAGGTTACCCCACTGATCAGAACCACCGGTCTGCAGAGTACAACCGAAACGACGGTTCAGCTCCAAGAAGTCCAAGCCCTGCAGAATCTGGTACGAGAACTCGGTGTACGAAATGCCCTCATCAGAGTTCAGGCGCTTCGCAACAATCTCCTTCTTCACCATGGTGCCCACGCGGAAATGCTTACCAACATCGCGCAGCAGCTGCAGAGCAGACATCTGACCGCTCCAGTCCAGGTTATTCACCATACGGGCTGCGTTCTCACCCTCGAAAGACAGGAAACGCTCAATCTGAGCACGCAGAGACTTAACCCACTCAGCAACAACCTCAGGAGAGTTCAGCACACGCTCAGAAGTCTGACGCGGATCACCAATCAAACCGGTGAAACCACCCACCAGACCCAGCGGCTTGTGACCGGCAAGCTGCAGACGACGCATCACCAACAGCTGCACCAAGTGACCCAGATGCAAAGAAGCCGCAGTCGGATCATAACCCGTATAGAAAGTCAGGCTCTCCTCGCTCAGCGCCTTCTCCAGAGCAGCCTCATCAGTGCTCACGTGCACCAGGCCGCGCCACTTCAGCTCCTGCCAAATATTCTCGAAGGTATCGTCATTATGCTGCGCGTTGAGGATCTCGGCAGACATGCTTCTCCCATTCACAAGGTAACAACGCCCGAAGGCGCTCGAACAAAATATGTAACAAGCCTAGCACCGCACCGGCACAAACGCTCAGAAAAACCCAAGCGAGCGCCCAAACCGGTGCAGCACCGGCTCAAAGAAATAACAGATAGAGGCTACACAAGCCACAAGGCTTACAGGCCCGCGGGCATCCGCGAACCCACCATGTGCAGGCGCTGAGTCGGACGAGTCATCGACACGTACAAATCACCCACAGCACCATCAGCATCATCAATCAGCTGCTGCGGCTCAACAATCACCACAACATCAAACTCAAGGCCCTTCGCCTCCCACGGAGTCAGAACCAGCACCTGATTCTCCAACGCAGTCTGCGCGGTACCCGTACGATCAGCATGAGCACGAGCCACAGCCTGAGCCGTCTGAACATACAGACTCGGCGGGCACACCACACCAATCAGAGCGCCACCCGAATGAGCGACCTCCTCGCTGACCACAGACACGGTCTGCTCCACGACAGACTCGGAGGCAACCTCATGAACCAGCGGAGCCCAACGACCCTCACGCACCGCACGAGGCGCAGACACCTCATAGCCAGCAGCCTGCGCAACCGACACCGCCGCCTCAGCAATCTGCGCCGGAGTACGGTAATTAATCGTCAGCTCCTCCAGAGTGAAGCGCTCACCCACAAACGGCTCCAACGCCTGCGACCACGAGGAAGCAGCCGCAGCAGAAGAAGCCTGAGCAATATCGCCCACAATCGTGAACGACTTCATCGGGCAACGACGCATCAGCAGACGCCACTGCATGGGCGAGAGCTCCTGAGCCTCATCCACCACAATATGGCCATACGCCCACGTACGATCAGCCGACGCCGCAGCCGCAGCAGTCATACGCTCGCCACGAACCTCATTCATCATCGCAATCTGCTCAGGAGTAATCACGCCATCAGCGCCAATATCCTCCAGCGACTGGTGAACATTCTCCAAAGCCTTCGCCGCATTCTCAAGGTTCGCGCGATGCTCCGCCGCAGCACGAGCCGCAGCAGCCACACCGGTCACCTTCGAAAAATCACCCAAAAGCTCAGCAGCCTCATCCAACAGAGGAACATCAGCCTCCGTGAAAGGGGCATCCGCCGGGCGAGCCAGCAACTCACGCTCCGCCTTCGACAACTCACGAGTAGCAGACTCCAGATAGTGCGGCTTCGAGAACAGCGAGCGCAACAGAGTCTCAGGCGACAGCGGCATCCACGCCAGGTTCAAGGCACGGCGCACATCCATCGAGGCACGCACGTCATCCTGCAGATACGGACGCTCCACCACGCGACCCGCCGCACGGTTCAGCTGATCATCCAGCTTCGCGGTCAGCTCCTTCAACAGAATCTTCACGAACGTCTCACGAGCCTCATTATGCGGCTTGCCGGTCGAACGAGCACGAGAACGAGCCGAACGAACCATCTCCGGAGTCAGCTCAACATCAGTACCCTCAACATTCAGACGCTGAACCTGAGCCGGCACCTTCTGACGATCCGCCACCGCACGCTTGATAACCTTCACCATGCGCAAATCGCCCTTCAACGCGGCAACCGCGCGGTCCTTCTCAGGCACAGCACGCAGACCCGGGTACAGGGTCGCCAACGAAGCCATCACCACGCCGGTCTCACCCAGCGAAGGAAGCACACGCTCGATATACCACATGAACGAATTCGACGGGCCCACCACCAGCACGCCAGCCTTCGACAGGCGCTCACGGTTCGTGTACAGCAGGTACGCCGCACGATGCAGCGCCACAGCAGTCTTACCGGTACCCGGACCACCCTGCACAACACGCACACCCGGCAGCTCCGAGCGGATAATCGCATCCTGCTCAGCCTGAATCGTCGCCACAATATCGCCCATGCGGCCGGTACGCTTCTTGTTCAACGCCGCCAGCAGAGCACCCTCACCGTGGAGGGTGTCCTCATCCTGCAGCATCTGAGTATCAAAGACCTCATCCTCAATATTTACGACAGTGCGGCCCTCAAGCATCAGGTGACGGCGGCGGCGCACACCCATCGAGTGGAAAGCAGTTGCCTGATAGAACGTACCCGCCTCCGGGGCACGCCAATCCATCAGCAGACGCTGCTGATTACTATCCGTAATACCGATACGACCGATATAGCGCACCGCATCAGCACCCTCACGGTCCATATCCAGGCGTCCAAAGGTCAGACGAGAATCCACAGCATTCAGCTGCGCCAAACGATCCTCATAGTGGGTAGCAAAAGAGTCACGCTCCGAACGGTTCTGATGACCGCCCACCGCCTGATTCTTACGCACAGCAGCCAGCTTCTCAGCCGTCTCCTCACGGAGCTCATCCAGACGGGCATATACGCGAGCAACATACTCACGCTCCGCAGCCATCTGCTCAGCAAACAGCTTCTCAGCCGCCGAAGAATCAGCAGACTGCTGGGGCAAAGATTCAGATGACACGTAAGCTCCTTAAACCTATGGTGTCTCAAAGACAGGGTGCGACAGGCACCCAAAAATACGGGTCACTATTTTACAGGACAGGCTCCGTAGCGCCGAAATATTACCCCCACAGAAAAGTGCCCCACCGGCTCAACCGGCGGGGCACCCCTCATCAATATCAGCTGCACACGCCCAAAGGACGGTACGCCTCAAACTCTATAAAACTACTTCGACGGCAGCGGGTACTCAGAGACCAAGCTCAGCGTCTCAAGACGGTAACCGTCCAGCGCCTCACGACCGCCCAGGCCCTCCAGCTCCAGAAGAGCACCAACGCCGGCAACCTTCAGGTTCGCGCGCTCCACCAACTTCGCGGCAGCCACCAGAGTACCGCCAGTCGCCAGCAGATCATCCAGCAGAAGAACACGGGTGCCCGGCGCGAAATCACTACAGTGAATCTCGATCGCGGCGCTACCGTACTCCAGCGCATACTCCTCACGGTACGTCTCACGCGGAAGCTTACCCGCCTTACGAACCGTCATAATGCCAGTGCCCGTAGCGTACGCGAGCGCAGAAGCCAGCAAGAAACCGCGAGCCTCAACACCAGCCACCACATCAAACTGACCATCAAAACGAGCAGCCAGCTCATCAATGCACGCCTTGAACACCTCAGCATCAGCGAAGAGAGTGGTCACATCGTAAAAGAGGATACCCTCATGCGGGTAATTCGGAATCGTAGCGCAAGCAGTCGGAATCAACTGCTCAATAGGGGTTCGCGAAGCCTCAGAAGCGGGAACGCTCATGCTCTCTCTTTCGTGAAGGGGATAGCCCCGGAAAAATTACCCGGGAACAATAACGCGGTAGAAGCCGCCTACAAAATTCTACCCTCTTCACCCGCGCTTGTCCTCAGATGAGCGACAAGAACCATCTGCCGGGATTAGCCTCTCTGAATCACAACCCGCAAGTCACGCTTAAGAATCTTGCCGGTCGGCCCCAGCGGCATGCTCTCCACCATCACGTAGCGGCGAGGATACTTATACGCCGCCAAACGAGTACGCGCCAACGCATTCAACTCCGCATGCAACACACCCTCATCAGCACCCGGACGCGGCATCACCACGGCGACAACCTCCTCGCCCACGCGCTCATCCGGCACACCCAATACCGCTACCGACTGCACATGCTCATGGGTATAGAGAACATCCTCAATCTCACGCGGATACACCGAATAGCCGTTACGCAGAACCATGTCTTTAATACGATCCACAATAAAAATATTGCCCTGCTCATCAACACGAGCAACATCGCCGGTCGCAAACCATTCGCCGTCAAAAACCTCAGCAGTAGCCGCCGGATTATTCCAGTAGCCAGCCATTACGTTCTCACCGCGCACCCACAGCTGACCGCTCACACCCGGCGCGCACTCGGAACCTTGCGGGCAACGGACCTGCACCTGCACACCCGGCAGCACACGACCCACCGAACCGAGCACCATGCCAAACTCCGCCTGATTAAACGAAACCACCGGCGACGTCTCACTCAAACCGTAGCCCTCATACACCGGGCACTCAATCAGCGTTTTCAACGCAGAATGCACCGGCGCAGGCAACGGCGAACCACCCGAAATGCCGAAACGGATGCGACCACGCAGCGAGCGCGCACGCTCAGGCTCAGCCTCCAGCGCCGCCGCTAACGACACATACATGCTCGGGACCGCAGCCAACACCGACACCCCAGCACTCTCAATCAGATTCAGCGCACCATCAGGGGTAAAACGCGGCAGCAAAGCCACCGTAGCCGACGCCGCAAACGCCGCGTTCATCGACACCGTCTGACCAAACGCGTGGAACAGCGGAAGGCCACCAAAAATGACGTCCTCAGCGGTAAAACCAAAAACGCTCACGCAGCTACGAGCATTCGAGAGGATATTCGCGTGGGTCAGCGTCGCACCCTTCGGTTTGCCCGTCGTACCCGAAGTGTACAGAATAATCGCCGGGTCGCTCGCCGCCACCGGGACAGGCTCCAGAACAGCATCCGACGAATCAGTAGCCGACAGCGCGCTATCGGCAGGCACGTCAAAAGGAGCCACCGGCGAGCCCTCTCCCCCGGTGAAAATCTCGCAACGAACCGAACCGTTCTTCACCAGCACCGTCGAGGATGCCTCCGACGCCAGACGAGTACCCGCAAACGCAAAAAGCACCTTCGCCCCGCTATCGCGCAGATGATACTCCAGCTCAGCACCCGACAACAGCGGATTCAACGGAACACAAATCGCACCCGCAGCCACAATGCCGTAATACAGTGCAGGCATCAACGCCACATTCGGCATAGACAACGCCACACGGTCACCACGCTCAACACCGAGCGCCGCCAAATGACGCTGAACCTGCGCGGCCGCAGACGCCAACTGCGCGTAGCTCACCACCCGCATATCAGCAGATTCAGAAGCCGGAATCGCCAAAGCTGTCTTAGCCCCCGAACCAGAAGCAGCCTCAGCCAAAAGGTAGGCAATATTGTTCGCTGAATCGTGTATTTCAGACATGATAGAAAACTCTCACCACAGAAAAATCGGTATATCTAGAAAAGGAGAAGACGAGCTAGAAGCCCGGCAAAGAACCCGAAGACAGCAGAAGGGCGTACCTTCAACCGCTCCCCCCGAAATATCAGAAGAACAGCGCAAGATACGCCCCAGCTACTACTGAGCAGCAGACCAATCCAAGAAGCTCTCGGCAAGCGCAGCCCCACCATTGGGGTCACGAGTAATCACTATTACCGTATCGTCACCGGCAATAGTGCCCATAATCGCTTCAAGACCGCCCTGATCAATAGACGACGCCAAGAACTGCGCAGCACCCGGAGGAGTACGCAGAACCGTAATATTTGCCGAACCCTCAGCGGTAATCAGCAGTTCCTTAAACAGGGAAATCATACGGGCATCAGGTGCAGTACCGCCGCCACGACGAGCAGGATAATTCGGCACAGCATAAATCAAGCCAGCGCCTTCATCACGGATGCGCTCAGCGCCAATTTCAACAAGATCACGGGAAAGGGTCGCCTGAGTAACCTTCATACCATCATCGGCCAGGTACTGCGCCAGTTCAGCCTGGGAGCGGACACGTCGGGTCTGCAGCAATTCAACGATGCGTGCCTGACGCGCGATCTTGGTCGAGGGGAAAGGCATAATATCTCTTCTTCCTACGGTGCCAATCACGAATTCAGAACGGAGCTGCCCAACGGTGGCGCAGCGCAACATTCTTTACTACCCAAGATAATACATATGCACATAAATATGCGCACCAAATATGGATTATTCCAAGATATGGGGGAATTTTCAGGGTTTATCTCACCAACTGTCACACAAAACGCCGCGAGTGTAGCGTGTATCTACACATTCGAGCGCATAACCTCGCAATGAATGCATAGCGTGCAAGAACATTCTGGGCTGGCGCGCCGAATCGAGCAAGCGACCTACCTCAGGCGAGCGCGCAAAAGGAGCCCGCCTCCAGCAACATCATGTGCGCCAGAAACAGGCTCCTTCAACAAAACTTCGAGGTGAATCCTCAGGACTCAGAACGCCTAGCGCTCATCCTCCACCAGACCATCCAGGTCCTCATACTCGACATCGCGCGAACGGCGGTTCAGCCACACAGCAAAACCCAGACCCAGCAGAAGCACCAGCACCGCACCAACAATACTTGCGATACCGGCAAAACGCTCGGCGTTCACGCTGTCCTCAGTCACAGGCTTCAACGTGCCCTTCTCGGCGGTGTAGACGACCTCAAGAGTGCCGCCCTTCTCCACCAACAGGCCGTCTACCTCACGCGGGAACTCCGAAGGAACGTCACCAGTCTGCGAACCACGGAACTCAATCGGAGCACCCGAAGTCACTTGATACTTATCCTTCAGGTTCGACACATACGTCTTACCGTTCAGCGCGTCATCAGCCGGCAAGTTGCCCTTATAACGAGCAACATTGCCCTTCGTAATCAGGTCAGGAGTCAAATCCTGGTAGGTGCCCTGAATGACCCAGCTCTTACCGGCATACTCGGCGTTATTATTCACCGACGCAAAAGCACGGACACCCGCAATAGCCAAAACAATGGAAAGAATAACCGCGACAGCAGCAGAAAGAACCGACAGCCAGTTTACGCCCGGGCGGTCATCCAGCTCTTCCTCACTCATCGCGAAAAGGGAGGAGTTCTCTTCCTCATCGTCGTAATCCTCGTACTCGTCGTACTCCTCATATTCAGAATCCTCGTACTCAGAATCCTCAAAGTAGGTTTCTTCGACCTCAGTAGACTGCGACAGCTCATCCTGTTCGCGCGAGTTCTCTCGATTAGCCATTACTCTCTCCCTCACTTCATCTATCTTCTAGGGTACCCATAACCACATGAGTTCACCACTGAAAGCGCTTATCAACGCTTCATAAACCAACCCAACAGGTAAACCCACCACGCAACGCCAAAAGCTACGGGGTGGGAGCCAACAACTCCCACCCCGTCAGCACTAGGCATTACGCCTTTGGGTTAGACCCGGTTAGACACGCGGTTCCGCACCCAGCTGCTCAACAGTCGCAGCCACAGCAGCCTCACGAGCAGCCGATGCCTCATCAGCAGTCAGCGTACGATCCGGCGCGCGGAAACGCAGAGCAAACGCCAAAGACTTCTTCGACTCATCAATACCGACACCGCGGTAATCATCAAAGACGCGGATGTCCTCCAGCAGCTCGCCAGCGCCCTCACGCAGAACACGCTCCACCTCAGAAGCAGGCAGATCGCGGTCCACCAGAAGCGCCACATCCTGGGTAGCAGCCGGGAAAGTCAGCACCGGAGTAGCCTGATGCGCCTCAACACGACCAGCAAACAGAGCCGAGAAATCCAGCTCAAACGCGCAAGTACGCTCCGGCAGGTTCAGCTCCTGCAGAAGCTTCGGGTGTAGCTCGCCAGCGAAACCAACGCGCTCACCGGCAGCGTTCAGAACCTCAGCCACACGGCCCGGGTGGAACGCAGTGTGCACACCATTACGCACCTGAATCTCAGCCGACACAGCAGCAGCCACCAGACGCACAGCGTCCAGAGCGTCACGCCAGTCGTAAGCGCGCGGAGCAGCACCCGGCATCGCCTCGTGCTCAGTACCTGCAAACAGACCAGCAATGAAAGTGGGCTGCTGCGGAATACCGGCATTCAGATCAGCCAGAACCTCATCCGAGGGGCGAGCTCCCAGCGGCGGAATAGACTCGGAGCCCAGCTGCTCACCCGGAATGAACACATGACCCGACTCAAAAATAGCCAGGTTCTTGAAACCACGAGACAGGTTACGCTTCAGAACCTCAACCAGACCCGGCAGCAGCGAGCGGCGCATCCAGCCCTCAGCCGAAGAAATCGGGTTCTCCAGGCGAATCGAAGGAACCTCAGTCACCGGGTTCTCGGGGGTGCTCGCCCACGGAGCCGACCACAGGTTATTCGCATCAGCCGACACGAAGGGGTACGCAAACACCTCAGTCAGACCGGAAGCAGCCAGCGCATTCAGCGCACGACGCTTACCCGCCTGCTCCGGAGTGTAACCGCGGCCCGCAGGAGCCACCGGCAGGGTCGAGGGGATGTTCGCATAACCGTCAATACGTGCAATTTCCTCGGTCAGGTCCTCCTTCGCGCGCAGGTCAGTACGCCACGACGGGACAGTCACCGCGTAACCAGACTCGGTACGCTCCACCGAGCAACCAATCTCACGCAGGCACGACTCAATCTGCTCCGGCGAGTAATCCACGCCGATACGACCAGCAGTGTAATCAGCAGGCAGGTCAATCACGACCGGCTCATAGCCGAGGGATACGTCAGTAACGCCCGGCTCAACCTGAGCACCAGCCAGCTCAACCAGCAGCTCAACCGCACGCTGAGCAGCCGCTGCCTGAATCAGCGGATCAACGCCACGCTCAAAACGCTTCGAGGACTCAGAAATCAGCTTGTGACGGCGAGCAGTACGAGCCACCGACACCTCATCAAAACGAGCAGCCTCAACCAGAATGCGGGTGGTCGAATCGGTCACCTCAGTGGAGGCGCCGCCCATCACACCGGCAAGACCAATCACACCGGAATCATCAGCAATGACAATATCCTCGGGGTGCAGAGTACGCTCAACGCCATCCAGGGTCACCAGCTTCTCACCAGCTGCGGCGCGACGCACCACAATCTCACCCTGAACCTTGTCAGCGTCGTAGAAGTGCAGCGGCTGACCGGTCTCCAGCATCACGTAGTTCGAAATATCCACCGGCAGCGACAGCGAGCGCACACCCGCCAGACGCAGACGCGAAGACATCCAGGTCGGAACCGGCGCATCCGCCTTCACGCCCGAAACCTCACGCATCACAAAACGAGTGCAGCCCGGGTTACCGTGAATCGGGGCGTCATCACGCAGAGCAACCGGGTGACCGGACTCGTTAGCCTCCGGGGCGCGCTCGCCGTACGCCAGCACAAAATCTTCGAAGGAAGAACCGGTAGCGTGGCACCACTCGCGAGCAATACCGCGCAGAGAGAACGCGTAACCGCGGTCCGGGGTCACGTTCACCTCGGCAGCCTGATCGTACAGGCCCAGCAGCTCCATCGCATCGGTGCCAAGCTCCGGGTCCAGGCCCAGGGTCGAAAGCACCAGGATGCCGCCGTGATCGTCGCCAATACCCAGCTCGCGGGTCGATGCAATCATGCCAGCCGACTTGTGGCCGTAGGTCTTACGGGCGGTAATCGCAAAACCGCCGGGCAGAACAGCGCCGGGCAGGGTCACAACAACCTTGTCGCCGGGCTTGAAGTTGTGGGCACCGCAGATGATGCCCTGAACACCGGAAGGCTCGATGCCCTTGCCGGTCAGGGTCTGCTCCTGACCCTCCGGAACCACGCGCACCTGGCACCAGTTCACGGTCTTGCCGTTGGAGTGGGTCTCGGGTTCCATCGAGAGAACCTGGCCCACCACAATCGGGCCCGACATCTCGTCGGTGGGGCGGTGAACGTCTTCTTCTTCCAGACCAACCTTCACCAGGGTTGCCATCAAATCTTCAGCCGAAGCGTCCTCGGCGACCGGCACGAACTCGCGCAGCCATGACAGGGGAATACGCATAATTTAAATCTCCATCCCGAACTGCTCAGAGAAACGGATGTCGCCCTCGACCATGTCGTGCATGTCGGCGACGTTGTTACGGAACATGAGGGTACGCTCAATACCCATACCGAACGCGAAGCCCGAGTACTCCTCGGGATCGATGCCGGCGGCACGCAGCACGTTCGGGTTCACCATGCCGCAGCCACCCCACTCGATCCACTGGGGGCCGCCCTTGGCGTTGGGGTGCCACAGGTCCAGCTCGGCGGAGGGCTCGGTGAAGGGGAAGAAGTTCGGGCGCAGGCGAATCTTAGCCTCTTCGCCGAACATGGCGCGGGCCATGTACTCCAGGGTGCCCTTCAGATCGGCCATGGTCAGGCCCTTATCCACGGCCAGGCCCTCAATCTGGTGGAAGACCGGGGTGTGGGTCGCGTCCAGCTCATCGGTGCGGTACACCTGGCCGGGGCACACAATGTACAGGGGCAGCTCACGCGAGAGCATCGAGCGCATCTGCACCGGGGAGGTGTGGGTGCGCAGCAGCAGGTGAGCGTTCTTCGGCTCAACGTAGAAGGTGTCCTGCATTTCGCGTGCCGGGTGGTCCGGCTTAATGTTCAGGGCGTCGAAGTTGTACCACTCGGACTCCAGCTCGGGGCCGTCGGCAACCTCCCAGCCCATGCCGACGAAGATGTCGGTCAGACGCTCCTGCATCAGGGCGATGGGGTGGCGACCGCCCAGGGAGCGGCGAGCGGATGCGGCCGACATGTCCACGGCCTCCTCGGCCAGGATGCGGGCCTCACGCTCGGTCTCCAGCTCCTTAGTGCGAGCCTCAATAACCTCGGTCAGTGCGGCACGGGCCTGGCCCAGCAGCTTGCCCACGGGGCCCTTGTGCTGGTTCTGAAGGTCGCGCATCTGGCGGTTGGCGATGCTCATGATGCCCTTCTCACCGAAGAAGCTCAGGCGCACCTCCTTGAGGCTGTCAAAGTCTTTTGCCTTCTCGCGAATCTCCCGCTGGGCGCGCTCTCGCTCGGCCTCAAATGCCTCACGAACGGCGTCCAGACCCTTTTCGGGGTTGTTCTCCAGGACCTGCGCGATGTTGGCGAGGACCTGAGCCGGGCCCTTCGGGCCCTCGTGTTCCTGCACGGAATCGGTCATTGTCACTCTTCTCTGCGTACCACCGGCACGTTGGGGCCGGTCGGCTGGTTTGTCACTATGGGGCGGCACCGCGGGGACCGCGAGAGCTCACCAATTGCCCCGGGCACGGCGGGCGCCGAGCGTGTGAGGGGCGGAGCATCCCGGCAGGGTCTGCGGGCGCATATCCTACCCATTTTAGACCAGAGAACCACGCGAAAGCATCAGAGCGCCCGGATAGTCCATCCGGGCGCTCTGATGCTTTGATTAGGTGTGGAGTCGTCAGGTGCGCGCGCCCCGCGGCGGCATATTTGCCGAACGGGTCCCCGCGGGGGCGAGGGTTAGGCCAGCGCTTCCTTGACCTCGGGGTCGAAGGAGGAGCGAATCCACAGCACGTTGGCGATAAACCACGCGGCGTACAGCGGCACGAAGCCGTAGCGCTGAGCGTCAATCACGTTGCCAATCAGCGAGAGGACCGCGACGAAGGCGCCGAGAATCGCGAAGATGAGGCCGACGGTCAGGCCCTGGCGCTTACCCTTCTGAATCGTGAAGTACACCCACGAGTACACGATGGCCGAGCCGATGAGCAATCCCAGGCCGCCCGCAACGCCAAACTCCGGCAGGCCCTTCAGCGGGGACAGGTTATCCGGTGCGAACGAAGAAATGATGCCGTGGACAAAGCAGAGCAACGCGGAGACAATCATAATCTCCTGCAGGCGCAGAATCTTAGGGTGCTTGGTCGGCGAGTGGAACAGGATTCCACCCGGCTTGGAGCCACCTTCCTGAATGTAGATGGCCTGGGTGTCTGAAGGTACCGCGTCGGAGCGGTACGCATTCGGGTCGTACGGAGGTTGAGCAGTCATCATTGTCTCCCAATTTGTATGTGATTTCTCCCTCAATACTACCCGGTCGGTAAGAAGTTTCCAAAGAAAATGCTCGTGTCGAACTCATATATGACGATGTGCCGGTGAACCTCCCATCGGGGCGTTCACCGGCACATCGGGCGGTATTGGAGCATCGGGCAGATGCCCAGCTACATCGAGCGCGCCTAGTTAAAGAGGCCCGAGCAGATGTAGTCGTTCTCATCCTTCACCCCGGGCGGCACCGCGAAGAGAGCGTTACCGGCACGCGAGGTGCGCGCCCTTAGCTTTCGTCGCCCGACCCAGACCGACCCGCCCCAGACCGACCGAGCTGACGCAGGAGTGCCTCCACGATTGGGAAGTCCGCGGGAATCCACGGCAGCGCCAGAATCTCGGCGGCTTCCGTGGCCTCGAGGATTCCCTCCCCCGCCGGGGGAAGCGGCATCCACCGCAGAGCGCTGTGATCTTCCAAAGTATCCGGAGTACCCGAAAGAATTTCCGCGAAGAACACGCGCATCGCCAGACGCTCGCTCAGACGCCAGCCCTGCGGGTACGCGCCGGGCACCTCAGCACCCAAACGCGCCTGCACCCCCAGCTCCTCCTTCAGCTCACGCACCAGCGCCTGCTCGCAGCTCTCCCCCGGCTCGACCTTACCGCCCGGGAACTCCCACATCCCGGCAACAGTCTGCGGCTCAGAACGCTGAGCCACCAGCATACGGGTCGGAGCCACCAAAGAATCAACCACGGCGGCGCCAACCACCTGAACCTCAAACGAGGGCGACACTTCACTCATCTTTCTCTACCTTCTTCTACGCTTTAGATTCCTTCGTCGGATGCGCATCTTCAGCAGCGTGCTCCGCTACTTCCTGCTCTGCATCCTCGGTATCCTCATGCTCAGGAGCTTCCTCCACGCCTTCCTGCCACTCTTCTTCCTCATCATTCATATTCGAGGCCTCTGCTACCTCACGGCGAATATTAGTGCCGTCATTCAGCAGAATCAGAAGGCGGTTACCGTTCTTGAACTCCATGAGGAAGACATCCTCAAGTTCGACCTCAGCGGCACGCAACTGTAGGTACACCCAATCCTCGGTCTTGTGCGCATCCGCGATATCGCGAGTGACCAAGGTACCCTTCACAATCAGAGCAAAGTTCGGCACACCGTCACCCTTACGGATCACGCTCAGCGCACCGTTCGGTTCAATCTGAGCGAACTCAATGTCTTCCAGGTCGTAAATACCCTGCGCACGAAGGTCAGCAATCAGGCGCATCGGATCAAGAACCACATCTGCCTGCTGGAAGCTCTTAATATCGATATCACCATCCGTAATGACCGGCACGCGCTGCTCACGCACCGCCATATGCAGAAAACGAATCTTCGTGGTCGCCACATTCAGCAGCTGAATCATGCACAGCGTAAACACCATGTAGATGACAAAGTAGAACAGGCTAATCTGCTCGCTGTACAACACGCCACCGAACACACCACCGATGACAAAGTTACCGATGGTATCAATCGGGGTCTGGTGCCCCGCCTGAGAACGGTGAGTCAGACGCAGGTACACCAAAAGAATGATCAGGCCAACGAAAATCTTTAGCAAACGATAAACGATCATCTCAACGGTCATAACAAAAATCTCCTAGAACTAAGCCCGGAAAATATCCGGCTCCAAATAAATGATGCGTGCCGCAGGAACAGCCTCACGAATACGCACCTCAGCCGCGTCAATCTCATCAGCTACCGCACGACCAGTATCAGCATCATGAATACGAATCTTTGCCGCCACCAGAATCTCCTCGGGACCCAGGTGCACGGTCTTAATGTGGATAATGCGCTCGCTATCGCCATCCTCAATCGCCGCGCGAATCTTCGCCAAATCCTCCGGAGAAGCAGCCTCACCCAAAATCAGGGACTTCATCTCCACCGCAAGGAACACAGCAATAAAGACCAGCAGCACACCAATAGCCAGGGTACCGAACGCATCCCACAGACCATTACCGGTCAACAGAGTCAGACCCACACCAAAGAGCGCAAAAATCAGACCCAGCAGCGCACCCGCATCCTCCAGCAGAAGCACCGGAAGCTCCGGGTTCTTCGAAGTACGCAAGAAACGCATCCAGCTCTGCTTGCCCTTCAGATCACGCGACTCCTTCACCGCCACGCGGAACGAATTACCCTCCAGCAGAATCGAACCCACCAGAACAGCCACCGGAACCCACTGCCACTCAGTAATACCGTGCGGGTCATGCAGCTTCTCATAACCCTCATACAGAGCGAACAAGCCACCCAGGGCAAAGATAATAATCGAAACAATAAACGCGTAAATATAGCGGTTACGGCCATAACCAAACGGGTGCTCCTCATCAGCCTGCTTCTGCGAAGCGCGACCGCCCAGAAGAAGCAAAAGCTGATTACCCGAGTCAGCCACCGAGTGAATAGCCTCCGCCAACATCGACGAAGAACGAGTCAGCGCAAAAGCCAAAAACTTCAGCACCGCAATACCCAGATTCGCACCCAGCGCGGCAATAATCGCGCCCGAACCCGAATGACCAGAAGGAGCAGACATAATTTCCCTTTCTCAGCCCTAAACTAAAACTCTAAAACCTATGAGGCTAAGGCGGCCCACCGCTGTACCACAGCCGTGAACCGCCCAAAGCCTAGCGAGAAACGCCGCGCTGAGCCATCGCCGAAGCATACAGGCACACAGCAGCAGCCGTACCCACATTCAAAGACTCAGCCGAACCATAGACAGGAACAGCCACGCGCATAGTGGCGGCCGCCTTCTCTTCAGCGTTCAAGCCCTGCGCTTCATTCCCGAAAAGCCACATTGTCGGCTTCGAAAGATCAAAATTACCCTTCACACCGGACGGGGCGCTCGCCTCCACACCGGCACGACGAGCCGCAGTGTACTCGCTCAGCTCCTGCAGATTCACCGCACCATAGCCGTCAGCAGCCAACACAGCAGTACCCTGAGACTTCACATCCTCCGCGAAATCCTCCAGCTGCACGCCCTGAATAATCGGCACATGGAACAGCGAACCGGCGGTAGAACGCACCGTTTTCGGGTTATACAAATCCACCGAACCCTTAGTCGTAATCACCAGGTCGGCGCCAGCCGCATCAGCCACGCGAAGAATAGTGCCCGCATTACCCGGATCCTGCACACGAGACAGCACAGCAATCAGCTTCGGGTTCAACGCACCCTCACCCCACAGCAGCGCGAACGACGCATCCACCATAAAGGAAACCGCAATAATACCCTGCGGGCTCACCGAATCAGCCATCGCCTCCAGCACCTCATCGGTCACCACACGCATAAAGACGCGGCGGCCCTCCTCCGGGGTGGGGGTGCCGTACACCTGCTCCAGCAGCTCTGCAATATCCTCATGACGGTCAAAAGCCGCCTCCGTGACATACACAGCGTCCAGGATGGGGCTCTTCAGGTGCGCCTTCAACGCCTCACGCACAGCCTGCGGGCCTTCCACCAAGAACTGGCCCTTCTTCGTGCGGGCAGCGCGGGTACGCAGCTTCGCAATATCGCGCACACGATCTGCCTGCGGATTGGACATCACAACGGGGGTACTAATACGTTCAAAAAAGTTCACTCTTAAAGGGTACAGGCAAAGGCACACCCCAAAACGCAGAACAGCCACACGCACAACCTCGGATACGCAGAAAGCGGCCGCCCACACTCAAAAGTGCAGACGGCCGCTCATGACGCTTAAGTATCCTACCCCGAACCTAGATCTTCGAGGTAAGAACACAACCTAGGCTAATTAAGCCTTGGGAGCCGAGGTGTCCTCGGGCAGGTTGTTCTTAGCAATCTCAACCAGTGCGTTGAAGGCAGCGGGCTCGTTAACAGCCAGCTCAGCCAGCATACGGCGGTCAACCTCAACACCAGCAGCCTTCAGGCCCTGGATGAAGCGGTTGTAGGTCAGGCCCTGTGCGCGGGAAGCAGCGTTGATACGCTGAATCCACAGGCGACGGAAGTCACCCTTCTTCTTACGACGGTGGTCGTAGCTGTAAACCAGCGAGTGAGTGACCTGCTCCTTAGCCTTACGGTACAGGCGAGAACGCTGACCGCGGTAGCCGGATGCACGATCGAGAATAGTACGGCGCTTCTTGTGCGCGTTAACCGCGCGCTTCACACGTGCCACGTGTGTCTCCTTCGTCTTATGTCCTGAACAGCTCACATATCACGCTGAACAGGAGCGAGTCTTTAATCAGTGCGCACCACTATCGGTGCGCCAGGTGCAGAGAGTAAGCGTTGCTTACTTACCCAGCATCTTCTTGACAACCTTTGCCTGGCCGCCGGTAACGATCTGGTCAGAAGCCAGACGACGGGTCAGACGAGAGGACTTGTGCTCCAGGTAGTGGCGACGGTTCGCCTGCTGGCGCTTAACCTTGCCGCTACCGGTGAGCTTGAAGCGCTTCTTAGCACCAGAGTGGGTCTTCTGCTTCGGCATAGCTGCCGTTCTCCTTACATTCATCCCCCGCCACAACGGCGGGGTAGCTTAGTGGGGTTGAGCGATACACGCATCAGCCCCAAGGACCAAAGGTGAGGCACCCCCAACGAGGTGCCTCGGAACCGGCACCGGGTGAACCCGCAACACCCACCCAACGGTGGAGGCGCGTGCCCATCCTAAAGTGACGACCCGGTTCCCTACTCGGCGGAAGCCTGTGCCTTCAACTCGGCAGGCATAGCGTCTGCCAGAGAATTAGTTACGGGCTTCGCCTTGGTCGTGTCAATACGCTCGCGACCCTTGCGACCGCCGGCGCCCTGCTCACGGCGAGCCTCTGCCTTACCGCGAAGCGGAGCCAGAACCATCACCATGTTGCGGCCATCCTGACGGGGGCGAGACTCAACGGTGCTCACCTCAGCCAGCTCAGCCGCCAGACGCTCCAGCAGACGCACACCCATCTCGGGGCGCTGCTGCTCACGACCACGGAACTGAATCATTGCCTTGACCTTGTCACCACCGGAAAGGAAACGACGAGCGTGTCCAACCTTGGTTTCGTAGTCGTGGGTATCAATCTTCAGGCGGAAACGGATCTCCTTCAGAACGGCATTAGCCTGCTTCTTGCGGGATTCACGAGCCTTGATTGCGGCTTCGTACTTGTACTTACCGTAATCCATGAGCTTGCACACGGGCGGCTTCGCGTTCGGGGCAACCTCGACCAGGTCGAGTTCGGCGTCCTCAGCCAGACGCAGAGCGTCCTTCAGAGGGACAACGCCTACCTGCTCGCCACCGGGACCGACAAGACGGACCTCGGGAACGCGGATACGATCGTTAATGCGTGGTTCGCTAATGACTAGCTCCTGTGCTCTGTGGGTTTCCCCGTGAATACTATCCGTTGCGGGCACTAAAAAAGCCCCCGCAGTTACACAAGCGGAGGCACAAACCAGCGTACGCCGAAAGTAGCGTACGAACCCGTTCACCTCAAAACTCGCAAACTAACGCCTGCGGCGGTCAACCGGGTGGGAGGCATGCTCCACTTGCAAACTGCCTACAACCATACCGCAGAATCCCCGATAGACGCAAGGAAATAGACGCAAAACACCATAAAAATTGCGGGGACTCCCCCAGAAAGTCCACAGAAGCGCCCACTCTTAAGGACGCATTTACCGAAACAAACGAAATATGAGATTCTAGGACTATGAGCACTGAAAACACGAGTTTCCGCTTCACCGCGGAAGAAGAAACCCCCGTACACGGCCACACCGAACTCACCGAAGAGCAGGTCGAAGCCGTCAACGAACAGCTGCGCGACATCGCAGACGTACCCGCCATCGAAATCATCAGCTCCGCAGCCATCCACATGATGAGCGCCGCAGCCGTCAAGTGCGGCCTCGCAGCCGAAGAAAACGCCGACGACCTCAAGGACCTCGACGAAGCACGCAAGCTCATCACCGCACTGGCAGGCCTCGTCACCGCCGCAGCACCCGAAATCGGCTCCCAGCACGCAGCACCCCTGCGCGACGGCCTGCGCACCCTGCAGCTCGCATTCCGCGAAGCATCCCCCTTCCCGGACGAACCCGGCAAGGGCCCCGGCGAAAAGCTCACCGGCCCGGTGTACTAAACCAACTGGTGTACTAAGCCAGGACGTGCGCTAAACCAGCAGGCCTACTAAGCCATATCTGGTGTATGCCATCACGAAGCCCCGCATCCCTCGTATTGAGGAAGACGGGGCTTCGTCATATATAAAACCTATGCGGATAAGAAATCTACGCGGGCTAAAGCAGAGCGGTAGCTTTAGCGGGAGCCAGCGACCTCAAGAGCCTGTTCAAAACTAAAGTTACCCACATACAGCGCCTTGCCAAGCACCACGCCCTCCAAACCATAAGGCACCATAGAACGCAGCTTCACAAGATCAGCCAGCGACGCCACACCACCGGACGCCACCACCCGACAGGCAGTCTGAGCCAGCACCTCATCCAGCAGCTCCGCACCCGGGCCCGCCAGAGAACCGTCCTTACTCACATCCGTGACGATATAGCGGCGCACACCCGCGCTCTCCAGCCACGCCAGCGCCTCCGCCAAATCAGGCCCCGACCAATCGGTACCGCGAGCCACCGTCACCCAGCCCCGCTCGGGGTTATAACGGGCATCGAGGCCAAGAGCCAGAAGATCAGAATCGGCATAATGAGCCAGAACACCTTCAAGCCAGGAAGAATCCGCCAGAGCCGCACTAGTCACGTTCACGCGGTCCGGATTCAGGCTCAGGGCGCGCTCCAGACTCTCAGCATTACGCACACCGCCACTGACCTGAACACGAACCGGAGCGGAGCCGGTCATCCAGGCATTCTCGGCGCGGACAGCGGCAACCACCTCAGCCAGAACCTCAGTATTCGTGCCACGACCAAACGCCAAATCAAGGTCAACCAGGTGAATCCAGCGAGCACCAGCCTTCACCCAGGTCAGAGCCGCCTCAACGGGGTCGAGGCGCTGCTCACCACCGGACAGGGTGCCACCCACCGGGCGCACCGCGTAGCCTTCAGAAATATCAACGGCGGGCAGAAGTTCAAGAACGGGTGCAGACATTAGTTACCTCCCGCAGCAGTAGCGGAGTCACCAGAAGACAGGCGACCGGTCGCCGCCAGGGATGCAACCCAGCGGCGCATAAACTCCGCACCCAGCTCACCAGATCCCACCGGGCAGAACTGCACCGCCGTCAGCGGACCGTTCTCAACCGCCGCGATATAGGCGGGCTCGGTGACAGTCCACGTCACCGCCGGAGGGGCAATATATTCAATGCTCTGATCAAAAGCCCACTCAAAAACGCCGTGCTCAGACTTGAAGTGAGCCTCACCCTCAAGATCCTTGAGCAACGTACTATCGGAGGAAGAACGCAGGGCAGAAGCACCGGGCGCCAGGTCTCGGGCAGAAAGCTCCACGCTCTCACCGGGCCACTCCCCCATGCACTGCACCTGAACCTGCCCCATCTGCGGATGCTCCACCGTCACCGAGTCGAAGAGGCAGCTCAACGCCGCACCGGCAACCAGCACCGGACGACCGCCAGCAACACGGCGACCAATCACGCGCTCAGCGTCCTTAGCTTTCAGGTCTTCGTACGCCTCGAGAGAGCTCACACCGCCGGTCACCACCATGCCGTCAGCTTCACGCAACTGGTCGGGCACAGCGGTCACGATAACGTCCGCCCCCGCATCCTGAAGAAGCTTCACCAGAGGACCACGAGTTCCGGGTTCCCCCAAAACGGCAACCACGGGACGAGCGGGCTGAGTGGTCTGTACAGATTCAGTTTCGACGGGTGTGGTTGCAGCGGGTGTGGGTTCAGCGGGAACAGGCATCGGTGCGCTCCTATTTCATAGGCTCAAGAATTCGACTCAAGCGCTCAGCTTGAGAGATAGCGGGTTCGGAGTCAAGACATCAACCTCATGCAGAAGCCAACCACGTACGTGTCCATGCTTAGCGCTGAGTCTGAGGAATTTCCAGACGCTGACCGGCATCAACAGAGGTGCTGGTCAACGAGTTCAACTCCATAATACGAACCACAGTATCACGGGTGTCACCCTGCGGATCCACCGCCTGAGCAATATCCCACAGGGTCTCGCCATGCTTGACCACAACGACGGTTCGAGTCACCGAAGCGTTCTCCACAGAAGCAGAAGCCGCCGGGCCAAAGAAGCTAATAGCACCGAGCACAATCAGCGCCGCCAAAGTCAGCAGAGGCAGCCCCTTCAGGAAACCGCGCACAGTACCAAGACGACGAATAGAAGCGGGAACCGCGCGCAGAAACTCGCCGCCCTTAGCCAGAAGAACACTCTTCACGCTAGGGGTCTGCGCATCAGAAGCAGTCTGCGCGCCAGAAGCTACAGAGCGAACCGGTGCCTGAATAGAGCCAGCAGGGGCAGAAGCGGCGGGAACACGAGTAGGCTGACCCACCTGAGCGGGGCGAGGCGCATGAGCCGCACGAGAAGAGCGAACAGACTGCGAAGACGCAGGCACACGAGAACGCCCCTGCACGGTGCTGGCGGACGCAGTGCGGGCGGGGTGAAGTACCACCAAACCTGCCGGAAGGTGTGCAGAAGTGTCACGAGAAGCAAGAGGTGTTGCAGTAGTCATTGTGGTTCCTTTCTCTTAGCTCGCCCCGGGGTTACCCCGCGGGTCTAGCAATGCCGAGCGATACCCGCTCGGAGGTCCTAGTTGAGTGATAACTATGGAGTGGTGATTGTTAGGCGATAACTATTGGGTAGTTATTCTCTAGTTAGGTCAGAGCGCCGGATGCACCGGGTTGCGCTGGGTCGCCCCAACACCCCATCCCCTGCGCTCTCTCTTCGCCGGATACTCCCTAGAGCATCCGGGGTAGATCGTGCGAAGAGAGAGGCAGAGGATTCGAATACATTCGAACACTCCTTCACTCGCCCCTCCTGGAAGACTCCGGGTCGAATCTTCGAATATTTTTCGAACATTCACCCGTAAATCCTGAATTTCAGGAGAGATTCAAGAGTATATACGAACTCTTGTTCTAAAGTCTAGCAGAGATGTACTAAAAATTTCTTCGAGTTTCGAAGAAAAAATCTAGAATATTTGTTTGAGTTTTTCGGTGTAGTGTTCTACACTGGTGTCAAGAGACGTTCCACACGCTCCTGATGAGTCCTACTCACAGCAGGTTTCTGTACCCGTTACAGCTTGGTTCTGTATCTAAATGCAGGTGCTGCTGACTGAGTTTTATAGGGCGGAGGCGCATACTCGTTGCCCGCGTATCGCTCCGGCACGGATAGAATTCCTCCACCCCCTGACGAGATAAGACCAATTTCAGCAGAACCAAAAAAATTTTTAGGACACCATCGGAAAACGTGTGAAGCACCCATCCGTGCCCCGACCGGGATACAAGGTCGGAGTACAGACCGAAGGAAAAGAAATGGCAACAGCACCCCGTCCGGCGCTGACCGCGCGCCAGCAGAAGATTCTTGACGCGATCCGCACCGAGATTGAACAAAAGGGTTACCCGCCGTCCATGCGCCAGATTGGTGACATGGTGGGTCTTGCGTCCCTGTCTTCGGTCACTCACCAGCTCGGCCGTCTCGAGACCATGGGCTACATTCGCCGCGACCCCAAGCTCCCCCGCGCCATTGAGGTGCTGGATGAGAACGGCGTCGGCATCCACGGTAGCGCTTCCTCTTCCCTGCCCGAGCTGCCGAACTTCGAAGTCGGCGATGAGGACCTCGTACCCGTTCCCCTGGTTGGACGAATTGCAGCGGGCGGCCCCATTACCGCCGAGCAGTCCGTGGAGGATGTGCTTGCCCTGCCCCGCCAGCTGGTCGGTAGCGGCAAGCTCTTCATGCTCAAGGTCAAGGGCGATTCCATGATTGACGCAGCAATCTGCGATGGCGACTGGGTGGTTGTCCGAGAGCAGCACACCGCAGACAACGGCGATATCGTTGCTGCTCTGCTCGACGATGAAGCAACCGTAAAGGTGTTCCGTCAGGTTGACGGCCACACCTGGCTCATGCCGCGCAACTCTAACTACGAGCCGATTATGGGTGACCGCGCAACCGTTATGGGTAAGGTCGTCTCCGTGCTGCGTAGTCTCTAGAAGATACAAGTCTCTAAAAGTTGCAGTCTCTAGAAGACGCGGGCTCTCAACAGCACAGCTTCTAAAAGAAGCTGGTTCTAAACAGCACGGCTTCTAACAGACATAACCGTTAGGGCTCTTAGCTCTCTATAGAAATCACCCCGGTGATACGTAAACGTTCACGTATCACCGGGGTGATTTCTATATGTCTAAATTTATATGCCCAAAACGGGGCGGCGGCGCGGCAAGGAATGGATCTCGCCCGAGCTAACGCTCAATACTCGCCGAAAGACGAGCCAGCGCACCAATCACGGCTGCCTTATTCTGCGTCGACCACATCGGCGGCATCGCCTTCATCAAGAAACCGCCGTAACGTTTAGTCGCCACACGAGAATCCAGTACAGCCACCACGCCGCGGTCAGACACCGAACGAATCAGGCGGCCCGCGCCCTGCGCCATACGAATCGCCGCATGGTGAGCAGAAACCGCCATAAAGCCGTTACCGCGGTGACGGTTCACCGCCTCCGTACGAGCCTGCGCAATCGGGTCGTCCGGGCGGGGGAACGGAATGCGGTCCATCACCACCAGGCGGCAAGAGTCACCCGGAACATCCACGCCCTGCCATAGGCTCATCGTTCCGAACAGGCATGAGTCAACGTCCTCGCTGAACTCCTCCACCAGAGCCTTGAGCGAAGACTCACCCTGCAGAAGAATGTTCAGGTCGCTATGCTCACGCATGTACTCGGCGGCACGCTCAGCGGCACGCTTCGAGGAGAACAGGCCCAGGGCGCCGCCCTCCGACGCCTCGCACAGCTCACGCAGACGCTCCAGCTGACCCTCGTGCACACCAAATCCCGGAGGCTTCAAATCTCCGGCAACGTACATGATGCCCTGCTTGCGGTAGTCGAAAGGTGAACCCACATCGATACTCGTCCAGCGCGGCGCACCCTCCCCTTGCAGTCCCAGGGCAGCGGCTGCAACATCAAAAGAGTCACCCACCGTCAGGGTCGCACTCGTCAAAATCACGGTGCGGTCAGCGAACAGGCCGTCACGCAACTGCAGGCCAACGCTCAACGGAGCGATATTCAGGGTCGCCGGGTCGGTATCGGAAGCAGCCACGTAGCGGCCGTTCTCCCAACCGCCCTGACGAGAAATCCACAGAACGTCCTGCTCGCCCGAAGCCTCCAGAATGCGGCTGCTCATATCGTGCACCTCAGAGACACGCGAGCGCGCCATCTGCAGGCCGGCGTCAACGTCCTGACCGTCCGGCTTCGTATCGGACAGGGCGGTGCGGGCGGCATCATTGACCGCAGAAATAGCGGTCAAAAGGCGACCGTCCAGGCCCTTCAGCAGGCCCTCGGCAAGACCCTCGAACGCGGTCTCCAGGGTGCCGGCAGCCATTTCCAGTGCGCCGGAATCAGCCTTCGAATGCTTCTTCACGCTACGCGCCGCACGGCGAACCATCGCAACCGTCAAAGAACCAGACACGGCACCTGTCACGCGGTCCACCAGCTCATGAGCCTCATCAATAATGACCGTCTCGTGCTCGGGCAGAACCTTCATGCCCTCGAAAGCGTTAATCGCCAGCAGGGCGTGGTTCGTGATGACAATGTCAGCCTCAGCGGCACGGCTACGCGCCATCTCGCTAAAGCACTCTTCCACCAGCGGGCAGCGGCGGCCCAGACACTCGGCGGCGCTCACCGATACCTGAGCCCAGGCGCGGTCAGAGACGCCGGGCTTCAGCTCGTCACGGTCGCCGGTCTCCGTGCGGTCGGCCCACTCGCGCAGGCGCACCACTTCCTCACCCACGCGGGAGGTCGAAGAAGGCATGTCAAAGAGAGCATCCGGCTCGTCTTCCGGGTAGCCGCCCTCCAGCTTGTGCAGGCAGAGGTAGTTATTACGGCCCTTGAGCAGAGCCACCTGCGCCTGCGACTCCGGGCGCGGCTCCAGCGCTTGTAGAAGACGCGGAATATCGCGGTTCACGATCTGCGCCTGCAGGGCAAGAGTCGCCGTCGCAACCACAATCGGCTGGTCCGACTCCCCCACCCGCGCCAGGGCAGGCACCAGGTAGCCCAGGGACTTACCGGTACCGGTACCCGCCTGGACCAGCAGGTGACGCTGCAGTTCAAGAGCCTGCGCCACATGCGCCACCATGGTGCGCTGACCGGCACGATTCTGACCGCCAGTGGCGGCAACCGCCTCATCCAGCAGGGTCAGGGCATCCTTCGAACCGGGCAGGGTCTCAAGCTCCTGCCCGGTGAATCGGGTGCCGTCGGTCGCCGATCCGGGCACAGTTCCCGGGGCGTTTTTGGGCGCGTTGATGCTCTCGGTCACGCTCATCCGCCCTTAGAGAGCCTCGGAGGTAGAGGACTGCTCGGAAACAGAAGCGGTCGCTTCAGCCAGGGCGTGCGCCTCCGCAAGTTCCTCTTCCAGAACCTCCAGCAGGTCGCCCTCCAGCACATACTCGGACAGTTCGGAGGCGACATCCTCACGGACCAGAGCCACCACGAATGTGCCGTCCGATACGAAATCGGTGCTCTTAATTTCGGCGTCCCACTCGTGCAGGCGCGAAATAATCTCACCGTGCGAGTACGGAATCAGCAGCTTCACCTCAATGGAGGGACGCGGAATGGTGTCCGCAATCTTCTGCTTCAGCTCCTCAATACCCTCACCGGTACGCGCCGAAACGATCACGTGCTCCGGCTCGCGCTGGCGCATACGCTCCAGCACGAACGGGTCGGCGGCATCCGCCTTATTCAGCACAATAATCTCAGGGATATGGCGGGCGTCGACCTCCGCGATGACCTCGCGGACAGCACGAATCTGCCCCTCCGGGTCCGGGTGCGAAGCATCCACCACGTGCAGGATGACGTCAGCGTCAGCGACCTCTTCCAGGGTGGATCGGAACGCCTCGACCAGCTGGGTCGGCAGCGAACGCACGAAACCCACAGTGTCGGAGAGGGTATAGCCGATACCGTCCGGGGTCTGAGCCTTACGGACGGTCGGGTCCAGGGTTGCGAACAGGGCGTTCTCCACGAGCACGCCGGCATCGGTCAGGCGGTTCAGCAGGGAGGACTTACCCGCGTTCGTGTACCCGGCAATAGCCACCGAAGGCACGCGGTTACGGCGGCGGTTCAGACGCTTCGTCTCACGCGCCGGCGCCATCGCAGCGATCTCACGCTTAAGCTTCGCCATGCGAGCGCGCAGGCGGCGGCGGTCCATCTCAATCTTGGTTTCACCGGGACCACGCGAACCGATACCCTCACCGGCTGCGGCGCGGCCACCCGCCTGACGAGACAGGGACGCACCCCAACCACGCAGACGCGGCAGCATGTACTCCAGCTGAGCCAGCTCAACCTGCGCCTTACCCTCGCGGGACTTAGCGTGCTGAGCGAAAATGTCGAGAATCAGGGCGGTGCGGTCAATGACCTTGACCTTCACGATGTCTTCGAGGGCACGACGCTGCGAGGGAGCCAGTTCGGAGTCGACAATGACGGTGTCGGCGCCGGTCGCCTCGACAATGTCCTTGAGTTCCAGCGCCTTACCGGAGCCGAGGAAGGTGCCGGGGTCCGGCTTGAGGCGGCGCTGAACCAGGCCGTCCAGAACCTCGGAACCTGCGGTTTCAGCCAGTGCCGCGAGCTCACGCAGGGAGTTCTCTGCGTCCTCTACGGTGCCTTCAGTCCACAGACCAGCCAGCACCACGCGTTCCAGGCGCAGCTGGCGGTACTCGACTTCGGTGACGTCTTCAAGTTCGGTTGAGAGGTTCGCGGTACGGCGCAGTGCGCGGCGCTCAGCGAGATCTTCCTGGTCACCGTCATATTCGGAGTGTTCGCGCTGAACGTCAGAAATTTCGCGCGCGCGAGTATCCAGCACACGGCGGCTATTGTTGCCGTGGGTGCTGGAAGAGTTATCGCTGTGATGCGCGGTACCGGCGGCGTCATACGTCGTGACGGAGGCGGCCGCCTGGGAGCGGCCCAGAACGCGGTCTACGGTGCGGCGCAGCTGCTCATCGCTGGGCAGCTTTTCGGTATCAGATACGGGGGTGTTCTTAGAATTCATACGATTCTAATTCTACCGCCGTTGCCCGCATCGGGTAGGGGGTTCGGTCGCCTGTGCGCTCAGGGCGTGCAAGCTATTGCCCCACCCGCGCATACTCTGCCCGTGTGCGGCGGGTTCTTGCCCTACCGGTACACTGGATAGCATGAGCGAGCAGCATTATTTCTCTGAAACCCCCGAGACCGAGTTCAAGCCCCGCCCCGTGCAGGTGGAGCTTGCCGGTCGCAAGGTCACTGTCACTACAGCCAACGGCATTTTCAGCCCCTCCGGCATTGATAAGGGCACCGCTATTTTGCTGCAGGAAGCACCCGACCCGCAGGGCGAACGCATGCTCGACATCGGCTGCGGTTGGGGCCCCATTACCCTGACCCTGGCGATGCTCGCACCGGACGCGCAGGTGCACGCGGTGGACGTGAACTCCCGCTCCATTAGCCTGACCGAACGCAACGCCGCCGCTCTCGGCCTGTCCAACGTCACCGGGGGAACCCCCGAATCGGTTGACCCCGAACTGCGTTTTGACACCATCTGGTCGAACCCGCCGATTCGCGTGGGCAAGGAGGTTCTGCACGAGATCCTGCTGACCTGGCTGCCGCGTCTGGCGCCCGGCGGTGACGCCTACCTGGTGGTTCAGAAGAACCTGGGCTCCGATTCACTACAGAAGTGGATGGACGCGCAGCTTGAGGAGCTGCACCCCGGCGAGTTTGAGGTGTCGCGCTATACGACTTCGAAGGGCTTCCGTATTCTGCAGGTGCACCGCTACGAGGACTAAAGCCCCTGGCGCTGATTCCTCTGGCGCTCATTGCTAAAAACGTAAAAGCGGCGGGTGTTTTCTGAACGTGTTATCAGAAAACACCCGCCGCTTTTCTCTATAAAATCTCTGTTCTAAAACAGCACGTTATCGCAGCACGACGGTTGCAACCATCTGCGCCGGACCAGCCAGAACAACATGCTCCAGGTCATCCGGGCCCAGCACGAAAGTCACCGCGAGGGTACCGCCGGGCACATGCACCAGCCACTCATCCGGTGCTTCCTCGCCGCCCCAGAAACGGGTCGCAGCAGCAGCCGCACACGCGCCGGTACCGCAGGACAGAGTCTCGCCCACGCCACGTTCGTGCACGCGCATACGGATAGCGCCCACATGCGCGCCGCTCTCAACGTCCAGGTCGACCGGCACCACAAACTCAACGTTCGTACCGTTGACCGGGGCGGGGCTCACCTGAGGCAGGCTGTGCAGGTCCAGGCCGTCCAGCTTACCGTCAGAGCCGAGCATCACCACGGTGTGCGGGTTACCCATCGAAATGGACAGGCCAGCACGCGGAGTCTTCAGGCCGCGAGCAGACACCAGGCAGTCCTCGCCACCCTCGCGGGCAGCGTCACCGTGAATGAAGCTCCACGGACCCATATCAATCGCGTAGCCCTCTTCGGTACGCGCCACAGTCTTCACGCCGGCACGGGTACCAATCTTGACGGTCTCGCCCACCTCAAGCTCAATCAGGCCCTCAGTGCGCAGGTACTCCACGAACGCGCGCACACCGTTGCCGCACATTTCAGCGATAGAGCCGTCACCGTTGCGGTAGTCCATGAACCAGACAGCGTCCGGGTGCTCCTCGAGCAGCTTCTGGCCCGCGCGGGAGGCGGTGCTGCGGGTAGCACGAATGAAGCCGTCCGCACCAATGCCGAAGTGTCGGTCGCAGGCGCGGGCTACCAGCTCGGGGGTGAGGGCAATTTCTGCGTTCTCGTCCGTCAGAAAGATGAAGTCGTTACCGGTGCCGTGACCCTTGGTGAGGGTCAGGCCTGCCAGCTCGCCCCAGATGGAAGGGTTCTCGCTCATATGCTGTCCTTAAGGTTGGTGACCTGTCCGTTTATGATTTTACCGCGCCGACCGGTTCGAAGGGGTATCGGTTCGGCGACGGCTCGTTATTGTGGCTTATCGGGTGCTTTCGCAGATGATGGCTTCCGCCTCATCTGCAAGGGTGGGTGAGAGCGCATCCAGCCAGTGCACGCGCGGATCCGCGCGGAACCAGGTCAGCTGGCGGCGCGCAAACTGGCGGGTCGCAATGGTCGTATCCTCAATCGCCTGCTCCACGCTATAGTCTTCATCTTCAAGTACGCGAGCAAACTGCGCGTAACCAATCGCGCGGGAGGCGGTCTTACCCTCCTGCAAACCCTGCTCGTTCAGGGTGCGCACCTCGTCCAGCAGGCCGCGCTCGTGCATCAGCTCCACGCGGCGGTGCAGACGCTCGTGCAGCAGGGCACGATCCATATCCAGACCAATCTGAATACTCTCGGTCACGTACTCGCGCACCGGCATGAACGCCGAGAACGGGCGACCCGTCACCTCGAACACCTCCAGGGCGCGAATGATGCGGCGCTCATCCTTCACACGCGCCGCCGACTCCGGGTCCACCTCCGCCAGGCGGGCATGCAGAGCACCGATACCCTCGGTACGTGCCTGCTCCTCCAGACGCTCACGCACCCGCGCATCCGTGCCGGGGAACTCCAGCCTATCCAGGGCGGCACGCACATACAGACCCGAACCGCCCACCAAAATCGGGTAGCGGCCACGGCCGCGAATCTGCTCAATCAGCTCACGGCTACGCTCCTGAAACTCCGCCACGGACGCCTCATCCCGCACATCCATAATGTCGAGCAGGTGGTGCGGAACACCGTGCATCTCCTCCGCGGTGACCTTCGCGGTACCAATATCCATACCCCGGTAGAACTGCATAGAATCAGCGTTAATGCACTCACCATTCAGGCGCAGAGCCAGCTCAATGGCGAGCGCGCTCTTACCGGTGCCGGTCGGGCCCACAATAGCGATAACGGGCAGAGTTTCGGAGATAGTCATGCGCCCCATTCTACCGGTTCCCCCACCCCCACTTGCGGTGAGGATGAGGACCCGAAGAACAGGGCGCATGATTCGATATAGGTTTTAGGGGCGCAGACCGATGGTCGGCATGCCCAGACCCACCGGCGCACCGGGCACCTGGGTGGTGCCGGTACCGCAAGAGTCAGCCTGGGAGCGGTCCCACGCGTCACCGGCGCGGGTGCGGCGCAGCTGGTACTGCTCGGCGGTCGGGTCAGAAATCAGGTGGAAGGAACCAGCCTCGGTAATCGGCACGGTCACCATGTCGCCGGGGCGCGGAGTCTCGCAACCTTCGGGCACGGAGAAGTGCACGAGGCGCTGGTCCGGGCCGCGGCCCGAGAGGCGGTGAGTCTGCTCAGCCTTACGACCTGCCTCGGCAACGACCATCAGCTCAACGGTCTTACCGAGCTGCTTGCGGTTCTCTTCGCCGGCGATGCGGTCCTGCAGGGCAATCAGACGCTCGTAGCGTTCCTGCACGACCTCCTTCGGGATCTGGTTCTCCATGGTCGCCGCGGGGGTGCCGGGGCGGATTGAGTACTGGAAGGTGAACGCGGAGGAGAAACGAGCCTGCTCCACAACCTTCAGGGTGTCCTGGAAGTCCTCTTCAGTCTCGCCGGGGAAGCCCACAATGATGTCGGTGGTAATCACGGCGTTCGGGATGCGCTCGCGCACCTTGTCCAGAATGTTCAGGAACTTCTTGGAACGGTAGGAGCGGCGCATGTCCTTGAGCACCTTGTCGGAGCCGGACTGCAGCGGCATGTGCAGCACGGGCATGACGTTCGGGGTTTCCGCCATCGCGTCAATCACGTCGTCGGTGAACATTGCCGGGTGCGGGGAGGTGAAGCGTACACGCTCCAGGCCCTCAATCTCGCCGCAGGCGCGCAGCAGCTTAGAGAACGCCTGACGGTCGCCGAACTCCACGCCGTAGGAGTTCACGTTCTGACCGAGCAGGGTCACCTCAATGGCGCCATCATCAACCAGCGCCTGAACCTCAGCGAGAATGTCGCCGGGGCGGCGGTCCTTCTCCTTACCGCGCAGGGACGGCACGATGCAGAAGGTGCAGGTGTTGTTACAGCCAACGGAGATGGACACCCAGCCGGAGTACACGTGATCGCGCTTAGTGGGCAGGGTGGAGGGGAAAACTTCGAGGGATTCGAGCAGTTCTGCCTGCGCCTCGTGGTTGTGGCGGGCACGCTCCAGTAGCGCCGGCAGGGAACCAATGTTGTGGGTACCGAACACGACGTCAACCCAGGGCGCCTTCTCGATGATGGCGTCCTGGTCTTTCTGCGCCAGGCAGCCGCCCACGGCGATCTGCATGCCCTTGTGGGCGCGCTTGACCGGCGCGAGCTGGCCGAGGTGACCGTACAGGCGGTTGGAAGCATTTTCGCGAACCGCGCAGGTGTTGAACACGACCAGGTCGGGCTGGGTGCCTTCCTCAGCGCGAACGTAGCCGTTAGCCTCCAGCAGGCCGGACATTCGTTCGGAGTCGTGCACGTTCATCTGGCAGCCGAAAGTGCGCACTTCGTAGGTGCGGGGGCTGGTTTCGGGGGTCTGGGCGGAATCGCTGAGGGTCGAAGTCATGCCCTATAGGGTATCCGATGGGGGATAATGGCTCTATGCAGGTTTCCCTTAGTAGTAACTTTCCGGCTCTGTCACCGAACGATTCTTCCGCTCCCGCCCCTGACGGGGAGCTTCTGAGCGCCCTCATTGAGGAGGCAATCACCGCCTACTCCCCCGTGCCGCCTCAGGCGAGCGCCGATTCTGCCTCGATGCGTCAGAACCTGATGCAGCTGCTCTGCTGGGCGCATTCCCTGGAGCAGGTGGCTGGGCGCACGGTTGAGCGCGTGCAGATTCTGGGTACCGGTATGCGTTCCGTTGTGGTGCGTGTGGCGTATGAGCCTGCGGCCGAGTCTGCCCAGTCTTTCGAGTCTGCACAGTCTTTGCCGACCTCGATTATTGTGAAGCGTTACCGCCGTAAGGATTCGACGGTGAACGCGGGCGGTTTCGGGTACCTGCGTGAGCGCTACGGTTTGGAAGCGCTGAACCAGCAGGTTCCGGGTCTGTTCCCGCAGCTTTACGGTGCGGATGCTGAACTGCGCGTGCTGGCACTGGAGGATGTGAGCGACGGAACCGTGGAGGGCGAGCAGTATTCGGTCGCCCACGCCCTGCTGGAGGGCACCGAGGAGCAGGCGCTGGATGCGCTGAACTACTACATTGAGGCGTACCGTTCCCTTGCCGCCAGCGGCATTATGGGTGAGGCGGTCGAGGATTACCGCCTGAACCTGGCGCGTGCCGACCGCAAGGCGCAGTTCCCGGGTGCTATCGCCTCGCCGGGACTGGCTGAGCGCGGCTTGAAGAAGCTGTACGGTGTGGCTGATGAGGCGCGCGCACCCGAGCAGGGTGCTGACTCTAGCCCCGTCTCTGCCTCCGCTGAGCATGAGGATGCGCCCGTTCTTCCCGCCGCAGTTGAGGAGCTGTCCTTCCGCTTCCGCCGTGTTCTGCAGCCCTTCTTCACCAAGCGCCCGCCCGTGCCCGAGCAGTTCAAGCTCAACCGTGGACGTGTCTATATGCTCTCGTCGGGCGATTTTTCGCCGCAGAACGTGCTGATTGGTTCAGCGGACGGCGCGCAGGTGCGCATGGTCGATGCGGAGGGCACCTGCCTGCACCACCGAGGCTTCCCCTTCGTTGAGGCGATGCTGGGATTCCCCTCCTCGCCGGAGTACCCGCGCTACCGTGTGGACCGCAAAAAGGCGCTACCGGCGCTGTACTCTGCCCTCTTTGAGGACGCCCCGCTGGATGAGCACCTGGCGGAGGATTTGGCGGTGTGCACGGCGGTGACCGTGTGCGCCCTGTTGGAGCTGTACTTTTCTTCGGCACGTTCCGATCTGTTGCCTCGTATTCGCCGTGAGGGTGCGCAGCTGATGCGCTTGCTGTTGGAGATCGCCGGTTCTCAGGATGCAACCCTCGCCGAGTTCGCGAACCGTCTGGGGGCCGTTGAATAAGCAGCAGAGTAAACAGCGGATATAGCCTTCGACAAGGCTTTTTATAAGGATCAAAAACGTAAAGGGTGAGCCCGCCACAGAGTGTGTCTGTAGCGGGCTCACCCTTTATAGTGCCTATTTTCTCGGTCACCCCGGCATGGGTCTATCCGTGCGTGCGGAATGTATTACTTCGCTCTCTACCAGAGCTCGTCCTCTGCACCGTAGGCGGCGAGTTCCTCACGAATCACCGACATCGACACCGAGGAGGAGTACCCGCGGCGAGCCAGCATCCCCAGCAGTCGGCGAGTCACCCTATCCTTTTCAGCGCGGTCGCTCAGATCCATGCCGGGGCGCAGCTTCTTACGCACCAGATCGGCGGCGTCCTCACGTTCCTGCTCGTCGGTGCGCTGAGCCAGGGCATTCTCCGCCTCTTCACCGCGCACCCCGCGTTCAGCGAGCTCACGGCGCAGCGCGGCGCGGGAGAGCTTCTTGGTGCGGCTCTTCTGCGCCACAAAGCTTTGGGCGTATTCGGCGTCGTCAATGAGTTTTGCCGCCTCGAACTTATCGAGCAGCGGCTCAATGAGCTCCGCATCGAAGCCTTCTGCCTGCAGCTTCTTCCGCAGCTGACCTCGGGTTTTTGCCGAGTACGCCAGCTGGTTGTACACGATGGTTTTAGCGCGTGTGTAGGGGCCTGTTTCTTCCGCGGCTCGGGCGGCACGCACCTTCTGCTTCCAGGAAGGCACGTTACTTTCCGGTTGTGAGGAAGCATGTCCCATCTGAGAGCCGCCCGGTTGGGAGCCGCGTGCTCGAGAACCGCCCTTTGGGGATCCAGCCGAAGCGGCACGGCGCTTTCCGGTACCAACGCCCTGCGCCTCCTCCTCGGCAATACCGCGGATGAGTGCTTCTTCGGCGGGGGTGAGTTCTTCGTTCAAACTACTTCCCTCCCTAAATAGGTTGCTCCCCGAGCCGCGGCCCGCAGGACTCTTGCGGGTTTCCTCGTCGTCACTTCGAGCCCCAAAGGCGGGCGCGTAGGGCGAACGGCTCCGCATTTTCTCTTGCTGCACCGCGCTCATGCGGCGGAACCCACGCTTGTAGTCGGTGTTCTTGGAGGCACGCGAAGATTTGCGTTTCTTCTGCTTATCCCGCTGAGCGGCTTGCCTCTCGATCTCTTCCTTCTCTTCGGCAGTGAGCCCCGATCCGATGGAGGCGGCACCCGCTCGACTCATGCGCCCCGCCGCCATAGGGCGCGGCTCGGCACCGCCGGGGGTGAAGGCACGAGCGGGCGCTTCGTCAATGGAGACGGCGGGCAGGTTCGGGTCAACGAGCAGGCTGCGGCGCGGTGATTTACCGTCTTCCTCAGAGCTGCCACCTTCAGAGTTGGCGGGCACAGCCTGCAGGGGTAACTCGGGTACGCGGAACTCACCGGCGTAGTCGCCGCCGTTATCCCGAGCAATGCTTTCTTCGATAAAGCCGTGTGCGGCGGGGTGCCAGTCCGGGAACTCCTCAGTGGCTACCTGCTCTGCGACCTTGTTCCGCGCCCACTTTTTGGGTGCAGCCTTTTCGGTCTGCCGCGCTTTCTGCGCAGGCTTTTGGGGAGAGGCTTTTGCGGGCGCGGGCTTCTCCGCTTCTGCGGGTGCCGCTTCGTCTGAGGGCACCCACCCCGCGTACTCTGCTTCAGGGTAGGGAGGCTCGTCCAGATACGGGGGCTCTTCCGAATACGGTGGTTCGTCCTCGTACGGGGGCTCTTCAAGACTCGGAGGCATCTCCGGGTACGACGGTTCTACCGCCTGCGGCACAGCGGGCACGGGCTCCAGAACAGCAGAGGTAGACTGCGGCACCTCCCAGTTGAGGGTGGGCTCCGCCAGGGCGGCGGGCGCCTCAAAATTGAGCGCCTCGAAGCCGCCAACTTCAACCGGCGGGGCAGCGGGCTCAAACGAACCAGGAGTTTCAAAGGAAATAGACGCTGAGAATACAGCGTCACCAAGAGCCGAGGAACCGAAGTGCGGTTCGGTCGCATCCAGCGCCGCAAAACCGGCGTCGCCGTCACGCGCGCTGTTTTGCGCATGCTCTTCATGACCGTGCTGTTCCGTTATGCGCTGCTCCGTCATGTTCAGTTCCTCCTCTCCCCTGTGTTGGCTCGCTTGATGACCCGTGCGCCGGGCTATACGGCGCTCCCCCATTGTAACGAGGCGTTGTCCCGGCACCCGCTGGTACTTCATGTAACGCGCTCCCGTTAACGACAGATTGCCGTGCACCGTGCGGAATGCACAGCACACGGCAATCAGTCGTGGCGTTAGCAAGAAGCTACGCGGGCCGGATTAGAACTCCTCAGCCAGCTCGTCCAGCGGGTCGTTGCCCTCGGACTCAGCGGCTGCCTGCTCGTCAGCTTCTTCCTCAATGATGCCCAGCTTCACCAGAACCTTGTACTGCAGTTCCTCGGTGAGCTCGGGGTTGTCCTTGAGCAGCTTACGAACGTTCTCGCGGCCCTGGCCCAGCTGCTCACCGTCGTAGGTGAACCATGCGCCGGACTTCTTGACGATGTCGTTCTCCACCGCCAGGTCAAGGATGCCGCCCTCAACGGAGATGCCCTCACCGTAGAGGATGTCGAACTCAGCCTGCTTGAAGGGCGGAGCCATCTTGTTCTTCACGACCTTGGCGCGGGTGCGGTTACCGATCGGGTTAGCGCCGTCCTTGAGGGTCTCAATGCGGCGGATGTCGATACGGACCGAAGCGTAGAACTTCAGCGCCTTACCACCGGTGGTGGTTTCGGGGGAGCCGAAGAAGACACCAATCTTCTCACGCAGCTGGTTGATGAAGATTGCGGTGGTGCCGGTTGCGGAGAGGCGACCGGTAATCTTACGCAGAGCCTGGCTCATGAGGCGAGCCTGCAGACCCACGTGGGAGTCACCCATGTCGCCTTCAATTTCGGCGCGGGGTACCAGCGCGGCAACGGAGTCGACGACCACGATATCAACGGCGCCGGAACCAACCAGCATGTCCATGATTTCCAGTGCCTGCTCACCGGTGTCGGGCTGAGAGACCAGCAGCTGGTCGATGTCCACGCCCAGCTTTGCCGCGTAGATCGGGTCCAGTGCGTGCTCGGCGTCGATGAACGCTGCCACGCCGCCTGCCTTCTGAACGTTCGCTACCGCGTGCAGTGCGACGGTAGTCTTACCGGAGGACTCGGGACCGTAAATCTCGATGACGCGACCGCGGGGCAGACCGCCAATGCCCAGAGCTGCATCCAGAGCGATAGCGCCGGTGGAGATAACCTCGGTCTTGGTGGTTTCCTTATCACCCAGGCGCATGACTGCACCCTTGCCGTAGTTCTTGTCGATCTGTGCCATCACGGCTTCAAGTGCCTTGGCGCGGCCCTCTTCGGGAACGCGAGCTACGCTCTGAGACTTGGTGTTCTTAGCCACGGTAGTACCTCGTTCTTTGTGTTGTCAGTGGTTGACGGGAGTAATGTTTCTTCGGAATCGGTGGGACTCGTAATCGAGACCTTGAAGGTTTTGGCCTACCGGTTCCTTCTGAGACTACTCTAGGGTCACAGCCTGACAGGATAAGGCCATTTTTTAAAATCTGTGGAAAACTTTGAAGATTTTTCCGAAAAATTCCTGATGTGGAAAAGTCTAGCACGAGTCGAACAAAATTACGACCCAGTTTCGAATGAATCGGATAGGGTTTCGGCATATATTTTCGAAAAACCCCGGAATCCCGGCTAATTATTCGAAAATACCGCCCGCACGAGCGCTCATACTCGAACAAACGGCAGGGCTCGAACAAACCCGACGCACGCGCCAGAAAACTCCAGCCCCGCTACTTAACGCAGCGGATCCTTATCCGGACCCAAACGGCGCTCCTGCGGAATCTCCTGCTCCTCGCAGATCGCAAGCCACACATCCTTCGGGTTAACCCCCTGGTCCAGCGCCTCCGCAGCGGTCACATGCCCCAGAGAGCCCAGCACCAAGTCCCGCGCCAGCACCGGCGCATACCCGGCACCGAACTCATACTCCATGCATGCCCAAAATTCGCTCAGCTTCACAAGCACTCCTTACGCTTCACCGCTAGTTCGCTTCATAATTCGTCACATCACCCCAGAACTAGTCCAGAGTAAACCCAAGAATAAGCGATGCCGCACATCCACCTTACGGGGATGCACGGCATCGCTTCACGTTTAGCGCGGCATGTGCCGCCTCGCATTACTTCGAGAGAACGTAGTAATCGCTCTTGTACTGCTCAGACATCTCAGCCGGAACAGTATCCGGAATCTGAACGCCCTCGAGAACCGCCATACGGTCGGCAACCTCACGCAGCATCTGGGACATCGGAATATCCAGAGCCTGGCAAATCCACGCCAGCAATTCGGAGGAAGCTTCCTTCTGACCGCGCTCAACTTCGCTCAGGTAACCGAGGGAAACACGGGCACGCTGGGAAACCTCACGCAGGGTGCGGCCCTGACGCTGACGAACATCGCGAAGAACCTCACCGATTGCCTGTCGCAGGGGAACAACCTTAGCTTCCTCAACGACCGGGGCGACCTGTCGGGGGGTCTCCTCGATTTCCTTCCACTTAGTAATGCCATTAATCGATACGCGCTGCTTAGCCATGAGCTTCTATATCACTTTCCTGAGTAGGTATTCCCGACCTGCGGGACTGTACAGAGTTAAGCCTAACTGATTTTTGAGGCGCGAGCTAGGAGCCTCGCCATTTTCGTCCTCTTCTTACGGCTTGTATCTATTCAAACAGGCGAACCTATGCCTTTATTCCTGCGGAGCTGAGAGAACCCTGTGAATATATTTGAACCGTAAAACTTTTTCTCAGATAGGTACCGTACAGCCCTGCACGCTACGCCAGCTCGTCCTTCAGAACCCCACCGGCACCGCCACGCACCGCACGCGCCAGCAGAGCAATCGCATCCGCGCTCGCCGCCGCACGAATCTGCGCGCGATCCCCCGAATAGTGGCGCTCAAACACCTCAGAACCACCCGGGGAACACACGCCAATATAGACCGTGCCCACCGGCTGCCCATCCGCAGGATCGGGACCGGCAACACCCGTGGTCGACACCGCATAATCGGCACCGCACACACGCGCCGCACCGACCGCCATCTGCACCGCCACCGCAGGATGCACCGCACCCTCACGCGCCAGCAGCTGAGCATCCACTCCCAGCACCTGCGCCTTCACCTCGTAGGCGTAGGAAATCACGCCGCCACGGTAATACGCGGATGCGCCCGGCACCGTACAAATCGTGCCGCCAACATCCCCGCCGGTCAGCGACTCAGCCGTCGCCACCTGCACCGGGCCTTCCTGGGAGGCACGCAACCGCACCGCATCACGCAGCAGCAGCGCCGCCGCCTCCGGGGTGCCGGAGAAAACCTCAGCGGAGGAAAGCCCAGCGGACAGAGCATCTTCAAGTACGAGGGGAACCATCATTCTCTCCTTTCAGCGGCGCACCGCCGCCCGAACCTTACGCGGTACACACCGCACCGCAGGTACAGCGAAGGGGAGCAGCACACGCCACTCCCCTCGCCTCTAGTTACCGCCGCCCTGGGAGGCCTGAGCCTGCAACCAGTTACGACGCAAAATATACGCATCACGCACATACACCAGACCGGTCCACACGGTAATCGCGGTGACCGCGCCCATCAGAACCCAACCCGGAATCAGCCAACCGATACCCAGCTGCCCCAGCGGCAGAAGCATCAGCACCAGCGCCACCGTCTGCAGCACGGTCTTAATCTTGCCGCCCTTACTAGCGGCCATCACACCGTACTTAATAACGAACAGACGCATGATCGTAATGCCCCACTCGCGCAACAGAATCACAATCGTGACCCACCACCACAGCTCACCCAGCGCCGACAGCACAATGAACGCCGCGCCAGTGAGGAACTTATCGGCAATCGGGTCAGCAATCTTACCGAAGCTCGTAATCAAGTTACGCGAGCGCGCCAGGTAGCCGTCCGCCCAGTCCGTGAGCATGGCAAGAATGAAAATAATCCACGCGAGCCAGCGGTGCGTCGGATCAGCGGCACCAAAGGTACCGCCCGCGACTAGGGCAACGATGAAGAAAGGAACCGCAATAATACGCAGAACCGTCAACACATTCGGCACGTTCCAGTTCGAAGGCTTCGCTGTGCTGACCGCACCGGCGGGTGCGGAATTGCGAGCTTCACTCATATCGGCTCCTTACGGGTAGATGGCTTTCGACGGTGAGAGACCGCATACGCACCGACACCTAATCGTATCGGGGGTACGCAAACACCCCGTACCGTCCATTATACGTGTGCCGTAGCAGACATCACGGGGACGATACGGGGTGTATGTCGCGCACTCACTCAGCCGAGTGGACTCAGCCGAATGGATAGGGCGCTGAAAGGCTAGCGGCCGGTCAGCTGCCAGGCGTCCTCCGAGCCCTCATCATCGGGCTCATCGAAATAGTCGGTGACCGGCTCGCCCGGGTCCACCGCGTTCGCGTACGGGTCGACAGCCGGAGGCTCCTCACCGCGAATACGAGCCAGGGTCGCCTGCAGGTCATCCGGGCGGATGAGTACCTCACGTGCCTTCGAGCCCTCCGAGGGGCCCACCACACCCTGCGACTCCAGCAGGTCCATGATGCGGCCAGCCTTCGCGAAGCCCATGCGCAGCTTACGCTGCAGCATCGAGGTCGAACCGAACTGGGTCGTAATCACAATCTCCGCCGCCTGCAGCAGATCGTCGAGGTCATCGCCGATTTCCTCATCAATCTGCTTCTTCGCGGCAGAGACCATCACGTCCTCACGGTAGATGGTCGGCGCCTGCTTCTTCACGTGCTCAACCACGGCGTGAATCTCAGACTCAGACACCCACGCACCCTGAACACGCATCGGCTTCGAGGCACCCATCGGCAGGAAGAGCGCGTCACCCTGACCAATCAGCTTCTCAGCGCCGGGCTGGTCCAGCACCACGCGAGAGTCAGTGACCGAGGAAGTCGCAAACGCCATACGAGACGGAACGTTCGCCTTAATCAGACCGGTCACCACGTCCACCGACGGACGCTGGGTCGCTAGCACCAGGTGAATACCCGCCGCACGCGCCAGCTGCGTAATACGAACAATCGCCTCTTCCACGTCACGCGGGGCGACCATCATCAGGTCGGCGAGCTCGTCAACAATCACCAGCAGGTACGGGTACTCGTGCACCGTGCGCTTGCTACCGGGATCGGGCTGAATCTTACCCTCACGCACCGCCTTGTTGAAGTCGTCCACGTGCTTATAGCCGTAATGGGCGAGGTCATCATAGCGGGCGTCCATCTCACGAACCACCCACTGAAGAGCCTCAGCAGCCTTCTTCGGGTTCGTGATGATGGGCGTAATCAGGTGCGGAATCCCCTCATAAGCGGTGAGCTCCACGCGCTTGGGGTCGACCATCACCAGACGCACCTGGTCGGGGGTTGCGCGCATCAGAATCGAGGTAATCATCGAGTTCACGAACGACGACTTACCGGCACCGGTCGCACCGGCGACCAGCATGTGCGGCATCTTCGCGAGGTTCGCCAGCACAAAGCCGCCCTCAACGTCCTTACCCACACCCATGACCATCGGGTGGTGGTTCGCGTGAGCCTGCGGGGAACGCAGCACATCACCCAGGGCAACGGTCTCACGGTCCGTATTCGGAATCTCAATACCAATCGCGGACTTACCCGGAATCGGGGACAGAATACGAACATCCGGGCTCGCCACAGCGTACGCAATGTTCTTGCTCAACGCCGTCACACGCTCAACCTTCGTGGCGGGACCCAGCTCAATCTCATAGCGGGTCACGGTCGGGCCGCGCGAGAAGCCGGTGACCTGCGCATCCACCTTGAACTGCTCCAGCACATTCGTCAGAGCCTCAACCACGTGCTCGTTGACCTCGGAAGATTCCTTGGCGGGAGGACCAGCAACCAGTATCTCCTCCGAGGGCAGCACATAGGTGCCGCGGGAGGACTGCACAACCTGCTCGCCGCGCGCCTGCTCGGTGGTCGCCACCTGAGTGTTGTTCTGCAGCGGGCGGGATGCACCAGCCTCGGGCGCTCGCGAAGCCGCGGGAGCCGCGTTCTTCGGGTGCGCACCCGGCGAGTGCATGCGGGTCGGAATCGGCGGCTGCGCCGCTGGTGCGGCAGACTGTGCAGAGTTCACCACCTGGTGCGGCTTAGTCTGCGGTGCAGCTTCCTCAGAAGCGCCGAAGCCGTCATATGCCTCAACGTCAAAGAGGGGCTCCTCGCCAGGAATACGGTTCACGCGGCCGTTCGCCACGGCGGCACGCTGCACCTGATCCAGGCGGGCTGCGGGTGCATCCGACGCCTCAACGTCGAAGAGGTCAGGGCTGCTCGAATAAGCACCGTTCTGTGCAGAAGTACCCTGGGCGGACGTACCCTGCGCGGCCGGTGCCTGGTTGAGGCGACCGGGCAGACGGGACAGACGGTTCGGCTTAGCCGCCGGGCGCGTCTGCTGAGCGGATCCCTGCGCAGAATCCTGTGCAGAGTCCGCCGGCTGTACCGGCATCTGCGTGGTCTCCGGGTGAGTCTCATCCACCACGGCACTCACGAATGCTTCATCACCGGCGTACTCGTCCAGGGAAGAATCGGTCGAGGCAGCGGGAGCAATGCCCAACCAACCGCGCAGACGAGAGAACAGGCCGCCAGACTTCGGAGCCGTACGCGCCGGCTTCTCATCCTCGTACAGGTAGCTACGGTCGTGCTCCTCAGCGTTCAGATCCACGGTCTGAGTCGCATCCGAAGGGCTATCCTTCGCGGAGGTTCGAGTCGTGCCGTTAGGCTTCTCACCCAAAGCCAAACCGACCAGGTGCAGGGTACGCGGCACCACCTGACGAATCGGAGTGTTCGTCAGAACCATCAGACCGGCAATACCCAGTAGCAGGTGAATCAGAATCTCAACGAACGCAATACCCCCGCTCAAACGCACAATGGGGGTGCCCAGCAGCACGCCAGCCACGCCACCACCAGCCCAGACGGCGTCAAAACCATCCGCGAACGTCGGGTGACCCGCATGGCGTGCAAAGAACAGGGATGCCGCCACCAGGATGATGAAGGAGCCCAACGCCACGCGGTTATTACGTTTAATCAGGTCGGGTCCACGGAAAACGCACCACGCCATGATGAAGCAGAGCACCGGAATCAGCAGGGCGCCCTGACCGAAAATACCGCCCAGCATCGTGTGCCAGGCGTCCAGGGGCGCACGCAACAAACCAAGGGAGGTGTGGGCACGCCAGTTGTACCACTCCACCCCGGCGCTAATCAGGCCGAACAGCAGGATGGTGAGCGCGCCACCGTCACGGCGGTCTTCGGGCGCAAGGTCGGTGCGCACCGCGCCAATGGAGCGGAACAGCCCACCGATAGCGTGAGCGATGCTCAGCCAGACGGAGGAGATAGCGCCCGCTACAGGGTTCGCCGCGTTGGCACCGCGCTGGGCACCGCCTCGGGAGGTGGTGCGCTTGCGGGTGGTCTTCTTAGTGTTTGCTTTAGTAGAGGTCGTGTTACGACCCTTCGTGGTCCGTGGAGCCATACCTTTTAGGGTATCAACCTTCCCGTTAATGTACCGATTCTTTCGTTATCAGTGAGCGTAAAACTGCGCCTATTCTGGCGCCCCGCCCGGCGTCTATGACAGCGCTGACGAGGCACTTCTCCCCCGCTGTGTTCATTTCTCGCAGGTACACAGCAGGCGGGGCCGACACCAAGTATCGACCCCGCCTTTTCGCTATGACAGGCATTTAGCCTCGCGCAGAGTATTAGTTCTTCGCAGCCTTCGAGGTATTCTCAACAACCACGGGAACAATCATGGGCTTGCGGCGCAGACGGCGAGAAATCCAGGCACCGATGGTGCGGCGCACAATCTGCTGCAGCTGCTGCACGGTGTGCACCTTCTCCGGTGCGCGGTGCAGAGCATCCTCCAGAGCGGCAGTAATCTTCGGAACAATCTCGTCGAAGACCGAGTCGTCCTCAGCAATACCGCGGGCGTGAATATCCGGGCCGGTCACCACGCGCTTGGTGGCGCGGTCCACCACGGTCACGATGGACACGAAGCCCTCTTCACCCAGGATGCGGCGGTCCTTCAGGTCGCTCTCGGTGACCTCACCGACGGAGCGGCCGTCAACGTACAGGTACTCGCAGGGAACCTCGCCCACCACGGACGCCACGCCATCGCGCAGGTCCACGACGGTGCCGGACTCGCAGAGCAGCACGTTCTTCTTCGGAACGCCGGTCTCCATCGCCAGGTCGCCGCTGGCAATCAGGTGGCGAACCTCGCCGTGAACCGGCATAACGTTCTTCGGCTTGAGGATGTTGTAGCAGTACAGCAGCTCACCCGCGGCAGCGTGACCGGAAACGTGAACCTTCGCGTTGCCCTTGTGCACCACGTTAGCGCCCAGCTTCATGAGGGCGTTGATGATGCGGAAGACGCTGGTCTCGTTACCGGGAATCAGCGAGGAGGCGAACACCACGGTGTCGCCGGGCTCAATCTGAATCTTGTGGTCACCGTTCGCCATGCGCGACAGTGCCGCCATCGGCTCGCCCTGCGAACCGGTGCACATCATCACGATCTGGTCGGGGCGGTAGTCGTCAACCTTCTTCAGGTCCACCAGCACGTTGGCGGGAACCTTCAGGTAGCCCAGCTTCTCAGCAATGGTCATGTTACGCACCATGGAGCGGCCCACGAGCACAACCTTGCGGCCACGCTCAGCGGCTGCGTCCAGCACCTGCTGCACGCGGTGAACGTGCGAGGAGAAGGAAGCCACAATGATGCGGCCGCTTGCGTCACGGAAAACGTTCGACAGCACCGGACCGATGTGCTTCTCGGTCGGGGTGAAGCCGGGAACCTCAGCGTTGGTGGAGTCCGGCAGGAACAGGTCCACGCCCTCCTCGCCCAGGCGAGCAAAGTGGCGCAGGTCGGTCAGGCGACCATCCAGCGGCAGCTGGTCCATCTTGAAGTCACCGGTGTGCAGAACCTTGCCGGCCTTGGTGCGGATGTAGACAGCCAGCGCATCCGGAATCGAGTGGTTCACAGCAACGAACTCACACTCGAACGGACCGAAACGCTCCACCTGGTGCTCCTTCACCGCGAGGGTGTAGGGCTTGATGCGGTGCTCGGCGAGCTTCGCCTCAACCAGTGCCAGGGTCAGTTCGGAACCGACCAGGGGGATGTCGGGGCGGCGGCGTAGCAGGTAGGGAACCGCGCCGATGTGGTCCTCGTGGCCGTGGGTCAGCACCATGGCAACCACGTCGTCCAGACGGTCGACAATGTAGCTGAAGTCGGGCAGGATCAGATCCACGCCGGGCTGGGACTCTTCGGGGAAGAGCACGCCGCAGTCAACAATCAGCAGCTTGCCGTTAATTTCGTACACGGTCATATTACGACCGACTTCGCCCAGGCCGCCCAGGGGCACCACGCGCAGGGTGTCCTTCTTCAGGCGGGGAGGGAGGGGAAGATTCGCTTCAAAGACGCTCATCGTGTGTCTCCTCTTTCTTCTATGTTTTCTTGTGATGTCTGTGATTCGTAGGCGACGCTTCGTACCGCATGCGCTCCCGCCGGTTCGGCTCTCATGTGCCGAGGCGGAGGTGCTGCCGGTGCGTCCAAATCACCGAAAGTATTTAAAAGTATTGGGGGCGTACTGCGCGGGTGCCTCTGCCTAAGTTACGTCCCTGTCTGAGTGGGGGCCGAATCATTGGGCGGTAAACCGTGGCAATACGCCAGAGCGGACCCCTCACCCATTGCTAGGTGTGGAGTCCGCATCCGTTGACTACATCATGCGCCCCAAAAGCGGGGTGTGACGGTAGCCTAAGTCCTCTATATATACGCGCTCTGCACGATAAGTTGTGCAGGTTCTGCGTTAAAGTTTAGGCGTTCTTCAGGGTGTGAGCGATACTCGAGGAGAGCAAGTCAGCTCGCATAGCCTGGGCAACCTCCGGTTCGGAGAGTACGTGCGGCAAGCGAACGACGGGCTCATCCAGCACACCCTGCCAGGAAAGGATTTCCTTGGCAGCAACGCAACCGGGGGCACGACCCATGGTTGCTCGGACAATCGGAGTCAGTTCCAGGTGAAGACGCTGAGCCTCCACCAGGTCCTGTGCAACGACAGCATCAATCAGGGCACGGAAGAGTGCAGGTGCCACGTGTGCGGTCACCGAAACGAGGCCGACGGCGCCCATTGCCATCCAGGGAAGGGTCAGTCCGTCGTCGCCGCTGTAGTAGTGCAGGTCGGTGGTTGCCATGACCTCGGTTGCGGCACCGAAGTCTGCCTTGGCGTCTTTCACCGCTACAATACTATCAATTTCTGCAAGGCGACGGTAGGTTTCGGGTGCGATGGGGATGCCCGCACGACCCGGAATATCGTAAAGCATGACGGGGGTCTCAGTTGCCTGCGCAACGGTCGCAAAATGGGCGTAGACACCCGGCTGAGTCGGCTTGTTGTAATAGGGGGTCACAACCAGCAGGCCGTCCACACCAATCTTTTCGGCACGGTGCGCCAGCTCAATAGTATGCGCCGTATCGTTCGAACCAACACCGGCAATAATCTTCGCGCGAGAACCGACGGTATCCTTCACAATCTGGAAGACGCGCTCGTTCTCGTCATCGGTCATGGTGGAGTATTCACCGGTGGTACCGCAGACCACCAGACCATCGTGGCCGTTCTCCACAAGGTAGTTCGCCAGGTCTGCGACCTGCTTTTCATCAACGGAGCCGTCCTTCGCGAAGGGGGTCACCATTGCGGTCAGGAGGCGACCGAAGACGGGTTCAACAAAAGTACCGGGGTTCGAAAGGTTCTCAGACATATGTCCAGAGTACGCCCGAAATGCAGATTTTTCCGTTAGAACGCATAAGTTTTCATGCGTGTTCTACTATTCGGACTCTTTCAAACCCGCGGTACTTCCACGAGAGCCTATGAAACCGGGCACATAGCCTCGGCGTTATCAGTCTCATACCGAAAATAAATGTGGCATTGACTAGGGATCGCAGGGTCAGAGCCTAACGCATGCCCTTCGCCTGACCGCCCGAACGCAACGCCCACGCGTTGCGCATCGCCGCACGGGCACGCTTGCGTTCACCACCGGCATCGTACATGCACGCCAGGTTGAACCACACCTTCCAGTTCTCGGGGTCCTGCTCAACCGCCGCCGCAAAGCCTTCAAACTCCACCGCCGCCGCCTCACGGTCCACACGACCGGAGGGGGTGCGCGGCAGGGTATCCTCCGCCAGCTCACCCGAAGCAGCCAACTCCTGAGCCATACGCTGAATACGAGCACCGAAAAGCACCTCACGCACCAGCGCCCACGCACCCAGAATCGGCAGCAAAATCATACCCGCGCCAAGCACAATGCCAGCCACCGAACCGGAGGTGAGCATCACGAACCCCTGCTGCGCAATGTGTACCAGGTACAGGGTCAGCAGCGCGCAAGTCAGTGCCGCGAAGGTCTTACCCCAGCCGCCGGCATCCACCGTCACAAAGACGGCACTAAAAATCAGCACGCCCAGGATAGAGGCACGCGCCGCCAGAGGCAGCGGCAGAATCAGCACGGTCAGCACCATCAGCACGCAGGCGCAGACAGTCCACAAACGTAGCGAAGTCCACCAGGGGCTACGAGCCTCGGAAGATACCGGCGAGGTGTCGGGTGAAGTCTGTTCAGACAATATTCTCTCCTAGGACAAATCCATGTAGGCGTCCAAGCCCACGCTCAAACCCGGATGCGCCGCCACCTCACGCACACCCAACAGCACGCCGGGCATGAAGGAGACACGGTCAAAGGAATCGTGACGAATCACGAGCTGCTGACCGGGATCGCCCAGCAGAATCTCCTGATGCGCCACCATGCCGCGCAGACGCACCGCGTGTACGTGAATATCGTCGACCACGGCACCGCGCGAGCCCAAAGGATCGGAGGTGGTGGCGTCCGGGCTTGCACCCACGCCAGCCTCCGCGCGGGCGGCGGCCACCTTGCGGGCGGTGTGCACCGCGGTACCGGAGGGGGCATCCACCTTATTCGGGTGGTGAATCTCAATGATTTCTACAGACTCAAAGTAGCGCGCAGCCTTCGCCGCGAACTCGGTCGCCAGGATCGAACCAATCGCGAAGTTCGGGGCGATGAGCACGCCCACCTCGGGGTGCTCAGCCAGCAGCTCGCGCAGGGAGTCCAGACGTTCGGGGGTCCAGCCGGTCGTACCCACCACAGCGTGCATGCCGTGCTCCACTGCGAAGCGCACGTTCGCCTCGCTGGATTCGGGAACGGTCAGGTCAATCACGATCTCGGCACCAGCATCGACCAGCTCCTGCAGGTCGTCGCCGCGGCCCAGTGCCGCCACCAGGTCCATATCAGCGGAGGTGTTGACGGCGCGCACCGCCTCGGAACCCATACGCCCCGCGGCACCGAGTACCGCTACCTTCCAGATTTTTTCGTCAACCTCGTGGGCCATCTTCTCTCCTCCGTAGCTTTTGTGCACCCCGACTATGGGGCAGACGCTGTGACGTACAGCCTCTATTATCCCCCGTGTGGGCGCGGTGCACGCCATCGCACACGCTGGGTGAGATACCCCGCGGAACCTCAGCGGTCTAAAAAGCGAAGTAATCTAACCGTCATACAAGCCGTTTAATACGCTATCTAAAGTTAGCAACCATATAATTAGGAAGTATTTCTATAATTTCCATCCTACGGAGTGCTTTGACAGTATGAAGTCCCTCTTTACCTCCTCCGTGCGTCCAGATGAGGCTAACCGGCGTTATATTCTGCCGGGTCTGGACGGTCTGCGAGCAATCGCCGTGCTCCTCGTGATGGTGTACCATTTCTGGCCCACCGTACTACCCGGCGGCATGATTGGCGTGGATATTTTCTTCGTCATCTCCGGTTTCCTGATTACCTCCCTGCTTCTGCGTGAAGGTGCTCTCACCGGCAAAATTGCCCTGGGCAATTTCTGGATCCGACGTGCCCGCCGTCTGCTTCCCGCCATTACCCTGCTGATTCTGGTCATGGGACCGGTCAGCCTGCTCATTGGCGGCGATATTCAGGTGAACCTGGGCCGTCAGCTCGCTGGTGCGGCGACCTTCTCGTCCAACTGGATTTCTATTTTTGCCGGTAACGACTACTTCACGCAGACCTCCCCGGAGCTCTTCACGAACTTCTGGTCCCTGGCGGTGGAAGAACAGTTCTACGTGGTGTGGCCGCTGCTGATTGTTGCGGCTGGTCTGTTGCTGCGCCGCCGCTGGCGTCGTTTTAGCGTGGTCATGGTGCTGGGTATTATTGCGTCGCTGAGCACCGCCACCGCTCTTCTGATGTCTGGCGCACCCATTAGCCGCGTCTACTACGGTACCGACACGCACCTGTACGGCCTGCTGCTCGGCGCCCTGCTGGCGTTCGCGCGCCCCTGGTCGCTGTACCCGCCGCTGCAGCAGTCCGTACTGTACCGCGTAGCCCAGCCCTTCGGTCTGGTCGCGTTCGCCCGCGTCATGATTAGCTGGTTGTCCCTGTTCGCGCTGATTCCCTACGCGATTCTGGTTCCCGAGTCGGCACCCGGCGCGATTCCCTGGGGTCTGTTCGGCGCCTCCCTGCTGGCGCTGGGCGTGATTCAGGGTATGCTCCCCGATATGCTCGCTGGTGCCTCCGAGATGCTGCGCCGCCTGCTGAACTTCGCTCCCCTGCGCTGGGTGGGCGAACGTTCCTATGGCCTGTACCTGTGGCACTGGCCGCTTGCCGTGGTCATGCACTACCTGCTGGGTGCGGACCGTTCCCCGCTGGTGAACGTGGGTGTTCTGGTGGCGACCTTCGCCATTGCGGAGATGTCGTACCGCTGGGTTGAGACCCCGATCCGCCGCTACGGTTTCCGCGGTAGCGCTAACCGTGCGGTGGCGGCTTTCCAGTCCTCTCGCACCAAGTTCCTGCCGGTTTCGGTGGCTCTTGCCGCTGTTGTGGCGGCTGCTTCGACCGGTCTGGCGGTACACACCGCTCCGGCGATGACCACCGCCCAGCAGTCCGTTGAGGACGGCAAGCGTGCCGCCGCTGAGCGTCTGAAGGCACGCCAGGAGGCGCAGGCTGCGAGCGCATCTGCAAGCCCGAGCGCTGCGGGCAAGGACGCGAAGGCTTCGGCAAGCCCCTCGGCTTCTAAGGCTGCTACAGGTTCGGTGGATTCTTCGAAGGTGACCATTGTGGGTGACTCCATTGTGGTGGCGGTTTCCCCCGAGCTGTACGACAAGATGCCCGAGGCATCTATCGATGCGGCTGAGGGACGAACCATTGCTAAGGCCCTGCCGATTATTAAGTCTATGGGTTCCAACGGCCAGATTCGTAAAACCTTCGTGCTGTCGGTGACCGCGAACTCGACCATTCTGGATGGTCAGCTCGACGAGGTTCTGGCGGCTATGCCCGCCGATTCTAAGCTGGTGCTGGTCACCGGTTACGGCCCGCGCAACCTGACCTGGATTGACTACTCGAACGGTAAGATTCGTGAGTTTGCGGCTCAGCATTCTGATCGTGTGATCATTGCGGATTGGAACTCTACGATCCGCCAGGCTCTGCAGACTCAGAGTGGTCTGCTGGCCTCTGACGGTGTTCACCCTGAGGTTGCTGGTCAGGAGCTCTACGCCCAGGTGCTGATGGAAGCTATTGCCAAGGCACAGAAGTAGTAGCTCTCAGCGGTAGCTTTTTCGGTTCTGCCGCTCATGCTGAGCGTCAAGAGCATGGGCGGCAGAACACTCGGAAGCACTTCTTGGAAGTATCTCTTCGTAGATACCGATGCACACAAAATGCCCGTTCCCTCCCCCGCTTTGGTGGGGTGTGGGAACGGGCATTCTATGCCTTACCAGCGTTGTACGTTAGGGATGTTCAGGGGTTAGCGCACGATGGTGGTAATCATCTGCTGCTGCCCCAGGTACGCCGCCAGGTCGCGAACCTCCTCCAGGGAGACCGCGCGAATCTTCTCCAGCAGCTCATCGGTGCTGGTGAACAGTCCAGAGTCCAGCTCGGCGCGACCCAGGCGGGACATGCGCGAACCCGAATCCTCGCTACCGAGCACGGTAGAGCCAGCCAGCTGGCCGCGGACCTTCGTCAGCTCCTCCTCAGTAATACCGGCGGTGGCGAGCTTATCGAACTCGTAGCCCATGACCTCACGCACCTGCTCGGTCTTAGCGGGCAGGCAGCCCGCGTACATGCCGAAGTAGCCGGCATCCGAGTACGCACCGGAAAACGCGAACGTGCTGTAGGCCAGGCCGCGCTTCTCACGAATCTCCTGGAACAGGCGCGAGGACATGCCCGCACCGAATGCGCTGGTCAGCACGCTCATCGCGTAGCGGCGGTCGTCACCGGCGATAATGCTCGGGCAGCCCATCACAATGTTGGTCTGTTCGAAGCCCTTCTCCACCTCACGCAGCTCGCTCAGCGGAACAATGCCGCTGTCGGTGCGTACACGACGCGGTGCCGGTGCCACGCCCTCCTGCAGGTTCCAGCCGTAGCGGGTCAGCGCCTCCAATACGAGGCGGACCATGGTGCTGTGCTCCAGCGAACCAGCGGCAGAAATGACCAGGCGGTCCGGGGTGTAGTAGCGCTTGTAGTGCTCCCACACGGCGTCACGCGGCACCTCGGTAATCTCCTGCGGGGTACCGCCGATGGGGCGGCCCAGCGGGTTCTCTCCCATGAGCTGCTCCACGAAGTTCTCGAAGGCAACGTCGGTCGGGTCGTCCTGGTCCATGGCGATCTCTTCGAGGATCACGCCGCGTTCCTGTTCCAGGTGAGCCGGGTCCAGCAGGGCGTTGGTGACCATGTCGGTGATGACGTCCACCGCCATGGGTGCGTCATCGTCGAGCACACGCGCGTAGTAGCAGGTGTGTTCCTTAGCAGTCAGCGCGTTCGATTCGCCGCCCACCGCGTCGAAGGAGGATGCGATGTCCAGGGCGGTGCGGGCGCCGGTGCCCTTGAACAGCAGGTGCTCCAGGAAGTGGGTGGAGCCGAGCATGCCGGGGGCTTCGTCGCGGGAGCCGACTCCCACCCAGAATCCGATGGATACGCCGCGGGTACCGGGCATTTTTTCGGTAATCACGCGTACGCCACCAGGCAGGATGGAGCGGCGCACCTCGTTACCGCCTACACCCTCGTAGATGAGGCGGCCGTGCTCGTAGTTGAGCTCTTCGGCGATTGCCTCAAGCTCGACGGGCAGGGAAATAGACATAGAGAGAAGAACCTTTCAACAGGTACGTCTGAAGGTAAGCATTCCCGCCCCACTACCTGTAGGCAGTCCCACAGTTGGTGGGCGGGTGAGCATCAAAAGATGCAGGGCAAGCACAGCGAAGGGGCGCCCGGCACACCCGGCGGGGAATGAACCGCACCGGGTGCGCCGAACGCCCCTCATCACTTAGCGGGGGTTACGACTACTCGTCGTCGCCACCCTCAACGACCGGTGCCAGCGAGAGCTTGCCACGGTCATCAATCTTGGTGATCTCCACCTGGACCTTCTGGCCCACGGAGACAACGTCCTCAGCGTCAACAACGCGCTTGCCGCCGTTGAGCTTACGCATCTCGGAGATGTGCAGCAGGCCGTCCTTACCGGGGGTCAGCGAGATGAACGCGCCGAAGTCGGTCACCTTCACCACGGTACCCAGGTAGCGTTCGCCCACCTCGGGAACCTGCGGGTTAGCGATAGCGTTCACTGCCGAACGTGCAGCCTCGGCGGAGGGGCCGTCAGCTGCGCCGATGTACACGGTGCCGTCGTCCTCAATGGAGATGTCTGCGCCGGTGTCTTCCTGGATCTGGTTGATCATCTTACCCTTGGGGCCGATGACCTCACCGATCTTGGCTACCGGGATCTTCACGGAAATAATGCGCGGTGCGAACTCGCTCATCTCATCCGGTGCGTCAATCGCGCTGACGAGCACCTCGAGGATGTGCAGGCGAGCCTCACGTGCCTGGGTCAGTGCGCCAGCGAGCACGGATGCGGGGATACCGTCGAGCTTGGTGTCCAGCTGGATAGCGGTCACGAACTCGGAGGTACCTGCAACCTTGAAGTCCATATCGCCCAGTGCGTCTTCCGCGCCGAGGATGTCGGTCAGGGCTGCGTAGCGGGTCTCGCCGTCAACCTCGTCAGAGACCAGGCCCATTGCGATACCTGCAACGGGTGCGCGCAGCGGCACACCGGCGTTCAGCAGGGACAGGGTCGATGCGCAGACCGAACCCATGGAGGTCGAGCCGTTGGAGCCCAGAGCCTCAGAGACCTGACGGATTGCGTAGGGGAACTCTTCGCGGGAGGGCAGCACCGGGGTGATTGCGCGTTCTGCGAGTGCACCGTGGCCGATTTCGCGGCGCTTGGGCGAACCCACGCGGCCGGTCTCACCGGTGGAGTACGGCGGGAAGTTGTAGTGGTGGATGTAGCGCTTGGACTTGACCGGGTGCAGGGAGTCCAGCTGCTGCTCCATCTTGAGCATGTTCAGGGTGGTGATACCCATGATCTGGGTTTCGCCGCGCTCGAAGAGAGCGGAACCGTGAACGCGGGGCAGGATTTCAACCTCAGCGGTGAGCTGGCGGATGTCGGTCAGGCCGCGGCCGTCGATACGGACCTGCTCGGTGAGGATGCGCTGGCGAACCACGTGCTTGGTCAGGGCAGCGAATGCTACGGAGACCTCGTTGGAGCGCTCTTCGAATTCCTTACCTTCGCCGGTCAGGGCCTCCCTGAGGTCTTCCTTCAGCTCAGCTGCTGCTGCTTCGCGCTCCTGCTTACCAGCGATGGAGTACACCTCGACCAGGCGGTCTGCGGCGAATTCCTTCACGGCTGCGTCCACGTCCTCGCCGTGGCCGCCGAAGAAGGGCAACTCAAGAGCGGGCTTGCCGGCGCGGGAGGCCAGGTCAGCCTGGGCCTTGCACAGGGCGGCGATGAAGGGCTTAGCGGCTTCCAGACCCTGGGCGACGACCTCTTCGGTGGGGGCGGTCTGGCCGTCTTCCTTGATGAGCTTCCAGGAGTTGTCGGTGGCCTCAGCCTCGACCATCATGATGGCGACGTCTTCGGTACCGTCAGCCTTGGTGACGATACGACCGGCAACAGCCATGTCGAACACGGCGTTTTCCAGCTGGGAGTACTTGGGGAAGCAGACCCACTGGCCGTCAATCAGTGCCATGCGCACACCACCGATGGGGCCGCTGAAGGGCGCGCCGGAGAGCGTGGTCGATGCCGAAGCCGCGTTGATCGCGAAGGTGTTGTAGATTTCGTCCGGGTTGTAGGTCAGGACGGTCACGACGACCTGCACCTCGTTGCGGATGCCCTTGGTGAAGGCGGGGCGCAGCGGGCGGTCAATCAGGCGGGCTGCCAGAATGGCCTCGGTGCTGGGGCGGCCTTCGCGGCGGAAGTAGGATGCCGGGATCTTGCCGGCTGCGTACATGCGCTCTTCCACGTCCACGGTCAGCGGGAAGAAGTCGAAGCCATCGCGGGGAGACTTGCCGACCACGGTTGCGGAGAGCAGGGTGGTCTCGTCATCGATAGTGACGAGCACCGAGCCGTTAGCCTGCTTGGCGAGACGGCCGGTTTCAAAGCGCACGTGGCGCTTACCGTGAATGCCGTTGTCGATTTCGACTTCAGCAAACTTGATTTCGGGACCTTCCACGGTTCCTTCTTTCTTCTTGGCAGGCCGTACGGCGCACGAGTCGGCCTTCGATAGGAAACCACGGCACCTCTCCCCCGCCTTTTCGTGTGCTCGACGTGTGTCGGCACGGTTGTGGGGGTGGTGTTGTTCCGTAATTCGCTACCGAGGACCGCGGCGTGTGTGCCGGTACGGCCCGTGTTCTTTCTTTCAGGTGAGGCGGCATCTTCTCGCGCAGCTTTGGAATCTAGCCCAAAAACCTAGCGCAGGAATCTAGCTAGCGGAAGATGCGCCCCTCAACGCGGCAGTACGGACGCGCTGGCGCTACCCGCCTCCGAAATGGAGGGCTGGTAGTGCTGACAGCACGTCCGCACACACCGCCTAAAGGCGATTAATCACCACAAAAGCGTCAAGACGCTCCTGTTTTATCGGCGCAGACCCAGGCGCTCGATCAGCGAACGGTAACGCTCGATGTCGACGCTCTTCAGGTAGCCGAGCATGTTGCGGCGACGACCAACGAGGATCATCAGGCCACGACGGGAGTGGTGATCGTGCTTGTGGAACTTCAGGTGCTCGGTCAGGTCGGCGATACGACGAGACAGAACTGCAATCTGAACCTCGGGCGAACCGGTGTCGCCCTCGTGGGTTGCGTATTCCTTGATGATTGCCTGCTTGACAGCGGGATCCAGTGCCACTTTTAACTCCTAGAGTTAGTACCGCATACGTCCCGTACGGACGGTTGCCGCCGGGTGGTGGGCTTACGCCCTGTAATACACGTCGTCTGCTGCGGACTGCAGACGCGTTCTTCCCATTCTACGCTACCGGGGCGCTTTCGTGGAAGGGTGAGCAGAAGCCCGGCGACAGGTAGCTCATCACACTACCGGTCGCCGGGCTTTGCAGTCGGGTTCTCACACCGGGTTCTCACGCCGAGTCCTCGCACCGGGCTCTACGTTTATTCAGTGGCTCTACGTTTATTCGGTGTCTGCGCTTCTACTCCCTATGCTTCTGCTGCTTCAGCGCGAGCGCGGACCACCACGAGGCGGTAGTAGACCAGCAGGAACAGGCACCAGATTGCGCCCATCACCAGCGCCAGCTGGGTGTCGGCGAAGCACCCGAAGAGCACCACGATAAAGATCATGAACGCCAACGCCAGGTAACTCAGCCACAGGGGCTGGCGTACCGGCTGCGCCTCGGTATCGGCGCCGCTACGCTTGAAGGCAATGTGCGCCAGCAGAATCATGACCCACACGAATACGGTCGCGAAGGTTGCCAGGGAGGCGACCACCTCGAACGCGTTCTCGAAGAGCACGTTCACGATTACGCCGACCGCCATAACCAGCACCATGATGAGGGTGGTCATCCAGGGCGCACCGTTCTTGGTAACCTTCGCGAAGGATGCAGGGGCGAGGCTCTGCTTCGCCAGGCCGTACATCATGCGGCCGGCACCGTACACGTCCGCGTTCAGCGCAGAGATGGCAGCGGTAATAATGACCACGTTCAGAATCGAAGCAGCCGCCGGAATACCCAGGCCCTCAAAAATCTGCACAAACGGCGAGTTCGCCTTCGTCACCGAGTACCAGGGGTACAGGGACATGATGACCGACAGGGTCAGAATGTAGAAGATGAGGATGCGGAACGGCACCGTGCGAATCGCCTTGGGAATCGAGGTGCGCGGGTCCTTCGCCTCACCGGCGGCAATACCGATGTTCTCGATACCGCCGAAGGCAAACATCACCACGGTAAAGCAGGCGAGGAAGCCGGTAAAACCGTTCGCGAAGAAGCCGCCTTCAAGCGCCCAGAGGTTCGTGACGGAGGGTGCCACAGAGTCGTGCGCCTGCACACCCACGAAGAGCAGGGCGATACCGCCAACAATCATGGCGATAATGGCGCTGACCTTCACGAGCGTGAACCAGAATTCGGTCTCACCAAACGCCTTGACCTTCGCCAGGTTAATGGCGAGCAGAATCAGCAGAACCGAGACGATCCAAATCCAGGAGGGGCTGTTCGGGAACCAGAACTTCATGTACACGGCAAAGGCGGTGACGTCCGCAATGGCAACCAGCGCCATTTCCAGGGCGTAGGTCCAGCCGGTCACAAAACCTGCCCAGCGTCCGAGGTAGCGGGTGGCGTATTCGGAGAACGCTCCGGAGACCGGGTGCGCCAGGGCGAGTTCGCCCATTGCGCGCATCACCATGAACACTGCCGCGCCGCCAATAACGTAGGCAAGCAACACGGAGGGGCCCGCCAGCTGAATGGCGGATGCCGAGCCGTAGAACAGACCGGTGCCGATGGCGGAGCCGAGGGCGATGAACATGATGTGACGCAGGGAGAGTCCACGCGCTAGCTGCGGGCTCTCGGAGGTAGCCTCAGCTACGCCCTGCTGTACCGGGGATGAGTCCGGAATGGTATTCATCTTCTTCTTTTCCTTTACCTCGTGGGGTGTACCCGCCGGTGGCGGGGAAACTTATCGGGCGGTGCCGCGGCTCAGCAGGTGGCTGAGAGCGGTACCGGTGATTCACTCCCCATCGAGTGATGGGGCGTTGCGAGAAGGTGTTGCCTTCGCGCGTCGCCCCGGCGCATCCGCTCCCAACCGGTACGGTGGGTGGGAACGCAAAAGACGGCGGGAAGGCAACGTTGCCTTTCCGCCGTCTTTTCGTCAAAGACTACTTCTGTCGCTTACGTCCAATGACGATAGAGCACAGAGCGGTTGCAGCAGTCACAGTGTAGACTGCAGGCCACGCGCCAAGCTTCTTGGCGAGCGGATGAGCGGCGCCGAACGCGCCGAGGTAGAGAGCGGTGAGGAAGGTGGCACGGCCTGCGCCAGCCTTACGCTTCCAATTCTTGTAAGCCACGGCACCGCACAGTGCCAGGACAGCGCCACCGAGCGGGCGGATGCCGGTGCTAGATGCAACCTTGTAGCCACCGAGCAGACCGGTGACGGAGGCGAGAGTCGGGCAGAACTTCACGACGTACTCCTCTGTGAGATCGGACAGTTTCCACATTCATAGTACTCCACGACACACAGAATGTATATTCACCACGGTTAATATTTCTGCGTTTCTCGCGGTTCAGGCGTAAAACCGGGCGCAGAGACCGGTACAAAAAGACCGGGGCGTGAACCCATCGGTTCACGCCCCGGCACTTCCTCCGGCATTTCAAACAGCGGGCTCAGATTCGTATCCCGCCGCAGTCTTACCGCGTGTTCTAGAGGTTTAGAGAGCCAGATCCAGCGCCTCCAGCTGCGCTTCGGTCCACAGCTCAGCAGCCAGCTGCAGAGCGTAACGAGCCGAACGAGGGGCCACTACGTCCATGGAGAGGTGGAAGTCCTGGTCAGCCTCCGGGCCGCACAGATCAGACACGCAACGCACACCGATAAACGGAATCTCGTAGTTGTGGCAGACCTGCGCAATAGCGGTGGTCTCCATGTCGGTGCTGATGGCGCCCTCGAACGCCTCGCGGGTGTCCTTCACGTTGTGGGCGGTTACGAAGGAGTTACCCGCCAGCATCTGGCCGCGGCGCACCTCCCACGCGTTCTCAGCTTGCTCACGCACCGGCTCCAGCGCGGCGAGCGCATGCTCCAGGGCATCCTGCCACTCGTTCGCCTGACCGTCGTAGCTTTCGGGCATGCCCGGAACCTGGCCGCGCGCGTAACCGAACGCGGTCGCGTCGGCGTCAGTGTAGGTGTAGTTCTCGCCAATCAGCACGTCACCCACGTTAATGCCGCGAGCCAAACCACCGGCGGTACCTGCGCTAATGACGCCCAGGCAGTTCGAGGAGTAGCTGATCGCCTCGGTGACGGCGCTCGCTGCGTTCACCAGACCAATCTTGGAGCGAACCAGCAGCAGCGGAACCTGGTCCTCGCCCACCTGCAGGTAACGCGGATGGAATACCGCCGCACCCTCGGTGAAGGACGGCTGCAGCTCCTCGGTCACCTTCAGGAAGGGCGCGAGCTCCTCATCCATAGCCACCTGAATGATGATGGCGTTAGACATGCCGTCCATCAGCTCAAACATGCTGTTGAACGCCTCAGCCGGGTCGAAAGCGTTCGGGTCAAAGTCCACCGGGTTGAAGGCGGATGCGAAAGCGTCAGGGATCTGTGCGCTCATTACGCCATCACCTGCGCCCACTCATCGCGTGCCGCGAGGAACTCGCGAGCCGCAGCCTGCGCACCTTCGAGGGTGTGGTTGGCGCCCCAACCGCACTGCACCTCGTTCGCCGCCGGAACCTCGGTCGCGTTGAGGATATCGTTGAGGGTTGCTTCCAAGATGGGGAAGAACTCCTCGGGCTCCAGGCCCAGGGTCAGCGCGTAGAAACCGGTCTGGCAGCCCATCGGGGAGAAGTCAATCAGACGGTCGGTGTGGTTGCGCATGTGCTCGGCGCTCAGGTGCTCGATGGAGTGCACGGTCGGCATTTCCAGGTGCGCGGTGTTCGGCTGGGTGAAGCGGATATCGTACTTGATGAGGGTGTCGCCACCGGGCAGGACCTTGCGATCTGCGATACGCACGTAGGGTGCTGCTACGGCGCGGTGGTCGAGGTTGAAGGATTCGACGTTCATTTTTTCCATGACTCTATCTTCTCTTAAAACGGGGGCGACTAAAACAGGGGTGCCGTACGGCAGGTAGCCGCTCCGGCGCATAGGGGCGGGTACGCAAAGGCCCCGGGGCAGATCCGAAAATCTACCGCCGGGGCTTCAAAGCCGTTAAAGGCAAAAGCTATGAGCGCAGGCTGTTGCTCTTAGAGGCCGGGCTGCTTCACTTCCGCCTGCACCGGGCACTCCGGCGGGCAGTAGTTCTTCGCATCCTCAGCCAGCACCTCGCGGGTCTGCACCACGTCATCGTTAATCTGCTCAATCAGCGCTTCAACGCCGGTGTACGCCACCATGGGGCGCAGACGCTTCACGAACTCAATCAGCACGCGCTGACCGTACAGGTTGAAATCCTCCACGCGCTCCTCGGGGCGGTCAATCACGTGCGCCTCAACCTGACGGTGCTCAATACCGTCAAAAGTCGGGTTCGTACCCACCGAAATAGCGGAAGGATGACGATTACCGGACTCGTCCACGAGCCAGCCGGCGTACACGCCGTCGGCGGGAATCAGGCCGCGCGCCTCAAGCTCAAGGTTCGCGGTCGGGAAGCCCAACTCGCGACCGCGCGCCAGACCGTGTACGACCTCACCAGCCATCATGTGGTGGCGGCCCAGCAGCTCGGTTGCGGCGGGCATATCGCCCTCCAGCAGCAGCTGGCGGATGCGGGTCGAGGAGCAGCGGGTGTTCTCATCCACCATCAGGTCCTCAACGACAACCACCTCAAAGCCGTACTTCTCCCCCAGCTCACGCATGGTGTTCAGGTCGCCGGAGTTGTTCTTACCAAAGCGCACGTCGTCACCGATGACCACGAAACGCGCGTTCAGCGCATCCACGAAGGTGGACTTCACGAACTCCTCGGGGGTCTGCGCAGCGAACTCCAGGTTGTAGTTCAGCAGCAGGTAGTCGTTCAGACCCAGCAGGCACATGAAGTAGCGGCGCGAACCCTGACCCATAATGTCGTGGTGGGCCGCCTCAGGACGGTGCACCTGCATCGGGTGTGGGTCAAAAGAGACCGCGATAGAGCTCAAACCGTGCTCTTCAGCAAGGGAGACCACGCGCGAAATCACGCGGGCATGTCCACGGTGCACGCCGTCAAAATTGCCGATGGTCACGACCGAGGGGCCGTAGCCGGCGGGGACCTCGCTCAAAGCGGTGTAGAGGGTCACGGGCTCTCCTGAAAAAGATAAATGTACCTAACCATCCTAGACCACAGGCGGCAGGATGCAGAATTCAAAACGGGAATCAACAGGGAATGGAACGGTGCCCCTCGCAGGCGGTGCTCTCTCCCCTACCTTTGCGGATGCGGCGGGGTATCTGGCACGCAACTGTGCAGCCTCCGCACCTGGAAAATCCATGCGCAGCACCCGCCCAGAAGAAAGCCCGGGCAGGCACCCCACCGTGCGGCAGGAACCTTCCCGGGCGTTACGACTACTTACGAGCCTGGTTACGAGAAGCCTTCAGCATCTCCTCGCGAATCTTATTGGACTTGTTAATCCAGCCGTACCACACCAGCAGGCACGGAGGAATCACAAGCTCAGTCACCATCAGCACAATCAGCGACCAGTGCGGGGTGCCGAAGAACGCCCACGACAGGATACGACCCACGCCGCCCAGAAAAACCACCAGGCAGGAGAACACGAGCATGTTCACCCACTTGAACTTCAGGGCAATGAACACGAAGGACAGGCCCACACCCACATAGGCTGCCGCGAAGAACACGTAGTTCGACTGCACCGAGGCGTTCGCAAAGTCCTGAGGCGCATCCGGAATGACGCGGACACCGCCCAGAACCTGCCACACACCGTACGCAATCATGAACAGACCGTACAGCGCCACCGCCGCGCGGAACGCCGCACGGTTCTGAGGCTTAGCCGCCTCCTCAAGGCTCTTGGGGCGGGCAAACGCCTCGCGGGTTGCCTTCTTCTCAGCCTTCTTATCGGCCTTCTGCGACGCCTTATCGCCGGACGCCGGTGCGGCTACGCGAACACCCTCGGGTGCCTTCGCCGCAGAAATAGGCTCAGCGTTCTTAGCACCGGCAGCCTTCGCGGCACCGCTCTGAGTAGCAGCCCCGGTTACGGTAGCTTCAGCCTGTGCAGACTCCACGCGGGGTACCGGCGCGGTACGAGGCTCACTCGCCTTCTTAGCAGAGCTCTGGTTCTCGCTCATCTTCTCTCCTTCAGCAGGGCCGGGCGGCACCCGCACGAGTAGTCATGTGTGTTCAGGGGTTGTATATACGTTAGCGCATTGAATGAATAGGGGGCACCTTCAACAGGGCGCTGAATCAGATAGATTTGGGCAAACCAGGTTTGGGCAGGCGCAAACACCGAACCTTCTTCGCCTATCATAAGCCTTCAACGCCTAGTTGAAGGAACGATTCGCCTCAAAAACCAGCACCGGGGCGGCCAGCACCTTCCCGCGCTGCTTCTTATTCTCCAACAGGGCTACCAGGGTACCGTCCGGGGCGAAGCCCGCCACAATACCCTCAACGCTGGCATGCTGCACCGCGCCGGACTCATCCGCGCTCGCGTGCACGGAACGCTTCACCACGGAACCGTCACCGCTGGGGCTAATACGGCGCCCGTAGGAAATATCGCTCGCCTCCGCGGCGGAGAGCTCACGCGCACCAAAGATGCGGCGTGCCGCCTCCTCCAGGGGAAGTAGCGGCAAATCTTCCAGCGGTGCTTCCGACTCTTCACGGCGCTGCTTCAACTGCGCCAAATCGGCGGCATCCTCAAGCACCACCGCGCCCACACGGGTACGGCGAAGAGCCGTCAGGTGGCCACCGGTGCCCAGAATCTTGCCCAAATCACGCGCCAGGGCACGAATATAGGTGCCCGAAGAGCACGAAACCGTCACCTTGCAGTCAATCACGGGAACCGAGGTTGCCGCGTGTTCGCCCTCATTCTCGGGGTCCTCAATCACGTACTCGGCAAAACCAGGGTTGATGGAATGTACCGTGAACTCGCTAATCGTCACCGGACGCGCCGCCAACTCAACCTGCTCACCGCTACGCACACGCGCATACGAACGAACACCGTTGATCTTGATAGCAGACACCGCAGAAGGAACCTGCAGAATATCGCCGCTCAGCTGCGCCACAGCCTCCAGGATGCGCGCACGCATCTGCTCAGCGTCCAAACCGGTCAGCGCCTCGACGGCATCAGGATGCGCGGCGGTGTGTTCACCCTCGGCGTCCTCGGTCAGCGTCTCAAGCCCTAAGCGAATCGTCGCGTCATAGGTTTTATCCTGACCGACCAGGTAGGTCAGCAGCTTCGTCGCCTTATTGATGCCCAAAATCAGCACGCCGGTCGCGGCGGGATCCAGCGTACCGGCGTGACCGACCCGCCGGGTGCCAGCAATACGACGCATCTGAGAGACTGCGTCGTGGCTGCTCATCCCGGCGGGCTTATCAATGACCATCAGGCCGGACGGGCCCTGAGGTTGCTTCTTCGCCACTTAGGCGTCCTCACCCTCGGCAGGTTCGTCCTTCTTGTAGGGGTCAGCCTCACCAGCGTACTCGGCACCCTCAGCTGCAGCAGCCAGGGCGGCGTCGCGCTCGCGAGTCTCACGCAGAAGCGCCTCAATGTGGAAGGCGTTCTCGGGAACCTCGTCAGCGACGAAAGTCAGGGTGGGGGTCAGGCGGGCAGTGATGTTCTTACCCACCTCGGCGCGCAGAATACCCTTAGCGGATTCCAGCGCCTTCTTGGTGTTTGCGGCGTCCTCTTCGGAGCCGAACACGGTGTAGTACAGGGTTGCGTGCTGCAGGTCGTTGGTCACGCGGGCATCGGTAATGGTCACAAAACCGAGGCGGGGATCCTTAACACGACGCTCCAGCGCCTTCGCCACAATTACCTTGATGCGGTCGGCAAGTCGTGCCGCGCGGGCTGCATCAGCCATGTGTTTCTCCTTGAAATCTCGTGGTGCTTCCGCGAACACTCGGGGTGTTACGGAGGCGTTCCAGGTAATGCGGAAGCGCCCGCCCCGCCAGCGTCCGCCCCGCAGGCTCCAGTTTTAGAAGCCTGCGGGTGCGGGAACACTAGCGGGTGACGGGCGCATCAGCGTGTGAGTCTTAGACACGCGGCTTTTCGCGCATCTCCCAAGTCTCGATAATGTCGCCTTCCTTGATGTCGTTGAAGGAGCCGAGGCCAATACCACACTCGAAACCTTCGCGAACCTCGGTAGCGTCGTCCTTGAAACGGCGCAGCGACTCGATGGTGAGGTTGTCTGCCACCACGGAACCGTCGCGCACCAGGCGTGCCTTGGCGTTGCGCTTGATGATGCCGTTCTTGACGATCGAACCTGCGATGTTGCCCCACTTGGAGGAGCGGAAGACCTCGCGGATCTCTGCGGAGCCGAGCTCCACTTCCTCGTACTCGGGCTTGAGCATACCCTTGACGGCCTGCTCAATTTCCTCAATCGCACGGTAGATGACCGAGTAGAACTTCATCTCGACACCTTCGCGGTCGGCAAGTTCTGCAACGCGCTCTGCCGGGCGGACGTTGAAGCCGATGATGACCGCGTTGTCCACGGTAGCCAGGTTCACGTCGTTCTGGGTAATAGCACCCACACCGCGGTGGATGACGCGCAGCTGAACCTCGTCGCCACCGACGTCGATCTTCATCAGGGACTCTTCCAGCGCTTCGACAGCACCGGAGACGTCACCCTTAATGATCAGGTTCAGGGTGTCCATCTTGCCCTCAGCCACAGCGGCATCGAAGGACTCGAGGGTCACGCGCTTACGACGCTTAGCCAGCTGAGCGTTACGATCAGCAGCCTCACGCTTCTCAGCGATCTGACGAGCGGTACGCTCTTCCTCGGTGGAGAGGAAGGTGTCGCCTGCACGAGGAACGGTGGACAGACCCAGCACCTGAACGGGGCGGGACGGGCCAGCTTCCTTCACAGCCTGACCGTTCTCATCGAACATTGCACGAACGCGACCGTGAGCAACACCGGCAACGATAGCGTCACCGACGTGCAGGGTACCGGACTGAACCAGGACGGTGGAAACCGCACCGCGGCCCTTGTCCAGGTTTGCTTCAATAGCAACGCCGCGTGCTTCCTTGTTCGGGTTAGCGGTCAGTTCGAGCACGTCAGCGGTCAGGGTGACAGCCTCAAGCAGCTCGTCGATGTTGGTGCCGTTGCGAGCGGAGACGTCCACGAACATGGTGTCGCCACCGTACTCTTCGGGGATCAGACCGTACTCGGTGAGCTGGCCGCGGATCTTGTCCGGGGACGCGCCTTCCTTATCGATCTTGTTCACAGCAACCACGATCGGCACGTTAGCTGCCTGTGCGTGGTTCAGTGCCTCAACGGTCTGGGGCATAACGCCGTCATCCGCTGCGACCACGAGGATTGCCACGTCGGTGACCTTCGCACCACGGGCACGCATAGCGGTGAACGCCTCGTGACCGGGGGTATCGATGAAGGTAATCGCGCGGTCTTCACCCTCAACGGTGGTGTGGACCTGGTATGCACCAATGTGCTGGGTAATGCCGCCGGCCTCACCCTCAATGACGTTGGTGTTACGGATAGCGTCCAGCAGGCGGGTCTTACCGTGGTCAACGTGACCCATGACGGTAACAACCGGGGGACGAACCTCCAGAACGTCCTCGCCCTCAGCTTCTGCTTCGGCTTCGAGGTTGATGTCGAAGGACTCGAGCAGCTCGCGCTCCTCATCCTCCGGGGAAACAATCTTGATGACGTAACCCAGTTCGGCACCCAGCAGCTCGAAGGTCTCCTCGTCCAGGGACTGAGTCTGGGTAGCCATCTCACCCAGGTGGAAGAGAACCGTAATCAGCGATGCCGGGTTTGCGCCAATCTTCTCAGCGAAGTCCATGATGGACGCGCCGCGGCGCAGACGAATCTCGGTCGAGCCGTCGCCGCGAGGAACAACCACGCCGCCGGGTGCCGGTGCGTTCAGCTGCTCCTGCTCATGGCGGCGAGCTGCCTTGGACTTGCGGCCCTTACGCTTGGAGCCGCCGCGACCGAATGCACCCTGTGCGTTGCCGCGACCGCCGGGGCCGGGACGACCCGGACCGCGGTTGAAGCCGCCGCCGGAACCGCCGCCGCGACGTGCGCCGCCACCACCGTTACCGCCGCCGTTGTTGGAACCGGACGCGCCGCCACCAACGTTGGAAACCTTGGGCATCATCGAGGGGTTCGGGCGTGCGCCGCCGCCACCAGCCGGACGGGGTGCACCGGGACGTGCGCCACCTGCAGGGCGGGGACCGCCGTTACCGCCGGGGCGTGCGCCACCGTTGCCACCGGGACGACCGTTACGTGCCGGACGGGGACCGCCGGAACGCTGGGAGTCGCCGCCGCCACGCTTCATACCCTGCTGGGATGCGAAGGGGTTGTTACCGGGGCGAGGACCGGGCTTGGGGCCGGGCTTCGGAGCGGCAGGCTTGGGTGCTGCCGGCTTCGGTGCAGCCTCGGGGCGTGCCATGCCCTGCTGGGATGCGAAGGGGTTGTTACCCGGGCGGGGGCCGCCGGGCTTGGGTGCTGCTGCCGGCTTTGCGGCGGGCTTAGCTGCTGCAGGCTTGGGAGCTGCGCTCTCAGCTGCGACAGGCTTAGCTGCAGGCTTAGGTGCCGGCTTAGCGGCAGGCTTTGCCGCTGCGGGCTTGGGGGCTGCCGCAGGCTTAGCGGCGGGCTTTGCTGCTGCGGGCTTGGGTGCCGGCTTAGCGGCAGGCTTAGCTGCCGACTCCGCGGGTGCTGCCTTTGCGGCAGGCTTAGCGGCTGCGGCGGGGAATTCCGCGCGCAGCTTCTTCAGAACCATGGGGTTCAGGGTGGAAGAGGAGCTCTTAACGAACTCGCCCATATCCTTAAGCTTGGCAATAACTTCCTTGGAAGGTACGCCTACTTCTTTAGCAAACTCGTGTACTCGAGGCTGAGCCAAATTTTCTCCATTCCCGGTCCGCACCGGGAATGGTGCGGACACTAATGTTTACGGGGTGCACGCCCGAAGGCGCGCCAATTCGTGAAATTGCCGGTGGGTGAGCACGAAAGGGTACTCATTTCGCGGCACTCATTAGATATCCATCAGTTTTCTGACTCGCTTTCAGATAAGAAGTCGTCAAACTCGTTGACTTACAGAGGGCATATACCCGAAAAGCGTCTACGAGGGGGTCGAGTCCGCAATCACGGCTCGAATCTGCTCGCAGCACGCCTGCAGCTGGGCTGCAGGGACCGCTTTTTTGAAGGCGCGCGCCAGACCGTTCTTTTTCTGCAGAGCGGCTACGCACTTTTCGCTCGGATGGATCCAAGCGCCTCGTCCGGGCATAGTTCCCGCCGTATCGGGCTGATAGGGCGGGGTTTCCGCCTGCTCGGTAGCAGACGTGACGGGTGTGCGGGCGATGCGCAGCAGGTTGCGCTGTTCATCGCGGGCACGGCATCCGATGCAGGTGCGGACCGGTCCTTCAAACGCTTCGGAGGTTGCGGTGAGGTCGTGATTGCTCATGGTCCTCTCCCCTCTCTAGCGTGTGTGCAGAACCGCGTTCGCAGTACATTCGTGATGTTCTATCCGGTGTGTGCGAGGGCGCGTTAAAGCGCCCGGTTACACACCGGCACATCTTAATAGTGTATCCCGTTTTTAAGAATCATGGGCAAAACTGTGACGCAGGCGCAAGAACACCGGGCACGTTGCTGCCCGATATCTTGCGCCTGCATCAAAAGGATATGCCGCGGGATACGCCCCTCACCGGGGCTAATGCTTATTCAGCGTCCTGTGCGGACTCTTCTGCTGCCTCTTCAACTGCAGCTTCTTCAGCCAGGCTACGAGCCACGCGAGCTGCAACCTCTTCCTCGGCACGAACCTGAGCGTACTTGGACTCGGAGAGAATATCGATACGCCAGCCGGTCAGCTTCGCTGCCAGACGCGCATTCTGACCCTCACGGCCGATAGCCAGGGACAGCTGGTCATCCGGAACCACGGCACGAGCGGAGTACTCACGCGGGTTCGCGATAATGACCTCGGTAACCTTCGCCGGGGACAGCGCCGCAGCGATGAAGGTTGCCGGATCGGTCGAGTAGTCGACAATGTCAATCTTCTCGTCGTTCAGCTCGGCAGCAACCGCACGCACGCGGGCACCCATATCGCCGATGCACGCACCCTTCGCATTAATGGTCGGGTTCTTCGCAGACACAGCAATCTTGGAGCGGTGGCCAGCTTCACGTGCGATGGAGTTAATGGAAACTAGGCCCTCAGAAATTTCGGGAACCTCGTGTTCGAACAGGCGCAGAACCAGGTTCGGGTGCGAACGAGAAACCACAATCGAGGGACCCTTGGGGCCGCGGCGAGCCTCAACCAGGTAGGCGCGCAGGCGGGTACCGTGCAGGTACTTCTCGCCCGGAACCTGCTCGTTGCTGGGCAGAACAGCCTCAACGGTGCCCAGGTCAACCTGAACCATACGCGGGTTGTTGCCCTGCTGAATCACGCCGGACACCAGGGTGCCCTCACGGTCCTTGAACTCGCCCAGAACGGATGCGTCCTCAGCGTCACGCAGACGCTGCGAGAGCACCTGACGGACGGTTGCGGCAGCGATACGGCCAAAGTTGTTCGGGGTATCGTCGAACTCATCAATCTTCTGGTTGTCCTCATCAAGCTCAGGAGCCAGAATGACGAACTCGCCGGTGGTGCGGTCGATGACGGCACGAGAGCCCTTAATAGCGCCGGGCTGCTTCATGTACGCGAGCAGCAGGGCGTTCTCAACCAGGGTGAAGAGCTCCTCCATGACGAGAGAGCGCTGCTTCGCCAATGCGCGCAGTGCGCCCAGGTCAATAGTTTTAATATCCTCCACGCTTTTCAGCCTTTCCCAGTTAGCACGGCGCCGGGACGCTTAGTGCGCCCCGGCTCCCGAACGGTATATACCTGGCACGGAGCACCCCGTGCCTGAAGCTTTAATAACTCTATTCTACCGGCTCAGCAGGCGAATTGAAGTCAATCTCGACGTGAGCAGAAGCAATATTTTCCCAGGGAAGCAAAGACGGCTCGTGGTACGACTCCTTCTGACCCTTCTTCGTGTTCTTCTTACGAGCCAGCACCGGACCCTCATCCTGCACCTCGTGCAGACGCGCCAGGTACTCGGTGCCGTCGGGTGCGGTGACCGCAATCAGGCGGGTGCGGGCACGCTCCCAGTGGCGGCGCTCGGTCAGGGCGCGGGTAGCGCCGGGCGAGGACACCTCCAGCTCGTAGGGGAAGAACTCGTCGTTTTCATCCGCACGATCCAGGGCGCTCGAAATCGCACCGGAAATCTCCGCGAGGGAATCCAGCGACAGCGAATCGGTACGCTCAGCGGTGTAGTCCACCGTAATCTTCACGGTGCGGTTCGCCGCCGGGCCCGAAATCTTCAGGCCCTCCAGCACCAGCGAGAATTCGGAGATAACCGGGGCAATCGCCTCGGCAACTTCTTCCTCACGGATCGCGCGGGTACCCACGCGCACCGGTGCCTCCACCACGGGCTCACTCTCAACGCGAGTGCGGGGAGTGTTCACACCATTCGCCACGCGGGATGCGGCACGGCGAGCGCGCGCATTCGGGGCGCTCTTCTTAGAGCCAGAACGCTTCGGCTTATATGCCATAGTTCTCTTCTTTCATTCTTCCGCCGCTACCCTGCCCCACCTCCTGGGAGGCGGAGCAGGTGGCGACGGTTTTACGTTTTTGCGGGCTAGTGGCGTGCCTTAGGCGCCGCGCACCTCAGCGATGACCTCAGCCACCGCGTTCTCGACGGACACCTCGCGAGCCTCACCGCTGCGGCGGTCCTTCAGCTCCAGCACGCCGTCCTTGAAGCCGCGACCAATCACCAGGATGGTGGGCACGCCCAGCAGCTCAGCGTCGCCGAACTTCACGCCGGGGCTGGTCTTCGGGCGGTCATCCAGCATGACCTGCAGACCGGCGGATTCCAGGGATGCGCTGAGCTCTTCAGCGTACTCGTGGGATGCTGCATCCTTGCCGGTGATGACGATGTGCACGTCTGCCGGTGCCAGGTTACGCGGCCAGATCAGGCCCTTCTCGTCGTGGTTGCCCTCGGCGATAGCAGCCAGTGCGCGGGTCACGCCCACGCCGTAGGAGCCCATGGTCACGGTCTGCAGCTTGCCGTTCTGGTCCAAGACCTTCAGGCCCAGTGCCTCAGCGTACTTGCGACCCAGGGCGAAGATGTGGCCCATCTCGATGCCGCGGGCTGCGACCAGTTCGCCGGAGCCGTCCGGTGCCGGGTCGCCTTCGCGCACCTCGCACGCCTCGATCACGCCGTCGGCGGTGAAGTCGCGGCCGAAGACCAGGTTCGCCACGTGCTTGCCCTCTTCGTTTGCGCCGGTCACCCAGCGGGTACCGCGCACCACGCGGGGGTCAACGAAGAAGGGAATGCCGGTTGCGGAAGCTACCGCATCCTCGTCCTCGGTGTGCGCACCGAACAGGGGCGCATCCAGGCTCAGGCCGGGGCCAATGTAGCCCTTGACCAGCTGCGGGTATGCCTTCAGATCCTCTTCGCTGGCTGCCTCGACCTCGACCTCGCCGCCGATGCCCAGCAGGGCGCCGATGTTGACCTCAACGCGGCCCAGGTCCACGGCACGGTCGCCGGGAACGCCCACGGCGAAGACCTTCCGCTCGCCGGAGGGCGTGATGACGGTGCCCAGGAAGCACTTGAGGGTCTGCGAAGCTTCCAGGGCGCCGCCGGTAACCTCGGAGTGCAGCTCGTTCATGCGCTCCACCAGGGTCTCAATGGTGGCGGAGTCGGGGGTGTCCACGACGATTGCCGCCGGGGTGTCCTCGGTGATTTCGATTTCCTCGGGAACCACGGTGGTGACGGCCTCAACGTTTGCCGCGTAGCCGCCCGCGGAACGCACGAAGGTGTCCTCACCGATGGGGGTCGGGTGCAGGAACTCTTCGCTGCGGGAGCCACCCATCGCGCCGGACTGTGCGGTCACAATGACAATCTCCAGGCCCAGGCGCTCGAAAATGCGCTGGTAGGCGGCACGGTGCGCCATGTACGCCTCGTTCAGGCCCTCATCGTCAATGTTGAAGGAGTAGGAGTCCTTCATGACGAACTCGCGGCCGCGCAGCAGGCCCGCGCGGGGGCGTGCCTCATCGCGGTACTTGGTCTGAATCTGGTACAGGTAAACCGGCAAATCCTTGTAGGAGGAGTACAGGTCCTTCACCAGCAGGGTGAACATTTCCTCGTGGGTGGGTGCCAGCAGCATGTCTGCACCCTTACGATCCTTGAGGCGGAAGAGGTTATCGCCGTACTCGTCCCAGCGGTTGGTTGCCTCGTAGGGTTCGCGGGGCAGCAGTGCGGGGAAGTGAACTTCCTGCGCACCAATGGCGTCCATCTCTTCGCGGATGATGTTCTCGACCTTGCGCAGTACCTTCAGGCCCAGGGGCAGCCAGGTGTACACGCCGGGGGCTGCGCGGCGGATGTAACCGGCGCGGACCAGCAGCTTGTGGCTGGCGACCTCAGCGTCTACGGGGTCCTCGCGCAGAGTGCGCACGAAGAGGTTGGAAAGGCGAAGTACCACGATTCTCCTTGAAAGGTCGATAGGTTTAGGTAGGGTGCCCGAGGCTCACCGGGTGAGCCGTGAAAAAGGCACAGCCGTCTTTAATTTTATAGCGTTTTAAGGTTCGGCGTGTTTAGCGCTCAAAAATGATGGTCGAGAACTGCCCAATCTGCTCCCAACCAGTCCCCCGGTACATGGCAAGAGCACGGGCGTTGTAGTCGTTCACGTACAGGCTCAAATGCGGGTAGTAGCGCTGCAGAATCTGCGCGGCGGCGGCAAAGAACGGCTTAGCCAGACCGTAGCCGCGGTAGTCCGGATGCAGCCACACGCCCTGCACCTGCGCGGCGTCCAGGTTCACGATGCCCGCATCCGCCTTGAAGATAACCCGCCCATTCACGTCGGTGACAATGGCGCTGCGCTGGCCGGCTATGAGCGTGCGCAGGCGCGCCGCATAGCCGTCACCGTAGCGAGCAATCGGGTCGAAGCCGACCTCCTCGGTGAACATGGCGGCCGCGGCGGGCAGAAGCTCCCCCAGGTCCGCGGAGGTGGCAAGGCGCGCATACCCGGCAGCCTCACCGCTGAATTGGACAGCACCGGCGGGGGCTTCGGCAGGTTTGAAGAGCGCGGGCAGGTGAGCCGGCAGCTCAGGAAGCTCCACAGCGTAGAAGCGGGTGAGGTCCTTCTCCGGCGGCAGATACAGCAGCGGCTGATTGGGACGCTCCGACAGAACCCGCGCACGGTGATCGCAACCGTCACCCAGGCTCGGCTGCAGCATCTGCAGTAGCGGGCTCTTACCGCCGCGAGTCTGCTCGCACAGCTCCTGCATGCGCGTCCACAGGGGCATCACGAAGGCGCTCTCACCGAACATGGAATCCAGACGAGAACCCACCTGCAGTAGCAGCTGAGCCAGCGCGTCACGATGCGCGAGCGCCGTAGCATCCAAGGTGGGGGCGTCCAGGGTGGGGGCATCAGAGGCTTCTACATGTTCGGCAACATCATGTTCAATTGCGGCACCGCACAGCCGCACCGGCACCACATTCGAACCCAACAGCAGCACACAGCACAACTGCCCATCGCGCTCACAACCCACAAAACCCTGATAGTAATGCAGCGGAATACGCGGGGACCTCACCGGAAGAGGGCACGCCAAATAATGCTCAATGGAGTACAGATTCGGGACCGGGTCACTGAACAGGACCTCCTCCAGCTCATCGCACCACCGAGCATCCAGAGCAAAAACGTGTTCCTTCACGCGATCAGGCATAGGGAAAGAATCCATCGACGAAACAGCAGCAGACGAAACAGCAGCACGCCGGGCACGATTAGCCTTACGGCGGCGAGAAAAAAGAGTGAACATGACCTGTTGAGTGATAGAGAAAGAGCGACAAAAATAAGTGAAAATACGGGGACACGCACCCCCGAAAAAGCAACCGGATCCTGCGGCCACAACCGGCAGCGGCAAGCACCAAGCCTGCCACCACCATAACCAGACATAACCGGAAAAGCGCGGAGGCGCCCTCACCAGGGCGCCTCCGCGCACAAAAGCTAACTAGCTCACCGAAACAGCCGGGGAACCCTCGGGAACGTACTCGCCCGAAGCCTCCATCTCAGCAGCAATACGGGTCGCCTCTTCAATCAGAGTCTCAACAATCTGATCCTCAGGCACGGTCTTAATGACCTCACCCTTCACGAAAATCTGGCCCTTACCGTTACCGGACGCCACACCCAGGTCAGCCTCACGAGCCTCACCCGGACCGTTCACCACGCAACCCATCACGGCAACACGCAGCGGAACCTTCATGTGCTCCAGGCCCTTAGTCACGTTCTCAGCAAGCTCCCACACGTTCACCTGCGCACGACCGCACGACGGGCAAGAAACGATATCCAGCTTGCGGGGGCGAAGGTTCAGCGACTCCAGGATCTTGGTGCCCACCTTCACCTCCTCAACCGGAGGAGCAGACAGCGACACGCGAATAGTATCGCCGATACCCTGAGACAGCAGAGTACCGAACGCCACCGAGCTCTTAATAGTGCCCTGGAACGCCGGACCAGCCTCAGTCACACCCAGGTGCAGGGGCCAGTCACCGCGCTCAGCCAGCTGACGGTACGCCTCCACCATCACCACAGGGTCATTATGCTTCACAGAAATCTTGAAATCGCGGAAACCGTGCTCCTCAAAGAGCGACGCCTCCCACACAGCAGACTCAACCAGAGCCTCCGGAGTAGCCTTACCGTACTTCTCCAACAGACGCTTATCCAGCGAACCAGCATTCACACCAATACGCAGAGAAACGCCGTGGTCCGAAGCCATCTGAGCGATTTCCTTCACCTGGTCATCGAACTTACGGATATTACCCGGGTTCACACGCACAGCACCGCAACCAGCCTGAATAGCCGCATACACGTACTTCGGCTGGAAGTGAATATCAGCAATCACCGGAATACGGGACTGCTTCGCAATAATGGGCAGAGCCTCCGCATCCTTATCAGTCGGGCACGCCACACGCACAATATCGCAACCGGCAGCGGTCAACTCAGCAATCTGCTGCAGAGTCGCACCAATGTCGTGGGTCTTAGTGGTCGTCATCGACTGCACCGAAATCGGAGATTCAGAACCAACACCGACAGAACCCACCTTAAACTGGCGAGTCTTACGACGCGGGGACAGAACCGCGGGAGCGGGCTTCGGCATACCAAGGCTGACCGACAAGGTTTTCCTCCATACATGGGTTATGAAGGACGTACGACGCATCCTTCGTTCAACTTTTTATTGTGCCACTGACGCGAAAGAAAGCACTAATACGGGTACCCTTACCGCGCGTGACAACACACTAAAACAGGGTGATGGGCTTAACAATATCCGCCACAATCAGGATGACAGACATCACAATAAACGCGCCCGCCACCACATACGTCAACGGCAACAACTTCACCGGATCAAACGGACCCGGATCCTTACGCCCAGTCAAACGTGCAAAGAAACGACGCACACCCTCCCAGAGCGCGCCCAACACGTGGCCACCATCCAGCGGCAAAAGCGGAATCAGATTAAACGCAAAAAGCATCAAATTCATATTCGCCACCAGCGAGACCAACATCGCAGCCTTCGCCTTCACATCAATACGGTCAGTAGCCGTCACCTCACCAGCAATACGACTCACACCAACCACAGACACCGGCGACTCAACACTACGCTCACCACCAGTCACCAAAGTCACCGTCAACTCCCACACACGCTGCGGCAACGACAACATCGACGAACCCACACGCGAGAGCGTATCACCCACCATCGCAGGCACCTCAGTAATAGAACCAGGCACCAACTCACTCGACGGCGAAACACCCACAAAACCGCCGCGAGTCGTCGCAATCGAACCGTCCGCAGCACGCGCATACTGGCCCTTACCGTCAGAAACCGGGCGGATCATCTCAACCGGAGTCACCGACAAATCCAGACGCTGACCATTACGCTCCACCGTCAAAGTGCTCGGGTGAGAACCCGCCGCACGAATCGCCGAAGATACAGCCTCCCACGAACCCGTCGACGCACCATTCACAGCAACCACACGGTCACCCACCTGCACACCAGCAGCCTTTGCAGGCGACGGGGTGGACTTATCCGTACACTCGCCATAGCTAATCGAATCATGAGTGACATTCACGCTCGGCACGCATTCAGACACCGCCGACACCTTATTCGTCACCTGCGCCGTACCAAAACCACAAATCAGCACAGCAGTACACACCACACCAATCAGCAGGTTCATGGTCGGGCCACCCAGCATAATCACCATGCGCTTGAGCACCGGCAACTTATAGAACAGGCGGTCCTCATCGCCGGGCTTCAGGCGCTCAGCATCCGCCGCACGAGCCTCCTCAGCCATGGACGCAAACGGGCTGGTACTGCCCGAATGGCCCTCCTCATGGTGCTCCTTCACCTCAGCAGGGCTCGGCGGGTACATACCAATCATCGAAATGTAACCGCCCAACGGGATCGCCTTGAAACCGTACTCAGTCTCGCCGCGGCGGAAAGAGAACACGGTCTTACCGAAGCCAATCATGTACTGCGGAACGCGCACATTGAACAGCTTCGCGGGCACCAGATGCCCCACCTCGTGCAGGGCAATCGAGACGGCAATAGCGATTGCCATGAGGATAATGCCCACAGCGTACAGCAGGATTTCCACGCTTTTTCTCGTTTCGGTTCGGGGATACGAAGCTTCTAGGATACTCGCTTAGCCTGTGAAGGCGCCTTCCCCCGCCTCATATGACTATGCAGGACGGTGTGGGTGGGTACGCTATACCCTTCCTC
>NZ_KV816927.1:221003-225736 GCF_001814485.1 Rothia sp. HMSC066G07 | reverse complement strand
TGTGGGTGGGTACGCTATACCCTTCCTCCGGTGAGGTGCGGGCATGTGGAGGGACGGTGTTCGTCCTCGTTCCTACAGGGGCACCCGCCCTCGCTTCGCTTCGGGCACCCTGATGTCACTACGGACGACACCGCCCCTCCAAGCCTTCCTCAACGACTAGCCTGCCGCCAGGGTCTGTGCCGGATCAATACGCGAAGCCTTCGCCGCCGGGTACAGACCAGCCAACACACCAACCAGCGCACCAGCACCCAGACCCAGCAGAATAGTGTCGGCACTAATAATCGGCGTCCAACGGTTCATCAAAGACACAGTCGAGATGCCGTTAACCGCCAGCACAATACCAGCCACAGCGCCCAGGATGCCGGTCAGCAGCGCCTCCGCCGAGAACTGCAGCAGAATACCCGAAGGGCGCATACCAATAGCCAGACGCAAACCAACCTCACGGCGACGCTCCATCACCGCAACCAGGAACGTATTCATAATGCCCATCGCACCAATCACGAGGGTAATAACGCTCATGGCTATAAGCATGGTGCGTTGCTGCTGGTCGACAGCCTCACGAAGAGTTTTCGGCTCGGGCGGAACACTCACGCTATACAGGGCGGGACGTTCCGGCGAGAGCGCGTACGGTGCTTCCTCCGCAATCTGGTTTGCGGCACCGGCAACAGTACTCACCACAATCTGAGTGGAACGCTTACCGGTCTGCGCCGCAACGGCACCGCCACCGGCAGCGGGCTGCGCTTCTTCAACATCGGCACCAGGCTTCGCACCCAGAGGCAGGTAGACCGAACCGTACGACAGAGTCAGCGAGGGATTCTCCCGCACCACACCGATGACGGTGTACGGCTCATCATGAATATAGACCGTAACTCCGGGGCTATAGGGTAGCCCGAGCTGGCGCATCACGCTTTCGCTGAGCACCACGACCTTATCGTTCCGCTCCACATGCCCCTCGTCGAAGGTGCGACCCCACACCAGTTCATGACCCTGCACGCTAAAGATGCTGGGGGTTGCCGCAAGGACAGCAGCCGCCACGTTCGCGCCGCGCTCACCGAAGTTGTCTGGGCCGCGCTGAATATCTGCGGATTCATACAGCTGATCCACCAGCGCGGTACCGGTCACTCCGTTCAGCTGGCTAACACGCCGGTAGTTCTCACTTGCCGCCAGGCTCAATAGTTCAGCCCGGCTCATGGATTCGGTTCGGGTCGAGCTTATCGTCAGGTGCTTAGCCCTAAAAATGTCGAAGCTGTCAGCCAGCTGCCCAGAAATGGTGGCGGTCAGACCAACAGTCAGCACGAGCGAAGCGATACCCAGAACCACACCAAGCATGGTGAAGATATTGCGCCTCACCCGGTGCACGGTAGCGTCCCAGGCTTCTTTGAGGGAGGCGAGCGCCCAAGGTGCACGACCACTGCTCTGCGGCTTAGATGTTTGCTCCTCAGCAAAGCTAGGCAGATTCAGAGACGCGCGGGCGGTCGTTTCTTCCTGCCGCTGTGCATCCTGCTCGATGAGCTGCCCCTCGTGCATACGTAGCACCCGGTCGCAGTGCTCCGCCACGAGGGGGTCGTGAGTAATCACAATCGTGCTTTGCTGGTCACCCGTACATTCACGGAGCAGGTCAATGACTTCACGGGTGAGCTCTTCATCCAGCGAGCCGGTCGGCTCGTCACAGAGCAGCAACGCCGGTTCCCCAATGAGCGCACGAGCAATAGCTACACGCTGCTTTTCGCCGCCGGAGAGAGTGGTGATGGGGGCATCTGTCCGGTGGCTCAAACCCAGCAGGGCGAGAGTATCCGCAACCCGTTGTGCTCGTTCCGCTTTGGGCACGCCACGGTAGATGAGCGGTAGCTCAACGTTGCGGTACACGTTCTTATGCTCGATGAGGTGGAACGCTTGGAAGACGAAACCGATGCTGTCCAGGCGCGCTTCAGCTCGCTGTGCCGCGTTGAAGGTTGCGGTGTCTGTACCGTCCAGCAGGTAGCTGCCGGAGGCGGGCGTGCTGAGCAGACCGAGAATGTTCAGCAGGGTTGATTTGCCGCTGCCGGACGGTCCCAGGATTGCGACGACTTCTCCGTAGCGGACTTTCAGGTCAATATTTTTGAGCACGTCAATTCGAGTGTCACCCTGCATAAAGTGCTGGGACACTCCCTGAATATCGACGCTATAGGCTGGTGGGTGCGCGTGAGCGGCGCGGGAGTCAGTCATGGCTACTCCCTACTTTTTCTCGCGCATGATTTTGACGCTGTCGCCTTCGTGCAGGTCACCGGTGACGGCGTTCTTGCCGTTGGCGTTGCTGATGACGGTAACGGTTACCTCGCGTTCTTCGCGGGCCTTCGATCCGTTGGAGCTTTCGGGGCCGAGCACGATGACTCGGGTCTGTCCGTCACGGGTGTAGAGCGCCGATGAGGGCACGACCAGGTGCGCGTCGGGGGTTTCTTCGAGGGTGAGTTCCGCGTTGACGGCGCCTCGGAGGCTGTCCGCCTTATCCCCTACGTCGAGGGTGAGGATGCGTTCCCCTTCGGTGCTTCCTGCCGCACCGGCTGCACCGTTGAGGTTGGAGCCAGCCGCACCTTCTGCGCCATTGGCCTGGCGACCGGCCTGGCTGTTGCCTGCGGCACCTGCGGCTTCGGTGGTGTTCTTGTATCCGAGGGTTGCGACGTACTCAGTATCACCGAGGGAGGGCACGGTTACCTTCTGGCCGCTACGGGCTTCGGGGGTGAGCCTGCCGGTGGTTCCGGTGCAGCTGAGGGTCTTGCTACCTTCTGCGATGGTGGCTACGGGGCCATCTGCGATAGCGCCGGTTGCGCGGGGGTTGCCGGTGACGAGTCCGGCACGGTTGATGATGAGGAAGTATCGGGAGGGAATGGGCTGGTCAGTCTTGACGTGCGCGTAGCCGAGGCTGTCGAGGAGGTTGTTGAGAGCCTCGTAGGTGTCTTCGGTGATGCGCGCGGGCTGCGGGCCCTGACGCCCCATGGCGGTCAGTGCCTCGTTGAGGAGTGCGGCGTCGGGTCCGCTATCGTCGAGTTTGAGGTCGCGGTAGAGCGCGAAGCCGCCGGTGAGGGTGATGAGAGGTTCACCGTTGACTTCTGCGATGAGGGTGCCGTTGCCGACGGTGTCACCGTGTTTGATGGTGATTGCGGTGTACTGTCCTTCGCCGCTGTAGCGTAGCGGGGTTGAGGTGGCGTAGTTCGCGGTGCAGGTCAGGGGCACGGTGGTGCGCAGTTTCTCGCGGGTGACCGTGGCGGTGATGGTGGAGGGGTCCGGAGGCGCCGCTTCCGCGTCTTTTTGGGCGGTGGTTTTGATGTTCTGGGCGCTGATGAGCGTACCCACGGTGATGATGAGGAGCAGGGCGATAATGCCGTAGAGCCAGAGGGTTTTCTTCTGGCGGGTGGGGGTGGCGCTCATGGTGTCCCTTCTTTGGGTGCGCGTACGGGAACGCTATTGTCTGTGCCGTTTGGGCTTAGGGGCGGCGATGCCGTGTGGGGTTAGTTTGTGCCCGGCACGGGGATACGTGCCGGGCACAATACACTGTGACGAGGTGCAGCCTCCGTGGCTACTCTGTATGCCTGTTCTGGTTAGTCCGGTCTGATTAGCCCGGAGAGTTAGCTCAGAATCTTTCGGGCATTCTCTTCAGCGGTTTTCTTGATCGTGGTCACCTGCTCGATGAGGCCCTGCTCCTTTTCGAGGAAAGAACTCAGGTAAGCGATAGCAATCTTTCGCTGTTCGGCATCCAGCCCGGTTGCTTCACGGCAGGTCGCATCGTTGATTGCCAGTTCGTGGGTGTCTTGGTTGTTCTGGCGGTACTGTTCGCGAGCCATAACCGGCGTGGTGTAGTCTCCCCCGAAGCGTTCCTTCATACACTGTGCCCACTTCTCGGTGACGGGCCCAAGGTCTTTGAAGATTGCGTCGTTGTTGAGGTAGTGAACCGCAGTGACGTAGACCTTTTTTATGGTCGCGCGGGATTCTTCTGAACCGAAGACTACGCGGGTGGCTTCTTGTTGGCAACCGCCCTTTCCTTCGGTGCCGTAAAGAGCCTGCATTTCAGCGTCGCTCATAGTACGGCTCTGCTCTTCCAGTGCTGTAGTAGCCAAAGAGTAGCGCTCTTCGTATCCGCGAGCGCGGGCGTCCGCAACGGTGAGAGGTTCAATATCAGCCTGCAGAAGCAGCGAGATTTCAGTTTTTCCGGCAGGAACCTTGTAGTTCGGGAATCCTCGTTCAGCCATGCACTGGCTCAGGGAACGCTGGTAGGCACGGGCAACGTTGTCAGAAAGTGAGGCGAGGTTCTCTACTTTTTCGATAGCTTGACTATCGGGGTTCTTGGAGGCGCTATACGCCTTCTCAGCGTTAGCGGAAGCCGAGGAGTCGGCACTGGGCTGCCCGGATGCGCAGGAGCTAAGCACCAGGGTTAGCGGGAGTATAGCCCCGGCGAGGGTTCGTAGGGTGTTCTGTCGACGCATAGGGGCACTTCCTCGTGAAATATAGCTGCATCTTTGTCCGCTCGTTCAGGGGCTCTTCGTTGTTTGCCCTTGAGAGAAGATGATTTGAACACTAGCCTACTATGCGCCGGGGGGGGGGGAGGCAAGGGGGAACGGTGTTTATCCTCGCCTCTCTGGTGGGGATGGCACGCCGCGTGTTTTTCTTTCGGGATACGGTTGGGGGGGAACGGTGTTCGTCCTCATTCTGCACCATAGCGTTTGGGGAGGCACGCCGCATGTTTCCTCCGCGCCTACGCA
>NZ_KV816927.1:148102-220903 GCF_001814485.1 Rothia sp. HMSC066G07 | reverse complement strand
CGTCCGGGCTGACACCCTGAGGGCGCATCCGGAAAACACGGCGCGCCACCTCCGGTAGCCTAGCGTGCGTGTGGAGGGGCGGTGTCGTCCGAAAGTGACATCAGGGTGCCCGAAGCGAAGCGAGGGCGGGTGCCCCTGTAGGAACGAGGACGAACACCGCACCGCAGAAGCGATTTAGCGTCCGGGCATACCCAGCAGCTCATTCGCGCGAACGCGAGCCCAACGCTCCGCGTTCAGTACAGCCTCCAGAGTCAAATCAGCGTCAGAGACAGCCTCAGCGCTGCCGGTGTGCTCCTCCAGCACGCGTGCGACCGAATCGACAATGTCGGTAAAGCGAATCGCGCCCGCATGGAATGCAGCGACGGCTTCCTCATTGGCGGCGTTGAACACTGCCGGGTGGGTGCCGCCGATCTTACCGGCGTCCTTAATCATGCGCACGGCGGGGAATGCTTCCTCGTCCAGCGGCTCGAAAGTCCAGGATGCCGCCTTCGACCAGTCGCAGGCGGGCACGGCGCCGGGGATGCGGTGCGGCCAGGTCAGACCCAGCGCGATGGGCAGAACCATACTCGGCGGCGACGCCTGCGCGATAGTGGAGCCGTCCACGAACTGCACCATGGAGTGCACGACGGACTGCGGGTGAACCGCCACGTCAATACGGTCCAGGTCCACGCCGAACAGGTGGTGCGCTTCAAGCACTTCGAGTGCCTTGTTGACCATGGTTGCCGAATTGGTGGTGACGACCAGGCCCATATCCCAGGTGGGGTGTGCGAGCGCCTGCGCGGGGGTCACGTCGTGCAGCTGTTCGCGCTTGTAGCCGCGGAACGGGCCGCCCGATGCGGTGAGGATGAGGCGGTCAATTTCAGCGTCGGTTCCGGAGGCGAGCGCCTGCGCAAGGGCGGAGTGCTCCGAGTCGACGGGCACCATGGGGGTGTCCAGGGGCGATGCGTCCACGGCGGCGCGTACGAGCGGGCCGCCTGCGATGAGGGATTCCTTGTTGGCGAGTGCCACGCGGTAGCCGCTGTTGAGGGCGGTGAGGGTCGGTTCCAGGCCGATGGAGCCGGTGATGCCGTTCAGGACGGTGTCTGCCGGGTGCGCTGCCGCCTGTACGGAGGCTTCGGCGCCGTGGGCGATCTGCGGGGTGTAGCCGGTGGCTCCTGCTTCGGAGGCTGCCGCTTCGATGAGTTCGCGCAGGCGCTGCGAGTCTTCGGCGGTGCCGCTGGTGGCGACCAGTTCGGCGCGCACGTGCACTGCCTGGCGTGCGAGCAGTTCGAGGGATCGGGAGCCTGCGGAGAGGGCGACGACCTTCAGCGGCGCGTCGTCGGCGGAGGCGCTGGTGCCTTTGAGTGCGGCGAGGTGGTCGATGACTTCCATGGCTTGGGTGCCGATGGAGCCGGTTGAGCCGAGGAGGGTGACGCGCTGCGGTGCGCGGGTGAGTTCTGTGAGGGCGTCGGTGAGGCGGTCGCGGCTGCCGCCGACGCGTGCTGAGGATCCAAACTTCATGGTTCTAGTGTCTCATGAGCTCGCGGGTACGTTCGGGTACTGGCGCCGCCTCTCATCTTAGAAAGCCTCAGCAGAGAGGGACTCGGCATAGAAGAATCCCCCACCCTGGTACGGGGCGGGGGATTCAACACGTAACGTTTTAGAGCAGATCCTGCAGTAGCTCAATGCAGCGGTCCAGGAAAGCATCCACCTGGGATTCCTCGTAGCTGACGGTGCCCGAGGCGGGGCGGAACTTTGCGTGGCGCACCACGGAGGGGTCCAGCGGCTCTTCGCTGTTGAGCTGGGCGTACACGCGGTCGCAGATGGCATCCACGTCGCCGACGAAGTAGCCCATGTGGCGGCGCTTGCTGGGGCGGCGGAAACGCTCACCGGCGGGGCGTTCCAGGCGGCCAGCGAGCAGCTCGCCGGTCTCTACGAGGGAGCGTTCCCAGTTGTCCAGGCCGTACGCCTCAATGTAGCGGCTGCGTTCAAGCTTGGCGAAGCGTTCCTCAATCTTTTCGAGGGCGCGGTCGACCACATCCAGCTGGTAGCCGCCGGGTTCTTCACGGAAGACGACCTGGCGGATTCGTCGGGAGGTGTAGAGGTCTTCGGGTAGTTCGGCGGCTCCGCTGAGCTTCTCGTAGTCCTCGGCGAGGCGGGTGAACAGGCGGTCTACTTCACTGCGCTTGTAGCCGGGTTCGGTTTCTCCTGCACGGGCAAATCCGCCTCCGTGGGTGGTGCTTGCCAAAGTGGGCTCCTCTCGACGATTGAACTTTAAGAATACCAATGCGCAGGCTACCTGGTGCAAGGTTGGCGGGCGGTGTCTTAGATATAGCCTTTTACGCCCCTATTCACCGGGTACAGCGAAAGCGGGTACAGCAGAGGCGGGGCGCCCCTCCCCCACTCGTGGGAAGAAACGCCCCGCCTCCATAAGCGATAAAAGCTTCAGGCTTTAGAGCGGCATAATAAACCGGAAAATCAGGCAGCCAGCCGCCGCAGCGAAAAGAATCGAGTCTAGGCGATCCATCATGCCGCCGTGACCGGGCAGGATATTCGACATGTCCTTCACACCCATACGGCGCTTGAACACGGACTCGACCAGGTCACCGGCAGTCGAAGCGACCACCATGACCGCCGCCAACGGAATAGCCCAATACCAGGGCGAACCCATGACCGCCAACGCGATAGCACCAACCACCGCCGAACCGACGAAGGAACCAGCCAGGCCCTCCCAGCTTTTCTTCGGGGAGATCTTCGGCGCCATCGGGTGCTTACCCCAATTCACGCCGGCAATAAAGCCGAACGTGTCATTGCAGATTGCCATCAGCAGAATCATGAGGACGCCGCGCTCGCCGTGGTCCACCTGGAAGTAGACCATGGCGATGCCCAGCATCAGCGGCACCCACAGCAGTGCGAGGGCGCTACCGCCCAAGGACTTACCCAACGAAACCTGACGGTCCGCACGCACAAGAGCAGAAGAGAGAAGCAGCACCAGCAGGCTCACCGCCAGGGCGATGCCCAACCCGGTAAAACCGAACAGGTAAGACACCGCCACAATCGCGGCAGACAGGGCACCCAGCAGGTACTCCGGGATGCCGTAGCCGCGGCGAGTATTGAGCACGTGCCCAATCTCCCAGGCGCCCAGGCCAGCCGCGGCAGCTGCAAGCGCCACAAAAATCGGCTGGTACATCAGGCCGAGCACCAACAGCACACCGAAACCAACACCCACACCAATGGCGGCGGGCAGGTTACGGCCTGCTTTGGCGCTACGCGACTTCACCGGCGTTGCAGCGGTCTGCGGGCTCGACTGTGGAGCAGGCGGCGTGCCTCTCTCTTCTTTCGCTTCTTTGCGTGCACTCATTAGGGTTTAGACCTCGAGCAGTTCAGCTTCCTTGTGCTTGTACAGTGCGTCGACCTGGTCGATGTGCTTCTTGGTCAGTGCGTCCAGTTCCTTCTCAGCGCGTGCGCCTTCGTCCTCACCGATTTCGCTGTCCTTGACGAGCTTGTCGATAGCGGTCTTAGCGTGGCGGCGAACGTTACGGATGGAAACGCGGGACTCCTCAGCCTTGCTGTTGACGAGCTTGGTGTATTCCTTACGGCGCTCAGCGGTCATTTCGGGCATGACAACGCGGATAGCTGCACCGTCGTTGCTGGGGTTAACACCCAGGTCAGAGTCACGCAGAGCCTTCTCAATAGCCGCCAGTGCGGTCACGTCGAAGGGAACGATCTTGACGGTACGTGCGTCCTCAACGTTGAAGGACACCAGCTGCTGCAGCGGGGTCGGTGCGCCGTAGTACTCGGCGGTCAGGCCGCTGAAGATTGCGGGGTTCACACGACCGGTACGAACCTTAGCGAACTCAGTCTTGGTTGCTTCGATGGTCTTTTCCATCTTCTCGCCGGCTTCGGCAAGGATTTCTTCGATCACGAAAGGATCTCCTTTGTCGGAATTCTGGGGTACCAGAATTGTCGGTGGGCGTTCGCTCAGCCCTCATTATTCCCCGCCGGTTTGCGGCGCATCCGAGGCGAAAACCTTACGGGTACTGCGAAGTCGACGGGAAAGAGGCAGAACGTCGTATTTGATATAAGTCTAGACGGTACCGGCGGGCATAAGCGAGTTTTAGCGCCTACCCGCGCGGTACCGTCCAGAATAAGTCCGCGCTATCGAGCACGGTCACAATGTGAGGGCGCGTTCCGTACGCCCCAACCTAAAAATTTAGGCGTTAGCGAGTAACGAGGGTACCCATCTTCTCGCCCAGAATTGCGCGGGTCACGTTGCCGTCACCCTGCATGCCGAACACGCGCATGGTCACGTTGTTGTCGCGGCACAGGGAGAACGCGGTCTGATCCAGCACGCGGATGTTGCGCTGCATTGCCTCATCGTAGGTGAGGTTGTACAGGCGCTCAGCGTTGGGGTCCTTGTTCGGGTCAGCAGTGTAGATGCCGTCCACGCCGTTCTTAGCCACCAGAACCTCATCTGCGTGGATTTCCAGGGCGCGCTGAGCAGCCACAGTGTCGGTGGAGAAGTAGGGCAGACCCGCACCAGCACCGAAGATCACGACGCGGTCCTTCTGCATGTGGCGGATCGCGCGGCGAGGAATGTAAGTCTCAGCAACCTGCGGCATGGTGATAGCCGACTGAACGCGGGTGTCAATACCCTCCTGCTCCAGGAAGTCCTGCAGAGCCAGGGAGTTCATCACGGTGCCGAGCATACCCATGTAGTCTGCACGGGAGCGGTCCATACCCGCCTGAGAGAGTTCAGCACCGCGGAAGAAGTTGCCGCCACCAATCACGATGGAGGTCTCAACCTCGCCAACAGTTGCGGCGATCTGCTTAGCGATGCTGCGCACGACCTCGGTCGAAATGCCAACTTCGCCGCCACCAAAAACCTCACCGGAAAGCTTGAGCAAAACGCGGCGGCGGCCGGTTTCGTCACGGTGCATCGGGCGGGGATTCGCTTCAGTCATGGTTCCTCCAGTGGCTTACCTAGGGATTGTTATAGGTGATCGGGGCGGACTCCTGCCGCCTAGTCCTTATCAAGGATACAGCAAAGCCGGGTAGCCACCAGTGGTGACTACCCGGCTTCAGGCTATAATCCCAACCTCATACGACTTCCCTTACCGGGAACCCGCAATACGGGAGGGCAGAACTGCAGCGAGTCCTTATGCGCCCACGCGGAAACGTGCGAATGCGGTAGCGGTTGCGCCAGCCTCGGACAGAACCTGTGCGACAGACTTCTTGGAGTCCTTCGCGAAGTCCTGATCGAGCAGGGTGTTCTCCTTGAAGAAGCCCTTCAGGCGACCCTCAACGATCTTGTCCAGAATCTTCTCGGGCTTGCCCTCAGCGATTGCGGTCTCGCGAGCAACGCGCTTCTCGGTCTCGATCTGGTCTGCGGGGATGGACTCGGAATCCAGGTACTTGGGGCTCATTGCAGCAATGTGAACTGCAACGTCGTGTGCGATCTCGTCGGTGTTCTCACCGGAGACAGCCAGCAGAACGCCAACCTGTGCCGGCAGGTCCTTGGAGGTCTTGTGCAGGTAAACTGCAACGTTCTCGCCCTCAACGCGTGCAACGCGGCGGACAACGATCTTCTCGCCGAGCAGTGCACCAGCGTCGGTGGTCAGCTCCTCAACGGTCTTGCCCTCGTAGGATGCAGCCTGCAGCTCTTCCAGGGTGGAAGCGTTAGCAGCAATAGCAGCCTCGAGCACGTTCTGGCCGAAAGCGATGAAGGGGTCGGACTTTGCCACGAAGTCGGTCTCAGAGTTGACCTCGATCATGTAGCCAACGCCGTTCTCAACGCGTGCAGCTACCAGGCCCTCAGCGGTTGCGCGACCCTCGCGCTTGGTGATGCCCTTCAGACCCTTAACGCGGATGATCTCAGCAGCCTTCTGCTGGTCGCCGTTAGCCTCGTCCAGAGCCTTCTTGACGTCGAGCATACCTGCGCCGGTCTTCTCGCGCAGTGCCTTGATGTCTGCTGCGGTGTAGTTCGCCATTGTGAACTCCTTGTGTTGCTGTAATAAATCGGGATGACATCCCGGTGGTACAAATGGCGGACGGCGCCGCGCCCAGGTCAGGGCGGGCGCCGTCCGAACGTGGTCCCCGCAGGCGGGGGCCACAAAGCATAAAGCTTAGTGGGCTAAGAAAGCTTACTTAGCTGCCTCTTCAGCCTGTGCAGCCTCGTGCTGCTCCAGGAGCTCGCGCTCCCAAGCTGCCATGGGCTCCTCAGCTGCTTCAGCCTTGCCGTTCTTCTTAGCGTTGCGCTCGATCAGGCCGGCTGCCACTGCGTCAGCAATCACGCGGGTGAGCAGGTTGACGGAGCGGATAGCGTCGTCGTTACCGGGGATCGGGAAAGCAACCTCGTCGGGGTCGCAGTTGGTGTCGAGGATAGCAACAACGGGGATGCCCAGCTTCTGAGCCTCGTTAACTGCCAGGTGCTCCTTCTTGGTGTCAACAACCCACAGGAGGGAGGGAACCTTGGACAGGTTGCGGATACCGCCGAGGGTCTTCTCGAGCTTCTCGAACTCGCGACGCATGAGGAGCAGTTCCTTCTTGGTGTAGCGAGAACCTGCTACATCGTCGAAGTCAATCTGCTCGAGTTCCTTCATGCGCTCGATGCTCTTGGAGATGGTGCTGAAGTTGGTCAGCATACCACCGAGCCAGCGGTGGTTCACGTAGGGCATGTTCACGCGGGTTGCCTGCTCAGCGATAACTTCCTGAGCCTGCTTCTTGGTACCCACGAACAGGATGTTGCCACCGTGTGCGACGGTCGACTTAACAGCCTCGTATGCCTTGTCGATGAAGGCGAGGGACTGCTGCAGGTCGATGATGTAGATGCCGTTGCGCTCGGTCAGGATGAAACGCTTCATCTTGGGGTTCCAACGGCGGGTCTGGTGACCGAAGTGAACGCCGGAGTCCAGCATTTCACGCATAGTTACGACGGGCATGTCGTCTCCTTTTTTGTGCCGCGCGGACCTCCCATTCGGGCTAGCCCAACGCGCGCATAGTAGTTATCAGTTTTTCCTGGCGGCGGTTAGCGTTCACGGTTACCCGTTCAGCTCAGGCCCTAACCACCCCGTATGGGTGGACCGAAGGTCCCTTATCGGCTCCCCATGTGAGGATGCCGCTCACGCCGCGCGTCGTCAGTGGTACTGTACGGCCCCCTCGAAGAGGGAGAATACCCGCGCAGGCACACTGCAATACGACATTGTACCGTATATTCCGCGATTAATCCGCCGGGTTGGGGTTAAAACCTGCGCGGGCGGTGCGGGTGTGTGCAGGGGCACTGTGGATAAAGGATTTTAAGGCGCAAACAGCGGGGTTATCCACAATTTTTCGTGAGGCGCTGCGGGGCGGGGCGATTCGTGATGTGCTCAGAAGATGAAGCAGAACATGAAGACATTAGAGGGAACGCTACGGCACACAATCCTGGTGGTGTGCTGCCTGCTGGGTGCACTTGTGAGCGCGGGCGGGCAGGGCTACACGGGTGGGCAGAGCTACGCGGGCAGTCAGGGTTATTTGGGCAGTCAGGGTTATTCGGGCTGGCTCAGTTTTACAGGCGGGGCAGGGTTTACTGACGGTGCCATCTCAAGTGCACAAGCTCCCAGCAGCGCACACGTTCCCCACACCGTTGAGCTCACCGCGAGCCGACTACGCTACCGCTCCCCCACCGCCGAATCCAGACCGCGGGTGATCCACCCCTTTGAGAAGCCCGCCCAACGCTGGAGCGCCGGGCACCGCGGCGTAGACCTTGCCGTACCCGAGAACGACCGGCACGTCTACGCACCGGCACCGGGAAAAGTGGTTTTCAGCGGCACGGTCGTCAACCGCAAAGTGTTGGTCATTGCGCATCCGGATGGGCGGCGCAGCACCTTCGAACCCATGGATGAAACGCTCCCGGTCGGCACCACCGTTACAGCCGGTGAGGTCATCGGCACCGTCGCAGGCGCGGCGGGCGGCAACAGCGAGCGCCCCTACCGGCGATGCTCCACCCCCTGCCTGTACTGGGGCGTACGACAGGGAGGCACCCGTGGGGACGGCAGCGGCAAGACCGCCGAGTACATCAACCCCATGAGCCTGCTGGGGTCGAAGGAACCGAGCATTTTGCTTCCCGTGCCGGGCGGATATTAGGTGGCGAGTACTCGCGCTGGCAGTCATTGGGTACGGCTGTGGCCCGTCACCTCCCCAAAAGGAGGCAACGGGCCACAGGAGCCAGTCTAGGTTGTGCTCACTAGCGTAGGTGCTAGAGGCAGCTACTTACTGGAGGACGTCACCGTCATCAGCACCGAACTGGTTCGGCTGTACAGGCTGCTGAGCAGTCTGACCGGGCTGAACCTGCTGACCGGGCTGAGTAGGCTGAACCGGCTGTGCAGGCTGTACGGTCTGCGCGGCCTGTGCATCGTACGCGGGCATTGCCTTGGTCGGTTCATTCTCACCATAGTTCAGGCCGTGCTGCGGGGTGAACACCTGAGTCGGCGAATCATCACCGGCGGTGTAGGCGGTGTTCTGTGCCGGGTAACCGGGCTGAGCAGCATAACCGTTCTGTACCGGGTAGCCGTTCTGTGCCGCGTATCCGCCCTGTGCCGGGTAGCCATTCTGTACGTCAGCCTGGGTTGCACCGTAACCGGTCGCAACACCCGCCGCAGCACCCAGTGCCGCAGCCGAAGCGGCACGACGTTCACGGCCCTTCGCACGAGCCGCCGCGATCTTCTTGCGGAAGACGAAGAGCAGAACCAGGATGAGCAGCAACAGACCCACAATAACCGCATCCACGATTACGTCAGTCATGCTCAGACCGGACACCGGAACAGTCAGACCGGAGGTGGTGCTGACGCCGTGGTCGGTCTTGACGCTCAGCTCGCCACCGTTGACGGTGAGCTGCACGTGCTGAGAGTTCTTCGCGAGGCTGTTCGCAGCATCAACCTTCTGCTGATCCAGCGAGGAGAAGGTCGGAGCCTTGAAAGTGAACTCGAAGGGAGCCGAGTAGTAGTTACCCAGCTTCGAAGAGAGCTTGATTTCAGGGGTCACCGTGTAGTCGGAGCCGAAGGGGTGGTAGCCACCGGGGCGGGTAACGGTCACCTTCGAATCGGGCAGGTATTCGTTCAGACGCTGGTTGAACTCGTTCTGATCCTTACCGCGAACCTTCACGCTCACAATGGTGGAGTCGCCGTCCTGACGGACCTCAGTCTCGTCATTGCTGCCGCCTGCGAAAACGTCCTTGAGCTTCTGCTCAGCACCCGCAACATCCTCGGTCGGGAATGCGTAGAGGAAACGCGCTTCCATGGAACCGTCCAGACCCAGGGAGGTAGCGACCTTCATGCTCTTCATCTCAATCTGACGTGAAGAAACACGGTCAACCGCGATGAGAGTACTGCTACCGCCCGAACGGGAGGAGCTAGCGCGACCCTCGGGGTCAACCATGTAGGACTTATCGTTGCTGTCCACGATGGTCAGGGTCAGGCCATCACCGTTCGGGGAGCACAGCAGAGAGCAGTCCAGCAGACCCGAAATCTTCTTCTGAACGGTGAAGTTATTATCCTTCGCCACTACCTCACGGCTGGCGGAGAAATCGGTGCTGCTTGCGCCAAACAGCTTCTTGAGACCACTGCCCAGGTCCTCAATCGAAGAAGCGCTAAAGGTCAGGGTACGACCCACTTCTTCCTTCGCACTGGCGGTCGATGCGGAAGGAGCGTATGCCTTCGCCTGCGAGGACTCCAGGCCCTTCTTCAGCTCGGAGCCCTCAGGCTTGACCTGGTTCAGGTAGGCGTCGACCGCAGAAGCGGTCTCGGTGTTCATGATTTCCTTCGCGACGAAGGAAACCATCACGGAGTAACCGCCGTCCTTCTCCTTTACGTCAAGAATGACGTTACGGAAACCGCGGTCCTGAACATCCTTTGCGGAAATCTTAGAACCACCGGAGTTCTTCACTTCCTTCTCGCCAAACTTCACAGTGGTTTCATCGCTGCTGCTGAGAACGCTGTTCTTATTGGAAGCAGACACAACACCGTCCACTACCAGAGCTTCAGGAAGCCAGCCCAGCAGATCGCCCGAGCTGAAGTTTTCCTTCACCTGAATACCCTGCACCAGACCCTGGTCAGAGTTGACGATGCTAATCTGCGGCTTGATGTCGGAGCCCGAAGCCTTCAGCAGAGAGGTCACCTTGGAGTGGTACTCGTCCACGGAGGAGAAGGATACCTTGAAAGTCGCACGAGCCTTGTCACCCTCAGACTGAATACCTTCGTATTCCAGGCCCTCGGGCAGGTGCTTACGTACGGACGCATCCAGCGCCTGGGTTCCACCCTTAACCTTGTCCTGGTTATCCTTCATGTTGAAGGAAACCAGAATGGTGCGGGTACCCTTCTCAGCGCTCTCAAGGCCCAGCTGAGTCTCAATCTTTGCGCTGCAGGCGCTCAGAACCAGGGCGGCAATGGTCAACAGAACCGCCAGGAACATCCAGCGCTGACGAGTCGGCGCGCTCGGGGTGTGAGTCATCGCGTGCATACTAGGCTCCCATCAGGCGAATCGCCACGTAATAGACGACCATGGACGCCAGAACCCATGCGGTGCTCAGCGCCGCGTGCATGATAATCGGGGACTTCGCGAAGCGGCCCAGACGGTTCAGACCCAGATAGGTGAGAGCCTCACCCGAGAACACGGCGAAAGCAAGCACCAGGACTATGAGCATGGTCAGGAAGAACGCACCACCACCGCTACGGGTGAGGGTCAGGAAGAACACGAGCAGGTTCAGCACCAGGAACGAAGGAATCAGCGCCAGGGAAGACACCGACACGGCGTGCATACTCGCGGTGAAGGAGGTCGGCGCCTTACCGATACGCGCGGTCAGCTGCAGCTGCACACCGCGCAGAACCTGCACACCGAAGATTGCAAGAGCCATCAGCACGTACGCCAGAATCATGCGTCCGGTCGGTACAGCCTGTGCTGCGTAGGCACCACCGTAAGCGGCACCGCCTCGACCGCCGAACATGTAGCCCACCATGGACATCGCGATAACGGCAGCCAGGATAATCAGCTGGCTGAAGAAGAAGGCACCCACCAGCGCCTGCAGAGTCGTGGGAACAATCCAACCCCACGCACCGGCGGCAGAGATGCGGGCGTGCGCGGTCGCCGGGTTGCTGGAGAAAACGTCCAGGAACGCGTTCCAGGTAGCGCCCAGTGCCTTCACCGCCGGATGCGGTGCGCTCGGCGCATAGGTTGCCTGGCCGGGCTGACCGGGCTGCGCGGCCCCAGGCTGAGCAGTACCGGGCTGGGGTGCGGCGGCAGGCTGACCGGGCTGTGCGGGGGCTGCCTGAGCCTCAGCATTCGGCTGCGCATTCGCGTTTGCCTGAGCGGGCTGGGGCGCCTGCTGAGGCTGAACCGGCTCAGACTGAACGGACTGCTGAGGTGCTACCGGCGCGGCAGGCTGAGTGGGCTGCTGCGGCTGAGCTGCGTTACCCGGCTGAGCGGGCAGCGAAGCGTCCTGCGCGGGACGCGCACCGGCATCGTAGCCGTAACCACCGGCTGCACCCTGCGACGGGTTGTTGGGAGTGTTCTCCGACATTGAGATCCTCTCGTATGGTGTGTGGAAGCAACACCTACCGGCTGAATCGGCATCTACCGGCGGCATCACGCTGTCTCTCGTGACAAGACTCTTCAACCCTACCGTATTGAACGCTATGATGCGTCTTCGTTCGTCATTTACTCATTTTCATCACCGTTGATGCATTCCTTACACGAAAATAAGCACCTCCGAGAGCACGACAAAAGACCACGGCAAGAGGGCGCGAAAAAGCCCCGCCCGCCGACAAGTGGGTGAAGTCGACGGGCGGGGCCGTAGGGAGTGCGGGGCTCGAACCCGCGACCAAGGGATTATGAGTCCCCTGCTCTAACCGGCTGAGCTAACTCCCCATCCGGTGCAGTGACGGCGCGCAATGGGCGCCAGCACCATCCTCTAGAGTACCTGAACGGCGACCGAGAACGAAAAACGCTCTACTACTCAAGTCCACCGCCCAGGGCTTAGAGAAGCTTAGCGGCGCGAATCCAGGTAACGCTGGTACGGAGCATCGCTCACGTACAGTTCCTCGAAGGTGCGCCAGGTGTTCTCAGCGCTGTGGAAGCCCACGATGCGGCGGGACTCACGGCCCATCTGCTCACGCTCAGCGGCGGGCAGAGAGAGCACAGCCTCCAGCTTCTTCGCCAAATCCTGAGCGTTATTGGGTTCAAAGAGGTAGCCGTTCACGCCATCCTCCACCAGGTGCGGCAGAGCCAGCGCGTTCGCGAGCACCACGGGGGTGGAGGCGCTCATCGCCTCCAGGGACACCAGGGACTGCAGCTCGGCGGTACCGGGCTGGCAGAACACGTCAGCCATCTGGTACACCTCGGGCAGATGCTCATCCGGAACAAAGCCGCGGAAAATCACGCGGTCAGACACGCCGCAATCGTGCGCCTTCTGTTCAAGAGCCTCACGCAGCTCGCCACCACCGGCGATATCCAGCACCACGTGCTCGAGGGTATCCGGCAGCAGGGAGAGCGCCTCGATGAGCACGTCCACGTTCTTCTCTTCAGCCAGGCGACCCACGAAAGCAATACGCAGCTCACCGGGAACCTTACCGGCGTCAGCACCCTCAGCCAGCTCGTAGTCGCTAATCTCAATACCGTTAGAAACGGGCATGACGGGGCGATCAAAATGACCCAGGTCGCGCATCGCATCCGCACCAATCTGGGTGGGGGTGGTAACGACCGCGGTCTTGGAGAAGCAGAAACGCATGTCCTTCCAGGTAATCTTCTCAATCACGCGCTTCACGGGAGCGGGGAAAGGCAGGAACGGGTCCAGGTTCGCCGGCATGAAGTGGTTGGTTGCAATCACACGGATACCGCGGCGCTTCGCCTGGAAAATGAGGGCGCGACCAATAATGTAGTGGCACTGCACGTGCACCACATCCGGGCGGACCTCGTCGAGGATCGCGCCAACCTCGGACCAAATCTCCCAGGGCAGGCAGATGCGGTTCGTCTCGTGGGTCGGGGGCAAGTGCGAGCGCAGGCGGTGCTCCACGATGCCGCCCTCTACCTCGGTGCGATAGCTGGGGCCGGGGATGGGGCTGGCAGCAACTACGTGTACGGAGTGGCCGCGCTTGAGCATGGAGGTGGCGAGGCGGTGACCGAATTGTGCTGCACCGTTGATGTCCGGCGGGTAGGTTTCTGCGCCAATCAGAATCGTCTTTGCCTGTTCCATGACGGGGCTCCTCATCGGGGTGTAGTGTGTCGGTGACTTTGGGGTTTCGGGTGCGACGGTGCGCCGCTCTACCTCTGTCTGCCGCGTGCACCGGGTGGATCCGGTACGTACAGCATTTGTCTATTCTACCTGTGAGCTGCGTCCTTCTCCGACTTGTGGCCGGGGCCTTTGGCTGGGAGTTGCCTCTAAACCTCACGTTGAGGCTGGAGCCTGCGCCCTGCCCGTAGACGCACAAACGCCCCGATACGAGTATCGGGGCGTTTAGACGCTTGGCGTTAACCGGTGCCGGTTGAGCGGCGAACAGTGTTTAGCGGCGAACCAGGCGGTTCAGGAAGTGCAGGACGGTTGCAATGGATGCGCCCAGTGCTGCGAAGGACTTCCAGCGTGCCTGCAGAACCTCGGGCTTGCGCACGTTCTCTGCCAGGCCGCGGCCGGTAGCTGCTGCACCTGCGGCAACCTCGGAGGGCACTGCCTTGAGAGCGTCCAGAGCCTGCTGGGTGTTGTTCTGAACGTCGCCGGTGTAGGACTGCAGGTCGTCGCGCAGGGCTGCCAGATGCTGGCGACGCTCTGCGGTGCGCTGCTTGAGCTCTTCGAAGGTCGGCGGCTTGGGCTCTTCCTCACCGCGTGCCTTGCGCTCTTCAGCTTCCTGACGTGCGCGTTCTGCTGCTTCTTCAGCTTCCTTAGCCTTCTGCTCTGCACGCTCTGCCTGCTCCTTCTTCAGGCGCTCAGCGGACATGGCGGTACCTTCCTTGAGTACGCCGAGGTCGAAGAGCAGACCAAAGATTGCGGATTCGGGCTTGAACGGCAGCTGTGCCTTGACCTTCTTCAGGCCGACCAGGGCGCAGATTGCCAGGACGATGAGGAAGATGAGGGCGAAGACCAGCGCGGATGCCCAGTAGGGCATGACGGTGCCGAGGCCGAGGATTGCTGCGGCGACCAGCGCGATGATCAGGAACAGACCGAAGACTGCTGCGACGCCGAAGAAGGCTGCGCCCTTACCAACGGCGATGCCCTTGGCCTTCAGTTCGTGCTTTGCAATCTGGATTTCGTCCTTGACCTGGCTGGGTCCGAGGGTCTTGAAGGTTTTGCCAGCGTCGATGATGTTCGCGACGCCGGACTTAATCCCGCTGATGCCAGCAAAGAAACCCTTGGGTGCCTTGGGATTAGTAGTAGTGGTCATGACCACCTCTCCGTGACGTGTTTTTGGAGGCTTCTTTTTCGCACTCCACCTCCTATAGTTTAGCCCCTTATGGTACCCCTGCGTGACCGTTTGAACGGGGGTTTGCGCTATCTCTTCAGGTATTTTCGACTTTCTGAGGTTTGTATTGAGCTGCGGGCGTAGCATTCTGGGCTTGGTTGCGTCTGTGGATTTGCTCTGGAGTAGGTGCAAGAGGATGCCGGAGGGGCGCTCCCCCTGCCGTGCGCCGAGTGGGCGTGTGGTTGATGTGGGCGAGGAACTTCTCTATGCGTTAGACTTCACATTTTTGCAGGGTACATTTTTACAGGGTGAAGTATCTTCGCTTCCCTTCACAATTCGCTGTTGCTCTGGACTCGACACAGCGGGGTGACGGTTTTTCCGAGCGCGCGAGGAAGTAAAAACCGTTATCCCGCCGAGGGCGTAAGCCCGAGGACCTGGAGGGAGCGCCCCAGCGCCTGCGTATGGCGGAGTGGTTACTGGTTCACGACTTAGAGGGAACGTTCCGACTGGACTCGAACTAGCGAGGCGAAGATTTTCCGAGCGCGCGAGGAAACAAAAATCTTTGCCTCGCCGAGGGCGCAAGCCCGAGGGGTTACTGGTTCGAGTCAGAGGAACGTATATAGCAAGAACCCCCGAGGCTTCGCCTCGGGGGTTCTTGCTATATTTGCTCCCCCGACTGGACTCGAACCAGTAACCCTTCGATTAACAGTCGAATGCTCTGCCAATTGAGCTACGGGGGATTATTTTGTTTTCGTTGCTGGTTTCCCTTGCAACGAGTAATAACTATACCGGGGCTGTTTGGGCTCCGCAACTTGAAATGCCGTGAAGTGCATCACTCTTTGGGTTGTGTGGCTGGATTGGGTGGTGCAGGCTCCGGCGAACCCGCGGTATTCCCCGGCAACCTGCAGAACACAGGACATTCGGCAGGTTGCCGGGGCGTAGCGGAAGAACCGTACTTAGCCGCGCTGGGCTGTGAGCTGGCGGCGGCGCATTTCCAGTTCGAGAAGCTGACGCTGTACCGCTTCGAACTCTTCGTCGTCGGGGTTGGCGCTGAGCTGTTCCAGGCGCATCATCAGGTCGGATTTTTGGCGGGCGATTTGCTGTTCGAATAGGGCGTTGAGCGCACCAATCACAAAACCGGGCAGACGCTCAGCGCTACTGACCGGTAGCGGTGAGACGGCGAGCTCTGCGATGGCGGGGTGTACGCCCTCCACAGCGCCGGAGCGCACGCAGTTAATCCATTCGATGCCGGGGGTGGGCGCCATGACGGTTGCCGCGTGAATAATGCCGGCGGCCACCTCGCGGTGGGTGCGGTAGCGGAACTGCACAGTGGCGAGGTTACGCCACTGTTCCACACTGATGAGCTCGGGGTGCTGCAGGGCAATCTCAAGTGCCGCCTTTTCGAGGCGGGCAACCGGGTCGCGCGGGTCGGGGGTGAGGAATTCCTCGACGGCGGGGGCGGTCACCTCCGGCTGGGGTGCGGCGGGCTGAATGCTACTCGGCGGGTGCGCGGCAGCGTTCTGCCCTGCGTAGGCGCTGGGTGCGGCGTGGTCTTCTGGTGGCGGTGCGTCGTAGGCGGGGTCGTAGGGCGCGTCAGCATGAACTGCGCCCTGAGCACCCGCGTAACCCGGCGCGCCCGCGTAACCCGGCGCGCCCCCATAGCCCGGCGTGCCCGACACTCCCTGCGGCCCCTCATTCAGACGCTCGTAACGCGGCGCGGCGGCGGTAGCCTCCGCCTGCTGGGGGCGAGAAAGCTTCGGGTGGTTCTGCGCGTACGCCACGGCACGCTGAATCTCGTCCAGCTCCAGGCCGAGCTGGCCGGAGACCTTACGCATGTAGGCGGGGCGCAGGTCACGGTCCTTAATGCCGGCAATAATCGGGGCGATAGCGCGCATCGCCAGCACGCGGCCCTCCAGGGTCGCCAGGTCGTACTTGGCGAGGGTCGAATCAATCGCGAACTCGAAGAGCGGGCGGCGCGAAGCAATCAGCGAGCGCACGGCGGCGTCGCCCTTGTGCAGGCGCAGATCGCAGGGGTCCATGCCGTTCTCGGCTACCGCTACGAAGGTCTGCGCGACGAAGCGCTGATCCTCCTGGAAGGCTGCCATGGCGGCCTTCTGTCCTGCGGCGTCGCCGTCGAAGGTAAAGATGATTTCGCCGCCGGAGCCGTCGTCGGTAATCATGCGGCGCACCATCTTGATGTGGCCGGGACCGAACGCGGTGCCGCAGGTGGCTACGGCGGTGGTGATGCCGGCAAGGTGTGCCGCCATGACGTCCGTGTAGCCTTCCACGATGACGACCTGCTTGGTCTTGGTCATATCGCGTTTTGCCAGGTCAATGCCGTAGAGCACCTGGGATTTCTTGTACAGCTGCGTCTCGGGGGTGTTGAGGTATTTGGGGCCCTGATCGTCATCGAAGAGGCGGCGGGCACCGAAGCCGATGGTTTCTCCGGCGATGGTGCGAATCGGCCACATGATGCGGCCGCGGAAGCGGTCGTACAGGCCGCGGTTACCCTCCGAGAACATACCGGTCGCCTTCAGCTCCTCATCGGTGAAGCCCTGGGAACGAAGGTGCTTGAGCAGGTGGTCCCAGCCGCGCGGGGCGTAGCCGACACCGAACTTGCGGGTTGCGGCGGGGTCGAAACCGCGGGCGCCGAGGAAGCGCTGCGCCTCCTGAGCATCAGCGCTGTATAGGTTGCGTTCAAAGAACTCTGCGGCAATCTTGTGCGCATCGAGCAGGCGGCGGCGCATACCCGCCTCGTAGCGGGCGCCGGGCTTACCGCCCTCATAGTGCAGGGTGTAACCAATACGGGCGGCTAGACGCTCCACCGTCTCAACGAAGCTGGTGTGTTCCATCGCCATAACGAAGGAGTACACGTCACCGGATTCACCGCAGCCAAAACAGTGGTACGAACCGACCTGCGGGCGCACATTGAAGGAGGGCGTGCGCTCGTCGTGGAACGGGCACAGCCCCTTGAAGGTGCCTATACCGGCGCTTTTGAGGCTCACATAGCCTTCAATGATTTCGCGGATATCGGTACGGGCGCGGACTTCGTCAATGTCTTCTTTGCGGATCAATCCAGCCATAAACTCAATTCTACGGTGAGGGTCAACAGGTAGCCTCTGCATGCGTTGCAGGAGCGGCAACATAGCGCACGAACAGGCTCGTAAAAAGGATGCGCCGCGACGCGCAAACAGCACGCCGCGGCACACAAGTGTTTAGCCGCCGGAAATATCCAGCTCAGCCTCCACCAGGCCCAGACGCTCAGCGTCCCCCAGGATGCGCGAATCCAGCCAGCCATCGGGCAGGTGCGGCTGCTTGGGGCTGCCGGCGCGACCGCGCGAACCCTCAACGGCGGCACCCGGGTAACCAATCGAGTGGTCCAGCTGAGCAATCAGCTCACGGAAGGTCGCCAGGTCGGGCACCTGAGCCATCTTCGCACGCAGCTCACCGCCAACCGGGTAACCCTTGAAGTACCACGCCACGTGCTTACGAATCTCACGCAGGCCGCGAGTCTCATCGCCGAAAGTCTCCACCAGCAGTTCTGCGTGGCGGTAAATCATGTCCGACACCTCAGTCAGGGTCGGGCGGATACGCTCCGAGGAACCCTCAAACGCATTCTGCAGGTCACCAAATAGCCACGGGCGGCCCTGGCAACCGCGACCAATCACCACGCCGTCCACGCCGGTCTGCTCAACCATGCGCACCGCATCCTCGGCGGAGAAAATATCGCCATTACCCAGAATCGGCACGTCCGGAATCAGCTCACGCAACTGCGCAATAGAATCCCAGTCAGCCTTACCCGAATAATGCTGAGCCGCAGTACGACCGTGCAGAGCAATCGCCGCAACACCGGCATCGCGCGCGATCTTGGCGGACTCCAAGAACGTAATGTGGTCATCGTCGATGCCCTTACGCATCTTAATGGTCAGCGGAATATCGTTGCGGGACGCCTCCTTCACAGCGGTCTGCACAATCGCAGTGAACAGGTCAGTCTTCCAGGGCAGAGCGGCACCGCCACCGCGGCGAGTCACCTTAGGAGCCGGGCAGCCAAAGTTCAAGTCAATGTGGTCGGCACGGTCCTCTTCAACGACCATGCGCACAGCCTTACCGACGTTAACCGCGTCCACACCGTAAATCTGGATGGAGCGGATCTTCTCGTCCGGGTCATGCTCAATAATGCGCATGGACTCGGGCTTACGCTCCACGAGGGCGCGCGCAGTCACCATCTCGGTCACGTACAGGCCGCCACCGTATTCACTGCAGAGACGGCGGAAAGCCTTATTGGTCACGCCAGCCATCGGGGCGAGGACCACGGGGGTGTCAACGGTCAGTTTGCCCAGCTTCAGGGGCGGAAGAGTCAGACGGGGTGCTTCAGAATTCACCCCTATATTGTGGCATACGGGGGCAAATCGGGAACCGGACTCAGCTGAGGGGATACAGCGGGCACAGTACAGCGGCACGGCAGCCGCACGGAGGCGCAGCAGCACAACACAGCACAGGCTCAGCAACCGCAAGGAGGCGCAGGCACGCCAAAGGGCGGGGAAGCACTCCGCTCCCCCGCCCCTTTCAGCAAGAGTCAGCCAGCAGGCTCAGTACCGCGAACCTACTCGGTCACGTAAATATAGGTCGGATCCCCCTCCACCGAGGCAGTACCTGCACGCAGCAGCACGTCGGTCACCTGAACCAGCGCCTCCATGGCGTCGTCAACCTCAACCAGCACCGGGTACTTAGCGCTCAGCAGGGACAGCACCTGCATAATCGCCTCCACGGCACCCTCATTATCAAAGTCATAACCCAGCAGCAGCTCGGTGGCGGTCTTCTCATCCACCAGCGCCGCCTCCGGGTCAGTCTCAAAGGGGTGGTAGCTCACCGCAAACGCCACAATCGGGCCCTTCTTACCCTCAGCGGCAGCCTCACGAATATGGTCACGAAGCACCACCGCACCAAAAGCACGCACCTCATCCGAGAGGAAGTAGCGGTTCACCGTGCCCAGACCCACCTCAGCGGGAACATCCCACTCATGGGCGCGGCGGTAGAACTCCCAGAGCGCGGCGGTCAGCTCAACCGAACCGGTCGCCAAATCCTCAATCGCCTGAGTCTCGTTACCGTCAGCATCCTCACGCAGAGACACCGGGGGAATCGCGCCCGGCTCCACACGCACCATACGGGAACGCTGAATCAGCTTCATACCAGCCGCCTGCGCGAACTCCTCACCGTCACTAAACGGCGACAGCTTCACGCGCAGAGCGGTGGTCTGGCCGTGCGCCGCCGCAATCTCACGCAACGCATCCAGCAGGGCAGTACCAATACCCTGACGGCGGTGGTCAGCCGCGACCTCCACATAGGACCATAGACGCGTCGGATGCAGCATCGAAGCCACCACAGTACCCGCAGCCACCGGCACACCAGAAATAGTCACCACCAGAGTACGGCTGAACGGCGCATCCGTATCCGGGCCGAAAAGGCCACGCTGGCGCTCCTCAACCTCATTGCGGGCAGAGTTCCAAATCTCAAGCAGGGCAAGGTCATCACCCTCCTGCCAAGGACGAATCTCAAATTTTTCGCTGAGGCGTTCAGCCATATCCGTGCACCTTTCCTTCGCTCGCGTCAAACGTGCCAATCAGTCTAACCAGGGTAGCCCAAATACACGACGGCGGGTAGCCTCTTTCGCTCTAAGAGGCTACCCGCCGACCATGTTATAAATTATTTTTATCCTGCCAGGCGTGCAGCCAGGTAAGACTTCACCTGATCCAGAGCCACACGCTCCTGGTTCATGGTGTCGCGCTCGCGGATGGTCACAGCCTGATCCTCGAGAGTGTCAAAGTCCACGGTGATGCAGAACGGGGTACCAATCTCGTCCTGGCGGCGGTAACGGCGGCCAATAGCGCCCGCCTCGTCGTAGTCCACGTTCCACAGGCCACGCAGCTCATTCGCCAGCTTGGTTGCAGGCTCAGACAGTTCAGCCTTCTTCGACAGCGGCAGAACAGCAGCCTTCACCGGTGCCAGGCGCGGGTCGAGCTTCAGCACGACGCGCTTATCCACGCCACCCTTAGTGTTCGGTGCCTCATCCTCAACGTATGCGTCAACAAGGAACGCCATCATGGAGCGGGTCAGACCGAAGGACGGCTCAATCACGTACGGCACGTAACGTTCGCCGGTTGCCTGGTCGAAGTACTCAAGCTTCGCGTTAGAGTGCTCATTGTGCACGCCCAGGTCGTAATCGGTACGGTTCGCAACGCCCATCAGCTCACCCCACTCGGAACCCTGGAAGCCGAAGCGGTACTCAACGTCAATAGTGCCAGCCGAGTAGTGTGCACGCTCCTCCTTAGGAACGTCGAAGCGGCGCATGTTATCCGGGTTAATACCCAGGTCAACGAACCAGTTCCAGCAGTCCTCAACCCACTCGTTGAAGTACTTATCAGCGTCATCCGGGTGCACGAAGTACTCAATTTCCATCTGCTCGAACTCACGAGTACGGAAAATAAAGTTACCGGGAGTGATCTCGTTACGGAACGACTTACCAATCTGGCCAATACCGAACGGCGGGCGCTTACGAGAAGCAGTGACCACATTGTTGAAGTTCACGAAAATACCCTGAGCGGTCTCGGGGCGCAGGAAGTGTAGACCCTCCTCATTATCAACCGGGCCCAGGTAAGTCTTCATCAGACCGGAGAAGTTCTGCGGCTCAGTCCACTCACCACGAGTACCACAGTTCGGGCAAGCAATCTCCTCCATACCCTCAGCCGCGCGGCCCTTCTTCGCCTCAAAGTTCTCCAGCAGGTGATCCTGACGCAGACGCTTGTGGCACGACAGGCACTCAACCAGCGGGTCGGTGAAGGTCGCCACGTGACCGGATGCCTCCCACACCGCACGAGGCAGAATAACAGAGGAGTCCAGGCCAACCATGTCCGCACGGGAGCGGACGAAACGCTGCCACCACTGCTGACGGATGTTTTCCTTCAGCTCTGCACCGAGGGGGCCGTAGTCCCATGCGGAGCGGGAACCGCCGTAAATTTCACCGGCCTGGAAAACAAAGCCGCGGCGCTTCGCGAGCGCAATAACGTTATCGAGGGTGGACTTTTCAGCCATAGTTACTCCTTCTGCCCCGCCACCGGCTGTGACGTGCGTGAGTTCGGGTTCATAAGGGACGCCGCCCAGAACGGGGCGCCCATATTCGCGCTCATCGGCGCAATATGCACACTTTTTGATGCAAGACACTAGGGTACCATCACCACCCCACCCCTGGGTATGCCTACCCAACCCACCACTCCCCCATTTTTGCCGAACACCAGAATGCACCCGGCGGGATAAACTAGGAAGCATGGAAGAAATTTTTATTCGCGACGACATGATCCGCCTCGGCCAGTTCCTCAAACTCGCCAACCTCGTAGAGGACGGCGCGCAGGCACGCGAGGTCATTCAGCACGGCCTGGTAAAGGTCAACGGCGACATTGAGGAAGCACGCGGCAAGCAGCTGCACCCCGGCGACACCGTCACCTTCAACGGCGTGACCGTGAAGGTTGCGCACGAGGACTAGTCCTCTCTCTGCTTGGTTAGGGCTACAGGCGAGGGGCAGTGACCGTCCTCGTTCCTCCCCTCACCAAGCAGGGGCGGGGCGCCGCATATTTCCTCCGCGCCTACGCAGGGGCACCCGTCACCCGGACGCTCCGCCCCTCCTCGCTTCGCAACGGAGAGCGTCCGGGCTGACACCCTGAGGGCGCATCCAGAAAACGCGGCCGCACCCGCACAGTACCCCAGCGAGGAAAGGCGGTATCGTCCGAAAGTGACATCAGGGTGCCCGAAGCGAAGCGAGGGCGGGTTCCCTGTAGGAACGAGGACGATAACCGCCTTTCCAAGCGGAACCGTGCATCCCACGCGGAAGCAGAACTACAGCAAAGCCCCCGAGTCATCAGACCCGAGGGCTTTTTCCTATAGCCGTTTTAGGCGTCAGAGCCTTCCGCGGTGCCGGTCGCCTCCGCAACCTTCTGCGCACGAATACGCGGCTCCTTACCCTGCACCTTCACCTCCAGGAACTCGCCCACGTGACGAATCTCCATGGCGCTCACGCCGTGACCCGCACCGGCGTACAGCACCTTAATGCCGTCGGTGTACTTGCGGATCCAGTCGTAGGTGTAGTTCACCATCTCCTGCGGGATGACGGGGTCTTCCTGGTCGCGGCCGAAGAACACCGGCAGTTCGGTCTTCTTCAGCTCCTCATCCTTGAAGTACGGCGAATCTGAGTCCACCGCGTAGCCGGACAGACCCACCACGGCGGCGAACTCGCCGGGAGCGTGACGCACCATCGAGGTTGCGATACCCATGCCCTGCGAGAAGCCCAGCAGGGTCACCGAGGCGTACGGGGTGCGGTTCTCGCGTACCCACTCCAGCACGTAGTCGCTGGCCTGCTCGATGGCGCGCTGATCGGATTCGAGCTGCTGGTTTAGCGGGTACCACTGGTAGCCGATAGCGTCCGCAGCGATGTAGGCGCCGGTCGAGTCCGCGGAGAACTGGCTGCCAACCGGCTGCGGTGCACGCATGGAGGCGTAGGTGAAGCCCTCCTGCGGAAGGTGCGCCGCCAGGGACAGCAGGTCGTGTTCCTGGGAGCCGTAGCCGTGCAGCATGAGCACCAGGTGGGTGCCTGCGCGTTCGTTCTCGGGGCGGGTGTATTCGACGACGTATTTGTTTTCGCTCATGCACCCATCTTAGCGAGGACTCCTCCACAAACCTGCACCGCAGGTTCCGCCGCTAGCTTGACCCTCACCTAACGTGAGGTTTTAGAGTGAAACCATGGACGCGAACATAACACCACCTGACGGGCAACACGAATACACCGTAGGAGAAGCGGCATCATTGCACGGGCTCACAGTCCGCACGCTACACCACTGGGAGCAGCGAGGCTTACTCAACCCGGCACATGATGAGTTCAACGGGTACCGGTACTACACCGATACAGACCTTTGAACGAATCACCGTCATCATGGGATACCGCGCCATCGGCATGAGCCTTGACGCTATTCGCAACATACTGCAGGACCAGGCGAACAGCACCGAGCATCTGCTCGCTCAGCGGGATATGCTTCAACGCAAAATCGCCGCGTACGGACGCATGCTTGAAACCATCGAACACCTTTTGGAGGACACCATGGCACCTAAAAATGAGCAGCTCAGCGCCGCCGAAAAAGCAGGGATCATGGGTGAGGGGTTCAGCCTCGCCCACCAGCAGGAAGCGCAGGAACGTTACGTGAAAACTGACGACTGGGCTGAATACCAGCGCCGAACTGCAACGATGAACCGTGCCGACTGGCAGAACGGCAAACAGCAGGTTGACGAGGTAGAGCAGGCCCTCGTCGAGGCATTCAACCGCGGCGTGCAGCCGGGCAGCGAGGAGGCGAACGCGCTCGCCGAGCGGCACCGCGCCTCTCTGTTCTTTTTTGAGGTCACCCCCGCCAAGCACGCTATTCTAGCCCGCGGCTACGTTGAGGATGCCCGCTTCAAGGCTCACTACGAGAAGCTCGCGACCGGGCTTGCAGAATGGTTGCGGGATGTCATCTACGAGAATGCTCGTGCACACGGTGTCGACCCTGATGAAGCCGCCTGGGGTTAAATCTTTGGCTGAAAATACCCAGTAGCTAGGGGTGAGTAGCTGAGTGTGAAAGCTGAGCACAGAAAAACGCCCGGTATTCCCAACGTTGGGAATACCGGGCGTCGGCGTGCATACCTGCATGAAAATTAGACGGCTATCTAGCGGGTGCCATCGAGGTGACGGCGGTGCTCCTGAATACGGCGATCCAGGTGCTCAAGGTTCTGCTGCAACCCCACAATCTCATCCTCAATCTTCTGACGGGCACGCTCCATCACATCAATAGATAGAGCGTGGTCGTCCGGATTGCTCAAAATCGTGCGAATATCGGCAAGACTCATTCCGGCCTGACGGCAGGTAGCAATAAACCGTGCCGAGGAGATGGACTCCTCGTCAAAAACGCGAGTTCCGTGAGCATCACGGGGCACAGCAATGAGCCCCTCTTTTTCGTAATAGCGCAGGGCGTGGGTGCTCACCCCCAACTGCTCCGCTACCTCTTGAATACTTACCACAGCTTTAATGCTATGGGGTTAGAGCGGGTCTAAAGCAAACCGAGAACCTTTACCTTCCAGTGCAACAGGAGGCTACTTCCGCGGTATCTCGCGGAGACCTTCTAAAACACCTCAAAAACCGGAAAATATTCCCTGACTTGGCACGATACCCGTCAGGCGGGCATAAAGAAACGCCGGGCACTCGCGCTATGCGAGTACCCGGCGTCCTATAACCCAACCGTCAAGGTGAACGTTAATTCTCAACGGAGGGAAGGACAGTTGAGAATACCCAGCCATTCCCTCACAATCCCACACCCACTGTTTGGATAAAACAACATTCAACAGGATGCGTGAAACGCCTTCGGGTGCCGGTTGAGTTAGCGAGTAACAGCGCCGTACAGACGAGTCATCGAGTCCAGCGCCTCACGCTCACGCTGCGCCTCGCTCGGGGTAGCAGATTCATCTTCAACACCCAGGGCGCGCGCCAGAATCTTCTCCACCTGCTTCGCCTCAATCAGGAAGCCGTCATGGCCGTGGTTCGACTCGATAATATCCACGGTAACCGGGGTGGGCAGCGCCTCCGCCAGACGGTGCGACTCGTGCGGGAAGAACAAGCGATCCGTGTTCACCGCCGCAATCGTCCACTCGCAATCGGTATGCGCCAGCGCCTGCGCCAGAGTGCCGCGACCGCGCGCCACATCGTGCGAAATCAACGCCTCATTGACCGCAAGGTAGCTGTTCGCGTCAAAACGCTCAACCAGCTTAGCGCCGTGGTGATCCAGGTAGCTTTCGATGGCGTAGCGGCCGCGCGGCTCACCCAGCGAACCACCCACGGTGCTTTCGCCGCGGTTCTCTTCGCGGCCGAAGCGGTGCTCCAGTTCGGCGGGGCTGCGGTAGGTGGTGTGCGCGATACGGCGCGCCAGAGCCAGACCGGCAGTCGGTGCAGGACCGGCATAGTAGTCGCCACCGGCAAAGTTCGCGTCCGAACGAATCGCAATATTCTGGGTGTGTGCCCACGAAATCTGTTCCGCCGTAGCCGAAGGACCGGAGGCAATCACCGCGCATCCGCGCACCAGCTCGGGATTGGTTGCCGCCCACTCCAGGGCGCGAGCGCCACCGAGAGAACCACCAATCACGTAGCGGAAGCTGGTCACGCCCAGGGCACGTGCCAGGTGCGCCTCAGCACGCACAGAATCACGGATGGTTACCTGCGGGAAGCGGGAACCCCAGTGCTCGCCAGCACCCGGGTAGCCCTCGGGAATGATGCTTGCCGGTCCGGTGGAGCCGTAGCAGCCACCCAGAATATTGGGGGCAATCACGAAGTAGCGGTTAGTGTCGATGACCGAGCCGGGGCCCACAATACCTTCCCACCAGCCATCCGATTCAATAGCGCGAATCAGCGGAGCGGGCATGTCGGGGGTGGGTACGCCACGGGAGACGTGCGTATCACCGGTGAGCGCATGCAAAATCAGGATGGCGTTATCGCCAGCCTCGTTGAGGGTGCCCCAGGTTTCGTAGCCGATGGTGACCTGCGGCAGGGTTACGCCGGATTCGAGCTCCAGGTCGCCGATGTTCAGCTGACGCAGGTAGCCTTGCGCTTCGGGATGCTCGCGCTGGGTGCCCGCCACGGGGATGGGCGCGGTAACAGGCTGGTTGGTAGTGCCGGGCTGGGTGGTACCGGACTGGCTAGTGCTCTGGGTGGTCATGGGGGGTCCCTTCACTGGGTTTGGTCGGCGAGGTAGTGCCGGGTGTGAGCGGGGTACTCGTCTGTGGGTAGAAGGAGCAACGGGTGGGGCGGCATCAGCGCCGCGCAGTGACAAAACGCTCCGTAACGGGGAATCCGCAGGTAGACCGAAAAGCCGTAGCTTGCCGGTCCACCTGCGGGTGCATCACCGTTTAGGAGAGGGTGTCGAAGCCCAACTGCAGGTCGGCGAGAATATCGTCGATGTTCTCAATACCGACAGCAAGGCGGATAAAGTTCGGGTACACGCCAATCTTCTCCAGCTCCTCGGCGGACAGCTGGGAGTGGGTGGTGGAGGCCGGGTGAATCACGAGCGAGCGCACGTCACCAATATTGGCCACGTTCGAGTGCAGCTTCAGGGCGTCCACGAAGTCGCGGGTCTGCTCCAGGGTTGCGTCCTTAAGGGTGAAACCGAGCACCGCGCCGGGGCCCTTGGGCAGGTACTTCTGTGCGCGCTCGTACCAGGGGGAGGATTCCACGCCAGCCCAGATGACCTTGTCGACCTGCGGGTTTGCTTCGAGCCAGTGGGCGACCTTGGTGGCGTTCTCGATGTGGCGTTCGATGCGCAGGGAGAGGGTCTCCAGGCCGATACCGATGTTAAAGGCGTTGGTCGGGGAGATTGCGGCACCGGTGTCGCGCAGCAGGGAGACGCGTGCCTTCAGAATGTAGGAGAGGTTCGCGCCGAAGGCGGAGTCCTTACCCAGATCGCGTGCGTAGACGAGGCCGTGGTAGCCGGGGGCGGGCTGGTTGAACTTGGGGAACTTCTCGGGGTCTGCGCCGTAGTCGAAGTTACCGGAGTCAACAATCACACCGCCGATGGAGGTGCCGTGGCCGCCCAGGTACTTGGTGGCGGAGTGAACCACCACGTCCGCGCCGTGCTCGATGGGGCGCAGCAGGTAGGGGGTGGGTACGGTGTTGTCCAGGATCAGGGGCACGCCGTTTTCGTGCGCAATCTTGGCGATGGGCTCGATGTCGAGCACGTCGTTGCGGGGGTTAGGCACGGATTCGCCGTAGAACAGCTTGGTGTTGGGACGAACCGCGGCGCGCCATGCGTCCAGGTCGTCCGGGTCCTCAACGAAGGTGGTTTCGATGCCGAGGTCGGCGAGAGTGTACTTGAGCAGGTTGTAGGTGCCGCCGTATATGGAGGGCGAGGCGACCACGTGGTCACCGGCGCCGGCAATGTTCAGGATTGCGTAGGTGATAGCTGCCTGACCGGATGCCAGCAGCAGCGCGCCAACGCCACCTTCCAGGGAGGCGATGCGGTTTTCGATAGCTTCCTGGGTGGGGTTGTTCATGCGGGTGTAAATGGGGCCCAGCTCGGCGAGAGCGAAACGGTTCGCTGCCTGCTCGGCGCTGTCAAAGACATAAGAGGTGGTCTGGTAGATGGGTAGTGCCCGAGCTCCCGTTGCGGCATCCGGCGCCTGACCTGCGTGAATCTGGCGGGTTTCGAACTTCCAACCGGCGGGGTTGGCGGGAGTCGGGACGGTAGTGTTGTTGCTCATGCGTGGCTCCTAATGGGGATTCTTAGGGGGCCGCATGCCGACGGTACAGGAATCGTCGTCGAATAATCCTGTCACGATTGATGTACCGTTATCGGTCACATCGGTCCCGCGCTTGCGTCACGCTTTTGCGTGCCGCCTGGTCTTCACCCAGGGCACCCCACCGCGGAGGAGGGTTGCCGGCCAGCTAGCTGGGGCTTATCGCTGGCGCTCTTGACCTGTATTCAGGGTGTCATAGGGCGTTGGGTGGGGTCAAGGGTTTTGTGGGTGAACGGCACTTTAAGACATTTCATTGCAAAGATGACGTTTTTTAACGTCGATGAAGCTCATGCTGTCGGTGAATATGACACGGGAATCCGCTGCGCAGGTGGTGCCTCATGGATAGTGCTTTCAGAGCGAGTGCCCCACCCTCCAAATAGTAATTCCCATCACTTTTTCGATGCTTTTCGGTACACTGAGACTACACATACACTCATGCGGGGCTTCGCGCACGTCGCCTACCCCTCGCCTACCCTTCCGGCGCAGAAGCCGGAAAACCGACCTCAAAGGTTGTCCATCATGTCTCTCGTTCTCGATGCGGCGCAGCTCAGCCGCGTCTTTGGCAAAGGTGAAAATACCTTTACCGCAGTCGACCGTGTGTCACTTCGCGTTAGTTCCGGTGAGATTCATGCCCTCCTCGGCCCCAACGGTGCAGGTAAAACAACCACCGTGCAGATGTGCTCAACCCTGCTCACCCCTACCGGCGGTAACCTCATCGTGAACGGTATTGACGCCATCACCCACCCGCAACGGGCGCGCCGTCACGTGGGCCTCGCGCTGGGCGGGGAGAACGGCTTCTACCCGCGAGCCAGTGCACGCGACAACCTGCTCTTCTTCGCCGATGTTGCGGGGGTTTCCGGGCGGAGTCGGCGGCGCGAGGTGGACCATGCCCTAGCCCGTGTGGAACTCACCGATGCGGCGGCGCGACCCTTTCAGGAGTTTTCCCGCGGCATGAAGCAGCGCCTGCACATCGCTCGCGCGCTGCTCGGCTCCCCCTCCCTGCTCCTGCTGGATGAGCCGACCAACGGGCTCGACCCCGATATCGCTCTGACCGTGCGTGCCCTCATCCGTTCTCTCGCGGAAGACGGCGCCTCCGTCCTGCTGACGAGTCACCTACTGGGCGAAATCGAGGACCTGGCGCATACCATCACCGTTTTGGGCGCCGGTTCTGTTGCCGTGAGCGGCACCCTCGAGGACGTTGCCGCACACGCCGGTATTGCCGCCACAACCGTGGTGCAGGTTGAGGCCACCGCCACCGAGGGGCTTGATACGCTCCGCGGATTCCTCGGCGAGCGGGCTGCGGTGCTCTTCGCCCCGCGTGGTTCCGGCTGGGAGCTGACCCTCTACTGGCACGGCGAGCGCGCCACGTTCGAGGCGGGTGAGGCGCACCGTATCCTCGCGGAGGGGCTCGCCGCCTCGAACATTGGGGCGAGGACCGAGCCCTACACGCGCCCGGCAACCTTGGAGGAGGCCTACCTGGCGATGGCGGAGGGGCTCAAGCGATGAACGTGAAGACGCGACGCTCGGATGAGTCCCCGCAGCAGGACCGGCAGTACGACCTGATGCAGGAGTGCGCCCGTCAGCTGCGGCTCATGGGATTTAGCCTGCGCCAGTTCCTGACGGTCCCGTACTTTATTCAGCTGCTCATCAGCACGGTGCTCGGCTCGGTCATCCTCCAGGCGCTCGCCGTGCATGCGGCGGCGCAGAGCTCCGCGGGTCACTCCGTTGACCCGACCCTCGCGTGGACCCGCGCGGGCATCGTGGGCATGTGGTCGGTCTGCATCGTGTCTGCGGGCATTATCAATTTTGAGCGCTTCCGCGGGACCCTCGTGTACCTGTGTTCCGGGTCGATTTCTCCGGTGCGGGTGTTGGCGGCTATCGTTTCGAGCGCCTCCATTGTGGGTCTGGCGGCCCTACCCCTATCGTGGGCGGTTTGGGCTCTTGTGACGCTCAATCCGCAGGTTACGGACTTTTCCGAGCTCTGGCCGCGCTATGTTCTGGGCGTTCCCCTGCTGTGGGTTGCATGCCTGTCGGTTACGTTCATGATTGCGGTGTTCTTCGTGGCAACGCCGAACGCCATCGCCTACGAGGAGCTGCTCCTCGTGCCGGTATTTATTCTCTCCGGGGTTCTCTTCACGACCGTTGAGGCACCCGCCTGGCTGGATGCCGTGGGCGTGCTCATTCCTCTGCAGGCGCCGGTGCACCTGCTGCTAGGGCGTATCCCTATTAACACCCCGGCGGATGCGCTCCTGCCCGTTGCGCAGACGCTCGCCGTGAGCCTCGCTTGGGCGTTGTGCGCCTTCCTCTTTGCACGGAAGGCTCTCGCCTCCGCCCGCCGTCGCGGCACCCTGGGGGCGATGTAGCGTGCGTGTTCTCTCTTCTGCTGCTCTGCCTAGCGTGGCGCGTCGGGCACTGTCGACCGCCTCTATTGGCTGGTCGTCGTCGATTACCTTCGCAACCCTCGGAACGGCTGTCACGACCCTGGTTCTCGTACCCGGTCTTAACGTGCTTTTCACGGTGCTTCTGGGTGCTGATCTTGCCGCGAACGATACGGTGCGCATCGGCTGTGCAACCGCCCTGATTGCCACCCTCAGCTCGGTGGCCGCCGGCATTGTTGCGCGCGTCGCCACAGACCGGTGGATTGGCGTCTTCGAGTACGTGTGCACGGCGCGCCCCGTGGATGCGGGCTACTGGCTGGGCGCGGCGGCGGTACCCGCGCTGCTAGCCTCCGTGACGGGCCTGAGCAATGTGGGCATCGTGTGGCTGTTATCCCTCGCGGCACCCTCTACCGGGGAGGCTTCGGGGCTTCTGCTCGGCGCCATCGCACTGATGCCGGTTGCGGTGCTGGGCGGGGTCTGCCTGGGTATTTTTGCCGCCGGGCTGGGCCTGTACCTGTCCGATCCGTACACGGGGTCGAATGTCCTGTCGATTATTCTGCCGGTGAGCGCGGGTGTGATTGTTCCGGTGAGCACCTACCCCGCGTGGCTTGCGTGGCTGTGTCCCTGGGTTCCCGGGTCCCGGCTGGTGCAGGTTTTAGACGCCTCTAGCGGTATTGCGAACGGCACCACCCCGGAGCTCTTCGCGTCCCTGGGGGCAGACGCGGCACTGGCGGTACTCTACGCCGCGGTGGGGTTGGGGCTGACCTTCCTTGCCGCCCGCCGCATCCGTGCAGGCGCCCGCGCCTCGCTGCTATAGGGTGTGAAACCCAAAAAGAACGAACCTTTTAAACACCCTCTCCCCCGGCGCGCTATCCGGGCATGAAAACCGACCGGGCGCCGTACCCAGCCGGGCGCCGCAACTAAGAAAGACTATTCCTGTGACCATTGCTCCCGCTTCATACACCTTAGAGACCCTAGGGTTCGACCCCTCCTGGCAGGGTTCAGCAATCCGCGCCGCGTTCACCCTCGGCGGTACCCTCGAAAACTTTACCCTCGCCCGTGTCAGCGCCGTGCACCGCACCCGCTGCGAGCTACTGACCTGCGAGCGGGGTGAGCTCATTAAGCTTTCCGCTCCGCTGCGTCCGGTTGAGAACGACTACGGCGAAGAAGAGTACCCCGTCGTGGGCGACTGGGTACTCACCCAGCCCATCCCTGGAACCGGTAGCAATAGCCAGCCCTCGGAGCACAAACCCCTCGCGATTCTGCCCCGCCGAAGCTACCTCACCCGCCCCAGCGCCACCCGCGAATCCGCAGATCAGCCCGTCGCCGCCAACGTGGATATGCTCTGCATTGTTGAGCCGTGCTTTCCCGAGCCGTCCATCGGGCGAATCGAACGCTACACCGCCCTGGCGCACGCCTCCGGGGTGCAGGTCGCGCTGATTCTCACCAAGGGCGATCTGGTGACGGCTGAACAGCTCGCCGGCTACGAGGAATCCCTCGCGGGCGGCGTGGATGCGGTACTCACCGTCTGCACGGATAACGGCTACGACCCCGCCCCAGTTGCGGAGCTTGTCGCCGGGCGTACCGCCGCGTTCCTGGGCCGCAGCGGCGCCGGCAAATCTACCCTCGTCAACGCCCTGCTGAACCCCGGAGCCGACCCCCGCGAAGACGCCGCAGAGAACCAGGTGCAGGCGACTTCCGCGGTTCGCGGCGCCGACGGCAAGGGACGCCACACCACCACCAGCCGCCAGATGCTGGTTTTGCCCGGCGCTAGAGAATCCGGCGTAGAAGGTTCCGGTGCAGAGTCTTCAGCTGGCACGGTGCTGATTGACACCCCGGGCGTGCGAGCCCTCGCCGCCACGAGCGATAGCGCCGCGATTGACGAAACCTTCGACGACGTCTCCAGCTACGCCGCCGCCTGCCGGTACAGCGACTGCTCCCACGGCTCCGAACCCGGATGCGCGGTGCAGCAGGCGCTCGCCGACGGTTCCCTCGACCCCGAGCGCTTCGAACGCTACCGCAGGATGATGGCGGAATCCGCGCGCCTGCGCCTGCGTTCTCAGGAGCGCGAGTACCGGCAGAGTAACCGCGCCTTCACGAAGGCGAACAAGGCGGGCCGCCGCACGCTCATGTCCATTAAGGGACGCGCCAACTAGCCGATAAACGCGCACGCCCCGGCGAGGCTACCGCGGGGCTTCCACAGGCTGAGCCGGGCAGCCCCGCACATGCCGCAATATAGTAGCCTGCCTCACTCTTCGATACACTAGAACTAGGCGTGCCCACACTCCCCCGCGCATCCTCCCCGCCACCCGGCGGCGCAGGAACGCGGGCGCAGACGGCACACACCATTCACAAACCCATAACTCAATGAAAGAGGTGGCAGCATGGCTGAACAGAACCTCACCCCGCCCGTACCGAAGAAGGTCGAGCACCGCCGCGAACACCACGGCGACGTCTTCATCGACCCCTACGAATGGCTCCGCGACAAGGAAAGCGAAGAGGTCCTCAACTACCTCAAGGCAGAAGCCGAATACACCGAAGCTGTCACCGCAGACCAGCAGCCCCTCCGCGAATCCATCTTCAACGAAATCAAGGACCGCACCCTGCTGTCGGATCTGACCGTCCCGAACCGTATCGGTGACTGGTGGTACTACAGCCGTATGGTGCCCGGTGGCCAGTACCCCGTCTTCTACCGCTACCCAGCCCTGCACGAAGGCGATGAGGTGGTTCGCTACACCCCGCCGACCGTCACCCCCGGCGAAGTACTAGAGGGTGAAGTCGTCATTCTCGACTGCAACGAATACGCAAAGGACATGGAGTTCTTCTCCCTCGGCAGCTTCCAGCCTGCACGTAACGGCAAGCTGCTGAGCATCTCCGTGGATGAGAAGGGCGACGAACGCTACGAGCAGCGCTTCCTCAACATGGAAACCGGCTCCTTCCTCGAAGACACCATCCCCAACATTGCGGCGGGATCCTTCTTCATCAACCACGCCGAACAGCTCATCTACCTCGTGCCCGACGAGTCGTGGCGCCCCTGGCGTGTCTACGTGCACGACGTCGGACAGGGCACCGAAGACCACCTGATTTACGAGGAACCGGACAACACCATGTGGCTCGGCGCCGCCATGAGCTCCGACCGTTCCTCCGTGGTCATTACCAGCTCCAACTCCGAGTACACGGAGGTGCGTCTCATCCCCACCCGCGAACCCAAGGGCGAGCCGACCCTGCTCATCCCCAAGAGCGCGGGCATCGAATACTACGCCGAGCCGCTCAACATTGCCGGCGAGCAGCACCTGCTGATTCAGCACGACTACAATGCGTTGAACTCCGAGCTGGTCCTCGCAGACATGCCGCGCGAAGGTGAAAGCCTCGAAGAGTACGCGCAGCGTTGGGTGCCGGTCATCCGCCACAGCGAACACGTGCGCCTGGAGGGCTTCACCTTCACCGCAACGCACCTGGTCGTCACCGCCCGCGCGGACACGACCACCCGCATCTTCCTCGCACCGCGTGAACAGCTGCCCATCCAGTGGCGCCGCCGCCGACCCGCCGGCGTGACCTTCATGGAACCTGCCGGCTTCGACGAGGAACTGTACACCGCCTCCGTGCTGCGTGCGGAGAACTACTCCCCCGTGCTGCGCATCGCCTATACCTCGTACCTGACGCCGCGCCGTGTCTACGACTACTTCCCCATGTCGCAGACCCTGCTGCTGCGCCGCGAAACCCCGGTGCTGGGCGGCTACAACCGTGAGGACTACCGCGCCTACCGTGACTGGGCTCCGGCAGCGGACGGCACGCTCATCCCTATTTCGGTGATTCACCGCGCCGACCTGGACATGAGCAAGCCGCACCCCGTCCTCCAGTACGGTTACGGCTCCTACGAGTCGTCCATGGACCCGTTGTTCTCCATCCCGCTGCTATCGATCCTGGACCGCGGCGTCATCTACGTGATTGCACACATTCGCGGCGGCGGCGAGATGGGACGCTCCTGGTACCAGAACGGCAAGAAGCTGTCGAAGAAGAACACCTTCACCGACTTCGTGGACGTCACCAGCTACATTGCGGCGAAACCCTGGGCGGATGAAGCGCGTATCGGTTGCTACGGCGGTAGCGCCGGCGGCCTGCTCATGGGCGCCGTGCTGAACCTTGCCCCCGAAAAGTACGCCGCCTGCCTGGCCGCCGTGCCGTTCGTGGATGCGCTGACCACCATCCTCGACCCTGAGCTGCCGCTCTCTGCCCTCGAGTGGGAGGAGTGGGGCAACCCGATTGAGGACCCCGAGGTCTACGCCTACATGAAGTCCTACACCCCGTACGAGAACATCCGCCCGGTCCGCTACCCGGCAATTGCCGCGGTGACGAGCCTGCACGACACCCGCGTGCTCTACGTGGAGCCTGCGAAGTGGATTGCGGCGCTGCGTGAGCAGATTGACCCGTCGTCGCCGGTGCCCCTGCTGAAGATTGACATGTCGGGCGGTCACGGTGGTGGTTCCGGCCGGTATACGCGTTGGCGTGAGATTGCGTGGGATTACGCGTTCCTCATGAGCAACCTCGGCGTTACTGAGTAACACCCAGCAATAGAGAATGCTCCTTCTATATCTTGAAGATATGGAAGGAGCATTTCTCGTTATGGTACGTTGCGTTACTGGAGGGGCGGCGCTCATCCTCGTTCCTACAGGGGCACCCGCCCTCGCTTCGCTTCGGGCACCCTGATGTCACTTTCGGACGACACCGCCCCTCCACGCGACGTGCCAAACCTAGCCGGAGCGGGGTAGCTATACCCTCCGGAAGCGACATCAGGGTACCCTCTCGGGTGCTCTCCGCAGCGAAGCAAGGAGAGGGCGGAGCGCCCGAGAGGGTGGGTTCCCCTGCAGGAGCGGAGGAAGGGTATAGCGTACCCACCCGCCCTGTAGGAACGAGGACGATAGCCGCTTTCCGCGCGGAACCGCGCATCTCGTGCAGAACAAGAGAGTACGAAAGAGGCGCCGCCTCCCACACGGGGAGACGACGCCTCTTTCGTTAGAGCCGAGTCAGCAGAAAAGCTTAGCCTTCCACGCCGCACTCAGCCAGAATCAGCTCACGCACGCGGGCGGCGTCAGCCTGACCGCGGGTAGCCTTCATGACCTGACCGACGATAGCGCCAGCAGCCTGAACCTTACCGGCACGGATCTTGTCTGCAACGTCGGGCATTGCTGCCAGTGCTTCCTGAACGGCTGCGGTGAGCGCGCCGTCGTCGGAGACTACGGCGAGGCCGCGTGCCTCAACGATTTCGGCGGGGGTGCCTTCACCGGCGAGGACGAACTCGAGCACCTGGCGGGCGATCTTGTCGTTGATCTTGCCTTCGGAGATGAGCGCTTCGAGGGCGACCACGGTTGCGGGCTCCACGCCGAGGGCGGTGAGCTCAACTTCAGCCTGCTTTGCGCGGCGGGCAATCTCGCCCATCCACCACTTGCGGGCTGCTGCTGCGGTTGCGCCTGCGGCGACGGTCTCTTCGATAACGTCGAGTGCGCCAGCGTTGACGACGTCGCGGAACTCTTCGTCAGAGTAGCCCCACTCGCCCTTGAGGCGGCGGCGGCGTTCTGCCGGGGGTTCGGGCAGTTCGGCGCGCAGACGCTCAATCCATTCGCTGTTGGTGACGACCGGTACGAGGTCCGGTTCGGGGAAGTAACGGTAGTCGTCGGCGTCGGACTTGGGGCGGCCCGAGGAGGTTTCGCGGGTGTCTTCGTGCCAGTGGCGGGTCTCCTGGGTGACCTTTTCGCCGCGTTCGAGGATCGCTGCGTGGCGGCGAATCTCGTAGCGGACGGCGCGCTCAACCGAACGCAGGGAGTTCACGTTCTTGGTTTCGGAGCGGGTGCCGAACTTCTCTGCGCCCTTGGGCATGAGGGAGACGTTGGCGTCACATCGGACGTTACCGCGTTCCATGCGGGCGTCGGAGATGCCGAGGGAGCGTACGATGTCGCGGATTGCGGCAACGTAGGCGCGTGCCAGTTCGGGTGCGCGCTCGCCGGCACCGACGATGGGTCGGGTGACGATCTCGATCAGGGGCACGCCTGCGCGGTTGTAGTCGACCAGGGAGGAGGTTGCACCCTGGATTCGGCCGTCTGCGCCGCCGACGTGGGTGAGCTTGCCTGCGTCTTCTTCCATGTGGGCGCGCTCAATTTCGACGGTAAAGATGGTGCCGTCTTCGAGCTCAACGTCCAGGGAGCCGTTTTCCGCGATGGGGCCGCCAGCCTGGGAGGTCTGGAAGTTCTTCGGGGAGTCCGGGTAGAAGTAGTTCTTGCGGGCGAAGTAGGACTTGTCTGCAATCTCGCAGCCCAGTGCCAGGCCGAGCTTGATGGCGGACTCAACAGCGGTCTTGTTCACCATGGGCAGCGCGCCGGGCAGGCCGAGCGATACGGGGGTGACGTTGGTGTTGGGTTCGTCGCCGAACTCGTTGGGTGCGGAGTCGAACATCTTGGTCTTGGTGTTGAGTTCGACGTGCACCTCGAAGCCGAGGACCGGGTCGTACTTTTCGATGGCTTCTTCGAAGCTGAGGACTTCTTCACTCATTACTTGGTTCCCCCAAAGTCAAAGTCGCGGATCAGAGTTTCGGTGTCGGGCAGGCTCTTGTAGAGCGGTGCGCCCCATTTTGCGGTGAGCAGTTCTTCCAGCGCTGCGCCGACGCGGTAGAGGCGTGCGTCTTCGCGTGCGGGTGCGGTGAACTGGATGCCGACGGGCAGGTTGTTCTCTTCGGAGAGGCCGCCGGGCAGGGAGAGCGCCGGGACGCCTGCCAGGTTGACGGGCACGGTTGCGACGTCGCCCAGGTACATTGCCATGGGGTCGCCTTCGGTTTTCTCGCCGAGCTTGAACGCGGTGGAGGGCGCGGTCGGGGAGATGAGCACGTCGCACTTTTCGAATGCTGCCGCGTAGTCGCGCTGGATGAGGGTGCGTACGCGCAGTGCGGCGCCGTAGTAGGCGTCGAAGTTACCTGCGGACAGTGCGTAGGTGCCGAGGATGATGCGGCGCTTGACCTCGTGGCCGAAACCTGCGGAGCGGGTTGCGGACATGACGCGTTCGATGGTGACGGGGCCGTCTTCGGGTACGACGCGCAGGCCGTAGCGGACGCCGTCGTAGCGTGCCAGGTTGGAGGACACCTCGGAGGACATGATCATGTAGTAGGCGCTGATGGCTTCGGTGACGGAGGGCAGGGAGACCTCGATGATCTCTGCGCCTGCGGCACGCAGCTCTTCGACGGATTCGCGGAAGCGTGCGAGGACGCCTGCTTCGAAGCCTTCGCCGTCGCCGCCGCCGAGTTCCTTGATGACGCCGATGCGCAGGCCGGACAGGTCGCCCTTGCGTGCGGCTTCTGCGCCTGCCTTGGCTTCTTCAACGAAGTTGCCGGGCTCATCGGGCAGGGAGGTTGCGTCGAGCGGGTCGTGGCCTGCGATTGCTTCGTGGAGCAGCGCGGTGTCCAGGACGGTGCGTGCGACGGGGCCTACCTGGTCGAGGGAGGATGCCATGGCGATGACGCCGTAGCGGGAGACGGAGCCGTAGGTGGGCTTGACGCCGACGCTACCGGTCAGCGCTGCGGGCTGGCGGATGGAGCCGCCGGTGTCGGTGCCGAGCGCCAGGGGTGCCTGGAAGGCGGTGACGGCTGCTGCGGAGCCGCCGCCGGAGCCGCCGGGTGCGCGGTCAAGTGCCCAGGGGTTGCGGACTACACCGAATGCGGAGTGCTCGTTGGAGGAGCCCATTGCGAATTCGTCGAGGTTGGTCTTGCCGAGGATGGGCATGCGTGCTTCGCGGACCTTGCGGGTGACGGTGCCGTCGTAGGGGCTCATCCAGCCTTCGAGCATGCGCGATGCTGCGGTGGTGGGCTGGCCCTTGGTGACGATGAGGTCCTTGACGGCGATGGGTACGCCTGCGAGCGGGGGCAGTTCCTTGCCTGCTGCACGGTCTGCGTCCACTGCTGCTGCGGTGGCAAGTGCTTCTTCGGCGTTGATGTGCAGGAAGGCGTTGAGGCCGTTCTTGCCGTCTGCTCGGTTGTCGCTCAGGGGCGCGCCGTCGGTGGCTGCGATGCGGTCCAGGTGTGCCTGGGTGAGCTCGACGGAGGTGATTTCGCCGGATGCGAGCTTTTCTGCTGCTTCTGCAGCGGTGAGCTGGATCAGTTCGTTCACTTGGTTGTTCTCCTCTTAGTCTTCGTCGAGGATTGCCGGCACGCGGAACTTGCCGTCCTGTGCGTCGGGGGCGCCGGAGAGCGCCTCTTCCTGGGTGAGGGTGGTGACGGGTACGTCTTCACGGAAGACGTTCTCGAGGGGGATGGGGTGGCTGGTCGCGGGGATGTCGGCAGTTGCTTTCTGCGACATGGTCTCAACGGATGCGACGATGACGTCCAGCTCAGACGCCATCGCGGTGAGTTCTTCATCGGTCATCTCAATGAGTGCCAGCGATGCCAGGTGCTTTACCTGTTCAAAGGTGATGGCAGACATGGTTCTCCCGTAGTTTGTTTTCTTGTCTCTTCTCTAGTGTAGTGGAGGTTGCGTTTTCCGTCTCATTGGGGGTTGGAGGGTTTACCTGCTGGTTTGTGTGTTCAGGCGGTGTTCTTCTCCCCTGTTTTCGGGTTAAATACTCAACGCCCCGCTCCTCGTATGAGGTGCGGGGCGTTGGGCTACAACGTGTCCACGTTACGCTTGGGGGTTAATCCTTAGGCGGGGATGGTCAGAACCTGGCCGGGGAAGATCAGGTCAACGTTGTAGATGATGTCGGTGTTCGCAGCTGCGATTGCCTGGTAGCCGCCTGCAACGCCGAGCTTTGCAGCGATCAGCGAGAGGGAGTCACCGGGAACCACGGTGTAGGTGCCTGCTGCAGCCTTGGGAGCTGCAGCGGGAGCTGCGGGAGCCTCAACTGCCGGTGCTGCGGCGGGAGCTGCGGGAGCCTCAACTGCTGCGGGTGCAGCCTGAGCTGCCGGTGCAGCGGGTGCTGCTGCGGGAGCTGCCGGTGCTGCTGCGGGAGCTGCCGGTGCTGCTGCGGGTGCAGCCTGTGCCGCGGGAGCGGTGTAGGTCTGCTGGGTCTGCGACTGTGCAGCCACGGTGGTGGTGGGCTCAGTGTAGGTGGGAGCTGCGCCGGTCTTGCCGTAGAGGCCAAGCTTAGCGGAGCATGCGGGCCATGCGCCCCAGCCCTGGATAGCGAGCAGACGCTCGCCAGCCTCGATCTGCTGTGCACGGGTAGCGGTCGCGGGGGAGCCGGACATGCCGACGCCGTTCCAGGACTGCTGGGTGAACTGCAGACCGCCGTAGAAGCCGTTACCGGTGTTGATGGACCAGTTGCCACCGGACTCGCACTGTGCCAGTGCGTCCCAGGTAGCACCGTCTACTGCGTTTGCAGCGGGCATCGACATGGTAGCTGCTACAGCGCCACCGATGGCGAGAGCTGCTGCGGTACGACGAATGGAAGTGTTCTTCATAATGCTCCTTGGGGCCGTCCCCGCTCGTTCCGTCCCCGGAACTCTAGCGCGCCGCCGCTCACCCTTTGATAACGAAGTAGGTTACTCATATTCTGGCTCTACCATGTGAGCGGCTCTCCACCGATTTCATGTCACCGTGAGCGATTCTGCACTTATGTGCGGAATCCGGGTGGCACTTCCTCGGTGGGGACGTGCGGTAGAACCGGGCATCGTTTCAAGCATTCCAAGCTTGAAACCACACAGGCGATTCCCTTGCGAGAATCTGTCTGGTCTCAAAGATAGCCGAGGTTTTTTATGATTCCAACCTGATTTCAAGTTCACAGTGAACGTCCCGGGTTCTCCCAGGGTTCTTTCAGGTTAAAAGTGCAGGAAACATTAATCAAGACCTAGAACCCCGCGTATCTTAAGGGTTTCACCCCGGAATTTCGGGGTTTTCTAGGGACTTAACCCCGAGTGCACTCCCCCACTGAGCTTTCCGAATCGGGGTGAATGAGCACCACCTTTAAGGGTTTTGAACGGCGTGTAAATATTTTTTAAATATTTCTTCGCTTTGGGAGTGTTTTAAGGCGCTTCCACCTTAAAAGCTGTGGTAATTACAAATACCAAAAATTGGCATTCAGGCTCTGGAGCACGCACTCCAGAGCCTGAATGCTCTATATATTGCAGGGGTCAGATTCAGATGACCCCGCTACCGGGTCTACTCGGCGGTAGCCTCAACAGCCTCCGGACCACCCTCGAGCAGGGCGGTGAAGCCCTCTTCATCCAGAACCTTCAGACCCAGTTGCTGAGCCTTATCCAGCTTCGAGCCGGCGTTCGCGCCAGCAACCACAAAGTGGGTCCTCTTAGACACCGAACCGGATGCCTTACCGCCGCGAGAAATAATGGCTTCCTTCGCACCGTCACGGGTGTAACCGTTCAGCGTGCCGGTCACAACCACGGTCAAGCCCTCCAGGGTGCGTTCCACGGACTCGTCACGAGTATCTTCCATGCGCACACCGGCGGCAGCCCAGGAATCCACCACCTCGGCGTGCCAGTCCTCAGCGAACCACTCAATAATCGAGTCGGCAATCGTGGTGCCCACACCGTCCACAGCGGCAAGGCGTTCACGGTCAGCCTCGCGGATCGCCTGCATCGAACCGAACTCCGCGGCGAGCGCGCGGGCAGCGGTCGGGCCCACGTGGCGAATCGAGAGGGCAACCAGCACGCGCCACAGCGGCTGCTGCTTTGCCTTCTCCAGCTCGGCGAAGAGGTTCAGCGTATTCTTCGTGGGCTTCGGCTCGGGGCGTGCCTTGGTCGGCTTGGTGTAGAAGTAGGGCACGCGCTCCATCTTTCCGGTGCCCACACCCTTGACCTTCTTCTCACGTTCGATGGTGACCTCGCGCAGGTCCTCAATGTTGAGGCTGAACAGGTGCGCCTCGGTCGTTAGCGGAGGGGTATCCGGGGTTGCGGGGCTGGTGAGTGCCTTTGCTGCTTCAAAGCCGAGCGCCTCAATGTCGAAGGCGCCGCGGCTTGCCGCATAGTACACGCGCTCGGTCAGCTGCGCCGGGCAGGAGCGCGGGTTCGTGCAGCGCAGGTCCACATCGCCTTCCTTACCGGGGGCAAGGGGCGAGCCGCAGGAGGGGCATTCGCTGGGCATGACGAACTCGCGTTCGGTGCCGTCACGTAGGGCAACCACGGGGGCAACGATCTCGGGAATCACGTCGCCTGCCTTGCGCAGCACCACGGTGTCGCCGATGAGCACGCCCTTAGCCTTGACCACGTCCTGGTTGTGCAGGGTGGCTCGTTCCACGGTCGAGCCGGAGACGAACACGGGCTCCATAACACCGTAGGGGGTCACGCGGCCGGTGCGTCCCACGTCCACGCGGATGTCCAGTAGCTTGGTGTGCACCTCTTCGGGCGGGTACTTATACGCCACCGCCCAGCGCGGCACGCGGGAGGTGTAGCCCAGCTGAGCCTGGGTCGCAAAGTCGTTGACCTTAATGACGATGCCGTCAATTTCGTGCACCAGGGAGTGGCGCTGCTCGCCGTACTTGTTAATGAAGTCGAACACCACCTCGGTGTTATCGGCGATTTCGCTGTAGGGGCTCACGGGCAGACCCCAGGAGGCGAGCAGGTCGTAAGTCTCGTACTGAGTGGCAATATCCAGGCCGGTGCGCGAACCGATGCCGTGCACGTACATGCTCAGCGGGCGCGAGGCGGTAATCGCCGCATCCTTCTGGCGCAGCGAGCCTGCCGCGGCGTTACGCGGGTTCGCGAAGGGGTTCTTACCTGCGGCAATCATGGACTCGTTGAGCTTCTCAAAATCAGCGGAAGAGATGAACACCTCGCCGCGGATTTCAATCTCCTCGGGGTGGTTCTCGCCGGTCAGTTGCTGCGGGATGCTCGCAATGGTGCGCACATTGTGGGTGACGTCTTCGCCGGTGGTGCCGTCGCCGCGGGTTGCCGCGCGTACGAGGGTACCGTTGCGGTAGAGCAGATTCACCGCCAGGCCGTCAATCTTCAGCTCGGTCAGCCACTGCGGTGCGCCACCGGTGAGGTTCCGGGTGTTCTCTTCGGTCTTGGTCAACCAGGTGCGTAGCTCCTCGAAGGAGAAGACATCCTCGAGGGAGTACATGCGCTGCAGGTGGGTGACGGGCGCGAAAGCTTCGATGGCTTCACCGCCGACTTCCTGAGTGGGCGAGTCGTTGGCGATGATGAGCGGGTGCTCCGCCTCGATGATTTCGAGGCGGCGGTAGAGCGCATCGTACTCGGCGTCAGAGAGGAAGGGCGCGTCCTCGTTGTAGTAGGCGCGGCGGGCGGCACGAATCTTATCGGTCAGTTCCGCGTACTCGGCGCGCAGGGCCTCGGTAATCTCCACGGAGTTTTCTGCGGGGCTCTCTGCTCGAGTCTCGGCGGGGGCAGTCTGCTGGGTGGTGTTGTTCTCAGTCACCCGTCCAGTCTAGCGTTTTTGATCCGCCTCTCCCCTATCGCTCGTCATATTGGCAGGTTCCGCGAGCGCGAACGATGAGGCAAACGATGAGGCAAGAGTGCCGTAGCCACTTACCGGATTGCGCTTCCTTAGTTTCTGTGCGCGGATACAGTTCACCCCCGCCTCCTGCAGGCACTCGCGCGAGTACCTGTAGAGGGCGGGGGTGAATCACAAGGTATGAAGTTTAGGCTTCGACAGCGTCGGCAACAATCACGGTAATGTTGTCGCGGCCGCCGGAACGCAGCGCCTCGTGCTGGAGCACGTCAGCGGCGTCCTGCGGGTGGCGGATCGAGGTGAGTACACGCGCCATGTATTCGTGCGAAAGCTCACCGGAAAGACCATCGGAGCAGAGCATCAGGCGGTCACCGGCGCGGGCGGGCAGAACCCAGAAGTCCGGTTCCCAGTAGTTGCCGGTACCCAGCGCGCGGGTAATCACGTTGCGGCGCGGGTGGGTCAGCGCCTCCAGGGCGGTAATCTGACCCTCGTCAACCAGGTACTGCACCTCGGAGTGGTCAGTGGTGACCTGCTCCAGCGAGGCGGCCCCTTCAGCGCCGGGCAGCTTCTCCATGGCGGAGTGGTGAATACCCTCGTCCTCACGCAGCAGGCGGTAGGTTCGGGAGTCACCCACGTTGAAAATAACCCACAGGTTACGGTCACCGATGCTGGTCAGCCAGGCGCCGGTGACGGTCGTGCCGCCGGCGCGGGAGAGCGCCTGCTTAATTTCTTCGTTGGTTTCGCCAAGGATATCGTGCAGGCGGTTCAGGGTGCCCACGATTTCATTGTTAAGCAGGGTGTTTGCGCGGCGACGGCGCTTGGCGGGGTCGGATTCGTCAATGGCGGCGAGGCGTTCAGCGTAGGCCTGCTGCTCCTCTTCGCTACGGCCACCGGGCATGGTGAAGAAGGGCGAGTAGGCAAGCTGACGCACGCACAGACGCGATGCTACTTCGCCGGCTTCGTGGCCTCCCATGCCGTCCGCGACCACGCAAAGGGAACCGGCGACGACCATCGAATCTTCGTTATTTTCTCGATGTGCGCCGCGGTGCGTTGCACCACCGGTACGTAGTTTCAGTTCAGTCATGAGAGGTCTATCTCCATTGTGTAGTTCGCGCGACGAGTCACCGCCACGGGGTCTACGTTACCAAAGCTTCTAACGTTTCGCGTCCCTTGAGAGGTGAGAGTATAGCGATTTCCCACCTGTCGGAGCGTGTTTGCTGTCTCATTATCGGTCAGCACGGTACCCGGTTCAGCGAGGGAGACCAGGCGCGCAGCCAGGTTCACGCTGGAGCCGTACACGTCGCCGCGGTTAGCCAGAACCTCGCCCCAAATGAAGGCGACGCGGGCTTCCGGTAGCTGCGGGTCGGCGCCGATCTTTTCGGAGAGCTGCAGGCTAATTTCTGCGATAGTGTCCGGGGTTTCGGTGAGGAAGAAGACTTCGTCACCGAGGGTCTTGATAATGCGACCGCCCAGGGGTGCGATGACGTCCAGGCAGCTCTGCTCAAAGTGGTTGATGAGCTGAGAAAGAGCCGCGGCGTCCAGGTTACGCACCAGGGAGGTATAGGAAACCAGGTCAACGAACCCTACGCCTCGCACCAGGGGCAGGCGGGAAAGTCCGGAGGTGGTCACGTTGTTTTCGCGCAATCCCAGGCGCAGGATTCCGGCGTACATCTGGCGACGGTATGCGTAGAGCGCCAGACGCTCGAGAACCTCGAGGTAACGCGGGAAGTCTTTGAGGAGCTTGCGGCGGGCATCATTATCGCTGAGGTTTTCGGTGACCATAATGTTGTGCACGAGCGCCTCAATCTGCCAGGCGACGGTACGGTCGGTCAGTTGACCTTCAGCGCGCACGAGGGATGCCACATATTCCATGCGAATGTCGCCGTCTGCGTCCAACTTCTGCAGGTCGGCGAGCATCTGCACGTCTGTTTCAGTGAAGTAGGGCGAGTGGTTGGGGATTGTCGGGAAGCCCACATTGTGCCAGATACGCTGGGCGGTTTCGAGGGGAAGTCCGGCGCACTCTGCAGCTTCTACGGGGGTGTAGCGGCGACCCTGTCCCAGGAGCGACTTTTCGAGGGCTCGGATTCCTGCCTTGGATTCCTCGTCGCGGTAGATATTGTTCTGGGCGAGGTTCTGCAGAATTTTGAGGTTCAGCATTTGGGTTTCGGGGCCCATGGTGGCACCGGTGCCCTGCGGAGAGTGTGCAGGTTCATGATGGTCTGCCGTGCTCATTGCCGCTGCCGCTCCTTTCATATCTGCCGGATCATCTGTTCTGCCGTGCGGATGCACTGGTGTGTGCCGTGCGTCGACTGTGCACTGCTTCACTGTATAGCGCCTTGTTAATATACCCTCCACTGCGGTGTTTTGGGCGTCAAAGCCTCCACACCCAAAGATATTTTAGTGGAGTAATTCACATTTAAGAATACTCTAATCCGCATTTTTTCGGCTGATTTTAGGTGCCGGGTTAGGCTCCGAGCCAACCGGTCCGCCCTCCTTGTAGTGGGAGGAGGCACCCCAGAGAGGGCTAAATGTAGCGGGAACGCAGGGCGTAGTAGTCGCGTCGAGCGGATTTAATTTCTTTTTCGAAACGCTTGGGGTCGGGCACGTAGGTCAGGCGGTGGTGCACCCCGCGGCATACCACGTACACCGAACCGTAGCCCAACCAAGCGCCCGGGCCACGCTGTTTTGCCCAGCGCTCGCCCATGGAATCCAGGTAGAGGGATTCGTCTCCGCTACGGGTCATCACACCGCGGCGCACTACGAGCCGATGGGTGGTCAGCAGGTAGTAGGTGGTAACCCACCGCCAGGCAGTACGCACAGCACCAAGCAGGGCACCCACCGCACACATCGTGCCGAGAGTCCACAGAATCGGTGAGGACCGTGCCGTGGAAGCGAAGGTAGATGCGGCGATAGCAACCAGCAGGTAGGCGAGCGCGGGTAGCAGTGCACCGTAGTGCTGTCGGGTGGCGATGATGACATGCTCACCGGGGTTGAGTTTTCCGCGCAGGCGCATGGTGTTCCTTAGCTGTGCTGGTTGTTATGTCCCGGCTGGAGGCGCCGGTTTGAGGTGGTGCGGGCGTATTCAGTGTTGCTGTGCCGGGCAAAATTTTATGGGCAGAAACTTTATAGGTTGGTTCTAGTGTGCCTGCTGAAAATCTCCGTAGCTACCGTTGGCGGGGCGAAGATGCTCAATATCGCCCACCGCGTAGGGCTCTATGGTTCCGTCCTCGCGGCGAATGAGGATGCGCCCCTGCGCATCGAGGTCTTCGGCAATGCCTTCTACGGTGCTTCCGTCGGGCAGGCTCATGCGCACGCTGGCTCCGAGGGTTGCGGTGGAGGCGCGTGCCTGGTCGAGCAGGCTGATGCTCTGTGGGTTGAGGGGGTCGGGGTTGAGGGGGTCGGGGCGTTCGGGATCACCGCCGGCGCGCACGAAGGCGCGGTAGCGGCGGGCGAAGATGCTCAAGAGTCGGGTGAGCACCTCGGAGGAGTCAACCACGGCACCGGTGCACAGGCTCAGGCTCGTGGCGGTGGGTACGGGTAGCTGTTCGGCAGACATATTCGTGTTCTGACCGATGCCCACGATGATGCTACGCTGCCCCTCGGTGGAGCCGCTTTCGGGAACGAGCTGGGCGAGAATTCCGCACCCCTTAGCGCCCTGCGCGATGACGTCGTTGGGCCATTTGAGGGCGGCATCCACGCCGTAGCTGCGCCAAATATCGACCACGCTGAGCCCGGCGATGAGGGTCATCCAGTGGTAGCTGCCTTCGGGGAGTTCTCGGGCGAGCGGGTCTGCGGAGGCGTGCGGGCGCACCACGATACTCGCGGCGAGGCAGGCTCCGGGAGGGGCAGTCCAGGCTCGGGCGAGGCGGCCGCGTCCGGCGCTTTGGTAGAGGCTGGCGTAGACGGAGAGCTCACCGAGCTGTTCGCGTTCGGGGTCCGTGCCGTCCATAAGTAGCTCGCGGGCGCGGGTGGTGGTGGAGTCGACTTCATCGTAGAGGTTTACGCTGGAGTAGCCCGCGTCCAGCGCCACGGTGCGGATGCGCGGCGCATCCAAAACCGAATGATCACTCTCGTTATGCATGTTTTCAGCCATAGCCTGCACCTTTCTGTCCTACCTCAATCAGTCCTGCAATTCGCAGACCCGCTATCAACCTGCCGCCGTAATCTGCCGGTTTCTACCGAGTCGCACTGATTTCTCACCATACCAATTTCTTGCCGCCGGTGATGCCCACCGGCACCCGAGACGGTACATTAGACAGTGAGGGTGCATGAAGCACCGACCGGCCGCGGAGGTTCCTCCGCCCTGCTCGAAAGAAGACCGCTATGGCTTATTACGCAATTACTTACGTTTACGCAGCTCCCGAGGAGCAGGCGAAGTACCGTCCGGCTCACCGCGAGTACCTTGGTTCGCAGATTGAGGCGGGCAACCTGATTGTTTCCGGTCCCCTGCTGGATGGCGAGACCCCCGCCGGCGCTCTGCTGATTGCAAAGGTTGACTCCGCTGAGGCTGCCGAGAAGATTGTGGCTAACGACCCGATGAACATTGGTGGCGCGGTTCTGTCTCACACCGTCACCGAGTGGAACCCGGTCCTGGGCACCATCTAAGCGTCATTTCACGTTGAAAGCTTGAACGTAGACCCCCTTCCGCAGGCAAGGATTGCCGAGGCGGAAGGGGGGTTTTCTGTGCTCTTTTGAGCGGTTCTTTCGCGCTTTTCGTTCACTGTATGCACCTTCTTGGGTGCTGGGTGCATAAAAGTGTATCTAGTGTTGATATTCTGGCTTCTCACCTGGCATATGTGCCCTAGTTCGCACTATAGTTGAGGGATATGCACATTGTTCAAGAGTGCTCTTCGGGGCCTTCTGAACAACCATCACCGCAACCACTGGCTCCCGACAATCGGGTGGAGCAGGAACGAGGAATAATGTCCGAGAACCTCCAGCAGGATTTTGACTTGAGCACCACCGCCGGTAAGCTCGCTGATTTTTATGCACGTCGAGAGCGCAGCTTCGCGCCCAGCGGTGAGGCAGCTATTGAGAAGCAGCACGCACGCGGCAAGAACACCGCCCGCGAGCGCATCGATATGCTTCTGGACGAGGGTTCTTTCGTAGAGTTTGATGCACTCGCCCGCCACCGCACCACCGCATTCGGCATGGAGGCGAAGAAGCCTCTGGGTGACGGCCTGGTCTCCGGTTACGGCACCGTGGATGGTCGCCTGGTTGCCGTGTATTCGCAGGATTTCACCGTCTACGGTGGTTCTCTCTCGCAGGTGAACGGCGAGAAGATTGTGAAGGTGCAGAAGTTCGCTCTGAAGAACGGCTGCCCGGTTATCGGCATTAACGATGGTGGTGGCGCCCGTATTCAGGAGGGCGTGGCTTCCCTGGCGATGTTTGCCGATATTTTCCGCATGAACGTGCGCGCCTCCGGTGTGGTTCCGCAGATTTCTGTCATTATGGGCCCCTGCGCTGGCGGTGCCGCTTACTCCCCCGCTCTGACTGACTACATCATCATGGTGGATAAGACCTCGCACATGTTCATTACCGGCCCGGACGTCATTAAGACCGTGACCGGTGAGGATGTGGACATGGAGACCCTCGGTGGTGCGCGTCAGCACAACTCGGTGACCGGTACCAGCACCTACCTGGCTGAGGACGAGGAAGACGCTTTCGACTTTGTGCGTGAGCTCCTCGAGTTCCTGCCCTCGAATAACCTTGCAGAGTCCCTGCCCCTGGAGCATGACCAGGAGGCGCAGGTGTGCGTGGACGATTTGGATTTGGATACTCTCATCCCGGATTCTGCGAACCAGCCTTACGATATGCGCGCGGTCATTGAGTCCGTGGTCGATGACGGCCATTTCCTGGAGATGCAGGCGCTGTACGCTCCGAACGTGATGATTGGTTACGCCCGCGTTGAGGGCCGCGCGGTCGGCATTGTGGCGAACCAGCCGATGCAGTTCGCCGGCTGCCTGGACATTTCTGCATCCGAGAAGGCTGCCCGCTTCGTGCGCCATTGCGATGCGTTCAACATTCCGATTCTGACTTTTGTGGATGTTCCCGGCTTCCTACCCGGCACCGATCAGGAGTTCAACGGCATTATTCGCCGCGGCGCTAAGCTGCTCTACGCTTACGCGGAGGCGACCGTTCCGCTGGTTACCGTCATTACCCGTAAGGCGTACGGCGGCGCGTACATTGTGATGGGCTCGAAGAAGCTGGGTGCCGATATTAACCTGGCGTGGCCCACCGCTCAGATTGGCGTGATGGGCGCTCAGGGTGCGGTGAATATTCTGTACCGTCGTGAGCTGGCTGCTCTGGCGGCTGAGGGTGGCGATGTTGAGGCTCGCCGCGCTGAGCTGATCACCAAGTATGAGGAAGAGTTGCTGAACCCGTACCAGGCTGCTGAGCTGGGTTACATTGACGAGGTTATTGCCCCGAGCGAGACTCGCGTGCGCATTATTTCATCGCTGCGTGCCCTGCACGATAAGCGTGCGTCTACCCCGGCAAAGAAGCACGGCAACATCCCGCTGTAGGCTTCCGTTGTGCCCGCACCGTCTGTGGCGCGGGCCTTCGCACGATTTAGGTTTTCTAAGGAGGCGTGCCTTTGGCAGGCTACAACCCGCTGAGTTATTTCTCATTCGGTAAAAAGAAGGATAGTTCGGAGGCTGCTGAGAGCCCCGAGCAGCTTGAGCGTAGCTCCGCACATTCTTCTGCGCACGCAGATACCGCATCCAGCGCCCCGCCGAAGGATTCTGCTCAGCCTTCGGTAGATGCTGACGCTGAGCAGGAGCCTCTACTGAAGGTGGTTAAGGGCTCCCCCACTCCGGAGGAGATTGCCGCCCTCACCGCTGTGGTTGCGATGATGCAGGCGAGCGCCGCAAAGCAGGAGCAGAACTTGCTGGTGGGTGCCGCTTCGCGCATCCTGAACCGCGGTCAGCGCCTGGGTGTTTCGTTGCGTCCCGGCCCCGGTTCGTGGAGGCGCGCTCGCCCCATGTAATGCGGGCTGCTAACTATGCTTCTTATATTCCCGTCACGCCAGCCGGTGTGACGGGAATATATTGTTTTGCCTCAAATTCAAGATTTATATTGCGTTATTGTACATCTAATGCGCTGGTTCTTGCGGTTTTGTCATATTAGAAACGATAAAGCGATGATGATACGCCCTGATGCTACGATGTATATACCATCACAATAGTGTTAGTAAATTGGCAGGGACCATGGCAAAGATGCTGAATAAAAACCATAGGCCCCCACCGGATGTCTATATCACGCTTCTGTTGCCGACGCTACGGCGCTTGTCGAAGACTGTGCCCCGCACCGCCGCCTATGTTAGCGAGCAGTTGCGGCAGCAGACTAAGGCATTGGGGTCGAAGAAGAACCTACCGGCTCTTGAATCCACCGATTTTGCGGTGGCTGTGCGTACCACCTTGAAAATCTTGGTGGCACTTCGTTATGCCCAGCTTATGCCTCGTTTGACCCCGTGGGAGAAGAGGAAGTACCTGCTCACTCCCCTGGGCGCCGAGCTGACCTGCACCCCGCATCTGCACGGTTCGGTGCCGCCGCGTGTGGTGAAGCAGGTGCAGGCGTTGTGCTCTCAGAGTTTGACGGCAAAAAGCGTGAAGAAGCTGAAGAAGCAGGCGAACGCGCTACTGGAGAATGCGCAGGAGGAGCATCGCCTCATTTTTGGCACTCCTGATACCGGCGTCCTTCATGCTCTGCCGCATTTCTCAGGCGCTGATCATGCTGATGCCGCCACCGCTGCTTATGAGGCAACCGGCGCGGCGCATCTTGCGCATGCTTTGAATTCTGCGGAGGCTGCGGGGTCCTGGCCCGCCGGTCAGTCACCTCTGGATATTATTTTGCGTGCCAGCGATTCGCCGGTGATTCACGCTCAGGCTGAGTTCGCGGAGCATTTTACGCAGGATTTGATTCAGCATATTCACGCGGTGACGCCAGAATATTTTGAGCAGATTGTTGCCGATATTTTTACGGCTCTTGGTTTTAACACCGAGGTAACCGGCGGTGCTGATGATAAGGGTGTTGACGTTATTGCCCGCTATTCTGATGGCCTGGATTTCGCGCCGATTTATATTCAGGTGAAGCATTATTGCGGAACTATGAAGGTCACCCCCAACGAGATTCAGAAGCTTGCCGGTGCAGTGCTTCTGCACGGCGGCCTGCAGGGTGTTTTGGTGACCTGCGGTGCTTTTGCGCATCCGGTTCCCGAGTATTTGCAGGGTTTGCCCGGCGCTCGCAATATTGCGCTGGTTGATCGACACCAGTTGGTGGAGCTGATGATTCGTCACCGTGTGGGTGTTCTTGATGGTGAGGGCGAGTGCGGTTACCGCATTGACGAGGAGTATTTTGCCCGCGGCTTGGAGTAGCCGGGGTGTTTCTGGGGCGAGTTATTTCTCTCCGAATATCTCTGGCCTTCATGCATTTCCCACGTCATTTCACTTAATGTATTTTCACTTTTCCTTGAGGATATTTTTCACATATCGGCTGGTTTTAGAAATCTAGGTTATTTCTCGAACCAGCCGATACAATAATGAAGGTAATGCGTTATATATTCTTCGCATTATTTCACGAAGTGAATATACCCGTGACGGTCTAGACACTTCACCCCAATTTATAGCGTTCTTTTCTGAAGTGTTCGTCGTTGAAGACGGTGCGTAAGCGGGACGGGTTGAGAAAAAACTACCTACCCTGCTTCTCTTCGCTTCTCTTCACTGCGGGATTTCAAAGTGCCGGCCCAAAAATAAAGATGGTGCCGCTCACTTTCGTGATTATTTTCCCGTTCGCATGACTGCACTTTATGAAGAACGCCTGCACGATAAATAACACTAGATAAGGAGCCCGGCGTGGCTTTTGTGAATAAAACAATGCTCCATATCGATCATTCCGAATTGCACTCTTTGCAGCAGGAAACCTCGTGGGAGGCTCTACCCGAGGAAGCACGCACTCTCAGCATTGCGGCGGCTTTCTCTCTGCTCCGCCATTTTGAGCGCGCGCAGGATCGTGGCGAGAAGGTTTTCTTCCCCGATATGTACACCCCGGTTGGCGTGGACCTGGGTTTCAACATGACTCAGCGTTTCATTGCGGTCGGTGACAATGTCCTCTTCCGTGAGGCACTCAATAAGCTGATTGCGGCGCTGGTCAATGCTGATTATCTTGAGGTGTCCCTCAGCCAGTTGCATCCGGGCAACCTGCACTACACCCTCAGCGAGGCTGGCCGTGAGCTTTTGGGTACCCCGAAGGAACAGCAGGCGCAGGCTCTTCTGCCGGTTCTGCCTCTGCAGAGCGGCGTGTACCTGCACTATCTGAAGCAGTTCTACCCGGTTCTGCTCTCGCACATTACGGTGCGTGAGCTTCTGCCCATTGTCCTGAGCGTTACCCCGTCCTACCCTGCGGCGGCGCCCGTGAAGATTCGCGAGCTGGTGCTGCGTGAGTGCGGTTTTGTGCAGGGCTGGTACGGTCTGTCGTACCTGGAGCAGCGCATTGTTGAGCCGGTGATTGCTCAGGCGTTGAGCCTGCTGACCCGTGAGGGCTACCTGCGCACCAAGACCATTCACGAGCACACGGATTCTCCGCTGACGCTGTACTCGCTGTCGCCTTCGGCGAAGGATCTGGTGGCACGCCACGGGGAGACTGGCGTGCCCGCAAGCGAGCTGAGCTCCGTACTGGCGCTGGTGAAGGATGAGGGCGCCTCCATTACGGCTGAGGATATTGCCGCAACTGACGCTCTGCTGACTCATATGGGCGTTCTTCTGCTCGACACCCTCAACGACCACGGCGCCGATGTGGAGCTGAGCCTTCCGAGCCTGGAGCAGGTCTTTGACCGCGACGAGCGCATTCAGCAGGCGTCCTCGAACCCCTATTTTGTGCAGATTGACGCGCAGGATTACCTCTACGATGTGCTGATTGCCCACCACTACCTCTCCGAGCGTGAGACCGTCTACTCGCTGGGTCCTGCGTTTGCACCGGCTTTGGCGCAGATGGTTGAGCCGAGCGTTCAGAAGCTGGTGGCTTCGGCTCTGCTGGATCCCGCGGCGGTGGATGCTCTGCCGTACCCGCATCAGTTGCTGTACCCGATTCTGAAGCTCGTGGAGGAGAACCCGCGTATCTCCTACTACGACATCTACGATGAGTTGAAGCTCGCCCTGGATATCCCGTACCTGCAGGGTGAGATTGCTCCGCACCGTTATAAGCTGACCCCGCGTCTGCGTAACCGCTATTCGGTGGCGATGCACGTGCTGAAGGGCGAGCGCTACCTGAATGCTCTGCGTGAGGGTACCGGTCGTACTTCCCGCAAGAACCCGGAGCGTTACGAGCTGAGCGAGGCGGGTAAGGAGCTGCTCAAGCGATTCCCGGAGGGTGCTCCGGAGGCGGTGACCGCCCGCATGGCGCCGCTACCGCCGCAGTCGCTCAAGCACAAGCTGCCTCAGGATATTGCCGCTGAACTGCAGGCTCGTGAGGAGGCTCTTCAGGCTGCTAAGGAGGCGCGCGCGACGGAGCGTCAGGCTCGTCTGGCGGCCCGTGAGGGTCGTGAGGGTCGTGAGCCGTTGGCTCCGGTGCCGGGTGCTTCTCCGGCGCTGTTGGCGCGTCCTGCCGGTTCGCCGGTGGCGGCTACTACCCAGGCTCCCGCTGAGGTTCCGGCGCCGGTCGCTGCGGCTACCGCCCAGCCTGCCGTGCCCGCTCCTGCTGTTTCTGCGCCCGCTGTTTCTACACCCGCCGCGGCTCCTGCCCAGCCGGTTGTTTCCGCTCCGGCTGTTTCGGCTGCTGAGTCCTCGACCGCGCTGCAGGTGGCTGCCGCGCAGGTGCGTGAGGCTCTGAAGCGTTACCGTCAGGTCTTCCGCCGCGAGGCGCTGGCTCCGGCGCTGGCTCAGGTGTCTGAGGAGCGTTTCCGCAGCATTGGTTTCGATCTGTTCCTGATGCGCGGCTACACGGTGGAGGCTCTGGAGGCTCAGGGCGTAGATGGTGTGGCAACTCCCGCCACCGGTGAAAAAGAACGCGCATTCTACGTGCGTACTCTGCGCCCGGTAGCGAACGGTGTGCTGTCCGCGAGCGTTCAGCCGCAGGATATTACCGCGTTCTTCCTGGCGATTCACGCCCGCGGCGGTCAGCTCGGCACCTTCATCACGAACGCGGCGTTCAGCGATGAGGCGTACGACGAGTTCATCCGCTGCTCGACCAAGTACCCGAACATTCTGGTGGATTTGGTGTCCGGCGATGAGCTGCAGGACCGCCTCATTGCGCACCGCCTCGGCGTGGTCGAGAGCGCAAACGGTCTGCTGGAGCTGAACGGTGAATACTTCGCCGGCTAAGTCACCAGCTAGCAGCTTTTAGCCCATCTTGGGTATGCCCCGGTTTTCTCTCTCCTGCACGTTCAGGTGGGAGAAAGCCGGGGCATTTTCGCGCCTGCGCCCCGGTGAGTTGTCCACAGGTGAGCCCTTTTCGTCGTGTTCGGTGCCGCTCAGCCCGTAATATTGCCGGTTTAAGCGAGCTAAATCACCGAAAATCGTGGTTGGAGGCACACCCCTGCGTTAGGATATGAACATGAGCACTTACCAGGAACTTCCCAGCATCTACCGATTGAAGCGCTCGCTGACCGACGTCGATCAGATTGCTAACGAATACTTTGAAAAGGTCCTCGACCTGAACCCCGTCCATGCAACCGAGCTTGGCCGTAAGGGCGTAGAGACCCTGTACCCCGATTACTCGCCCGCCGGCGAGAAGGCTTTTGCGCGCCTTGCGAAGAAGACTTTGAAGAAGGTCGATAACGTCCTGCCTATTGATGACGTTGACCTGGTCACCCTGGATGCTCTGCAGGAGCGTCTGAGCCTGTACCGCAAGCAGTACAAGGCTGGTTTTGGTGGCTGGCAGCTGAACAATATTGCGTCCGTCCCGCAGGAGGTGCGCTCGGTCTTCGACCTGATGAAGCGCAACACCCAGCAGGATTGGGAGCACATTGTCGGCCGTATGCACCGTGTGACCGAGGCGCTGGAGGGCTACATCCAGACCCTTGAGGCGGCTCGTGAAGAGGGTAAGGTTGCCCCGCGCCGCCAGGTGGATATTGTTATTGAGCAGACCGCCGCATACTACGCTCCCGGTGGTTTCTTTGATAATCTGGCGGCTGAGGTCGCCGAGGCTGTCCCCGCGCTGAAGGATGAGGCTGCCGCAGGTGCCGAGGCTGCAAAGGAAGGCTACCGCCGCCTCAACAGCTACCTGGTGGAGAAGCTGCAACCGGCCGCTCCCTCCCGCGACGCTGTGGGCCGTAAGGCGTACAGCCTGCACTCCCGTTCGTTCCTGGGTACCACCATTGACCTGGACGAAACCTACGCATGGGGCGTGAAGGAGCTGGAGAGCATTATCGCTCGTCAGCGTGAGGTTGCCGAGGAGATTGAGCCGGGCGCAAGCATTGAGCGTGCTAAGCAGCTGCTCGATGAAGATCCGGCACGTCAGCTGCACGGCACCGATGAGCTGAAGGCGTGGATGCAGAAGCTCGCCGACGCCGCGGTGGAGAACCTGGCGGATACTCACTTTGAAATTGGCGGCCCCATGCGCCGCATTGAGTGTTGCATTGCGCCCACGAACGAGGGTGGTATTTACTACACCGGCCCCTCCCCCGATTTCTCGCGTCCGGGCCGCATGTGGTGGTCGGTTCCCGAGGGTGAGGACACGTTCACTACCTGGCGTGAAACCTCCACCGTGTACCACGAGGGCGTTCCGGGTCACCACCTGCAGATTGCGATTGCTACGGCTCTGCAGGGCACCATGAACTCCTGGCGCACGAACATGCTGTGGGTTTCCGGTCACGGTGAGGGCTGGGCGCTGTACGCCGAGCGCCTCATGGAGGAACTGGGCTACCTGAAGGATCCGGGTGACCGCATGGGCATGCTGAACGCTCAGCGTATGCGCGCCGCCCGTGTGGTCTTCGATATTGGTGTTCACTGCGAGATGCCGATTCCCGCGGAGTGGGCTGAGCAGCTGGGCGTTGAGCCGGGCACCATCTGGACCTCTGAGCTGGGTTATGAGTTCTTGAAGCTGAACCTGGACGAGTCCGAGGGCCACCTGCGCTTCGAGTTCCTGCGTTACCTGGGTTGGCCGGGTCAGGCGCCGAGCTACAAGATTGGCGAGCGCCTCTGGCTGGAACTGCGCGATCAGGCTGTGCGCCGCGGCGATGACATTCGCGCGTTCCACACGCGTGCGCTTCTGCTCGGTTCGGTGGGTCTGGATACTCTGCGCCGCGCCCTGACCGATGAGATGATGCTCCCTCTGGATACTGAGGATGACGACGATGAGGACGACGAGTAGCCTCTAGTCTGCTCGCTCCTCGCCGAGTGGATTTCTGGAGTCTCTGGTTAAGAGCTCTATAGATGAAGCCCCCGCTTCAGCTTTGGCTGAGGCGGGGGCTTCGTCTTTTCGTGCGAGGTTTATCTATCGGGATTCCGGGCTATCCGAAGTTTGCGGTGCCGGGGTCGGTGGTGCCGAATCCCATGCCGGTGGAGTCGTTCAGATCCACCAGATGCGGGGCGAAGCGGCACCAGTAGTCGGTGAGCGCGCCGTTCGATTCGCGGATGCCCACGCCTACGGTGCGTCCGTCGACCACCCACACGCCGAGGATGGGGTGGCTGACCGGGTTGATAATGCCTTCGTAGCGCGGTGCCGGGATGTACTCCTGGTAGATGAATTCGCTTTCGGGGGCGTTGGCGAAGAAGTCGTCGTCTTCGGGCTTGATGAAGACGTCGTAGTCGGGGGCGTAGATTTCTACGCCGTCGCCTTCGCGTCCGAAGATGGGTTTGCGAACCCAGTTGCGCATGCCGCCGCGGTGGCCCGCGTAGGTGGGTACGAGGTTCGGGTGGCCGGGGTACTTATCCCAGAGCGCGGCAAGCAGCAGCTTATTGGAGAGGAACATCTTCCACGCCGGCTCAATCCAGCGCTGCATGGAGTCATGGTAGGCGAAGAGGAGCTTGTCGTAGCCTGCTTCGCTGTCGGTGACCAGGTCTTCCCAGGGGTAGAGCTTGAAGAGGTTGGTGATGGCGCGTCCGTAGGCGTCTTCCCAGCTCTTGGTGTCCTCGTTGAAGATGACTTCGTCGATGGGAATCATGTGGGTTTTGATGCCCGCCTGCTGCGCCGCGTAGGCGATGAGCCAGAGGTTGTTGTAGTCCTCGTTGTTCTCGTCAATCTCGGGGCTCACGTGCGCCAGGTGCAGTACGGGCTGCACGCCAGCGGCAATTTCGGCTGCGAAGATGTGGCGCCAACGGTTGGTGAAGGCTTCGCCGATTTCACCCCAGTGGGCGTAGCCGCGGGTATCGAGGCGCTGGTCTTTCGCCCAGGTTTTCTGGCTGACTGCCGCCTCCACGATGCCAGTGGGGGTGTCTGCGTTGTATTCGAGCAGCTTCATGGGGTCGCCAGGCACGCCCGAGTAGGTGAAGTCGAAGCGTCCGTAGAAGTCGGCGTCGCGGCGGTTCCAGGATTCTACGGCGAGGTTGAACGCCGCCTGGGGCAGACCGAGGGTGCCGAACGCGCCGGAGGCAATGTACTCGACGGTTTCCAGGCACATGCGGTGCATTTCTTCCGCCTGGGCGCGCACAGAGTCCATTTCTTGCGGGCTGAAAATGTAGGCGGCGTATTCGTTCCAATAGTGGTCGGTGTCGTGGGGGCCGTCCACGCTGTAGGTGAGGCCTTCCTCAATGATGACGTTCTCCCAGTCGGGTCGGCCGACGGGAAATTCTTCACGGCGCATGAGGGGCTAGGCTCCTTCGAAGTAGTGATTGGAAAATAGTGAGGAAAATGCGGGCGGGACCGTTCAGTCCCTGCCCGCATTTAGTGTGATGGCTTATGGCTTAGCCGCCGGAGCGGCCGCCACCGGACTTGGAGCCGCCACCGAAACCGCCCTTGCTACCGGACTTCGAGGAAGAACCAGACTTGGACGAAGAACCCGACTTAGACGAGGAACCAGACTTCGAGGACGAACCCGACTTGGAGGTGTTCGACTTGCTATAGGAGCCGGTGCTGCCGCTATTGCTGGTGCCCTGCTTACCGCTGGAGACCGAGCCGGTGGTCTTATTACGCACCGTGGAGGTCTTACCGGAGTTGTTGGTGCTGGTTACCTTGCCGGAGGAGACGGTGGAGGACTTCTTCGCGGTGCGGTAGGAGTCCTCGAAGCCGCCGCCCTTGGAGGACACGCCGCTGTAGACGGTGCCGTTGCTGGGGCGGGTGGTGCTGCCTCCGGAGAGCTTAGTGCCCACACCCGGAACCGTGGGGGTGCCGGTGGAGTTTGCGGCACTCTGGCGACCTAGGTAGTACCAGAGGAACGCATTCGAATTATTGTGAGTGGTGGTCGAACCAGAAGTGCCCGAAGACCCAGAAGATCCGGAGGAACTAGAGGAACCCGACGAGTTCGAGGAGCCCGAGGAATCGCTGCTGGATGAGTCGGTCGGCTCCTGAACGCCTGCCTTCTCACATTCGCTATCTTCCACGCGCAGGCCGGTCTTCGCATCCTGGCAGACGCGGGCGTACTCTTCGCCCTGCGACAGGAACGCGTTCTCTTCCTGGTGCATGGAGTTGTAGGCGAAGATGCCACCGCCAACCAGCAGCACGCCAGCGCCCGCTACGGCAATCATCTTGGCGATGCCGGGGCGGGTCGCGCCCAGGTTCAGGGTCTGCTGGGCAGAGGTCTGTGCGGCGCGGGTAGCAAAGTTGGCGACTGCTTCCATGCGGTTGCCGGGCTTCTTCGGGCCGTTGGGGGTGGTGGTTCCGCCGGGGTATTGGGGAGCAGAACTCATGCATCTCTCCTTGAAAGGTGGTGCGTGGCGTATTGCTCAACGCGTACATGAAGCTGAGTGGGTACAGCATCATCCGGCGACTTTCGCCGGACTATCGGTGTGATTCCAGCATATCAAGCTCTAGCTTTCGGCTTATTAGCTGACGGCAAAATCTCAGCAAGCTTCCCCGCATGTTGCGCAGTTGTTTCCTTTCTGTTTGCTTTTGCGGCAATTCCTAATTAACTATCAGCCGATTTAACCGCCTATGTGGGGGGCTGCTGGCGGCACTGGTGGCGGCGTTGCTGGTTGGGCTACTCTGCTGGTTAGACTGCGGGATGTACAGCCGAAAGATGCCACAGGATGGTCACGGTTCGTCACACATCCCCTACACTGCACCGGATTGAAACACTTCTTCACACAAACTCGCGCCGGAGCGCGCAAAAGTTTTAGAGTATGCCACATGTCTACACCGCATGCATCATCTCGTTCACGTCTGCCCAAGTGGGCTACTTCTTTTGGCAACCAAATCATTGCCTCCCTCATTCTGGGTATTGTTCTCGGCGCGCTCGCCCTCGCATTGGGCGGGGACGCGAAGAACAACCCCAACTGGCTCATGGTGACCCTGGATACCATTGGTTCCTCCTACGTCACCCTGCTGAAGGCGGCTGTTGTTCCGCTGATTTTCACCGCCGTGGTCGCCTCCATCTCTAACCTGTCGCAGGTAACGAACGCGGCGCGTCTGGCGGTTAACACGCTCATCTGGTTTGCGATTACCGCGTTCTTCGCGGTGCTCATTGGTATTGCGATGGGCCTCATTGTTCAGCCGGGCGTGGGCGCGCAGGTGCAGGGCAAGGCGTACACCGGCTCGACCGGTTCGTGGACCGCGTTTTTGACCGGTCTGATTCCGGTGAACTTCCTGGGTCTGGGTGTCAGCGCTAAGTCCGGTGATTCCGGCATCACCGCCTCGGCAAACTTCAACGTGCTGCAGATCCTGGTCATTTCCGGCGCGGTCGGCATTGCCGCGCTGAAGGTCGGTGAGGCAGCCAAGCCGTTCATTGACGTGGTCAAGAGCGCTCTGGCGATTATTCAGAAGATTCTGTGGTGGATTATTCGCCTGGCACCGCTGGGTACCGTGGGTCTGATTGCTAAGGCAGTGTTCGCGTACGGTTGGGCGTCGATGGGTTCGCTGGTCGCGTTCGTCATCGCCCTCTACATTGGCCTGCTGCTGGTCTTCCTCGTGGTCTACCCGATTATTGTTCGCGCGAACGGTCTGTCGGTCCGCCAGTACTTCTCGGGTGTGTGGCCGGCGCTCCAGCTGGGCTTCGTGTCCCGCTCCTCAATGGGTTCGATGCCGATGACCCAGACCGTTGCCGAACGTAACCTGGGCGTTCCCCGCGCCTACGCATCCTTCGCCGTTCCGCTGGGTGCGACCACCAAGATGGACGGTTGCGCCTCGGTTTACCCGGCTCTTGCCGCGATCTTCGTGGCTCAGTTCTACGGTATTCAGCTGGACTTCACCCAGTACCTGCTGATTGTGATGGTGTCCGTACTTGGTTCGGCTGCGACTGCCGGTACGACCGGCGCTATCGTGATGCTGACTCTGACCCTGTCCACTCTGGGTCTGCCCCTGGACGGCGTGGGTCTGCTTCTGGCGATTGACCCGATCGTTGACATGGGTCGTACCGCCCTGAACGTTGCCGGTCAAGCTCTGGTTCCCGCGATTGTGGCTCGCCGCGAGGGCATCCTGGATGAGGAGCTTTACAACGCTCCCCGTTCGGAGGGCGGCTTCGTGGCTCAGGAATTCTACGATGAGCGCATCGCCGGTGAGGCGCAGCGTCTGCACGAGGTGGAGGACAACACCGTCGCGGCACGCCGCTAACCTGGCGACTCTTGAAGCTACACGGCGCTAGGCTGTACTGCCTAGCGCCGTGTAGCTTTCTCGCTCTCGTGCCCCAACATGGATGACATACTTTTGCCAAACGTCATAAAACGTCACGATTGATTCTTCTTTTCTTTAATGTTTGAGAAGAGTTATGATTTTGAACGGCGTGTTCCATCTCCTACGTGGTTGAGGGGGATGGGACACGCTCTTTCTCTATATCCCCTGCTTTTCCGCTCCCTCCCACCGGCTTCTCAGCACCCTCAATCTGCACCCGAGAGTAAGGGTCACTCGTGAGGCTCTAAAATAGAACCTATGAGTACCACACCGACCCGATTGATTCTTGCCTCCGCCTCCCCGGCACGCCGCAAGCTCCTGGAAGACTCCCGCATCGCCTTCACGGTGCGCGTCTCCTCCGTAGATGAGGACGCCGCGCTCGCTACCGCCAACGAACAGGCGCGAGCGCAGGGACGTGCGGGACTCACCCCGGCTGAAACCGCCTCCCTGCTGGCGCAGTTGAAGGCGCAGGCAGTTGCCGCTGAACTTGCCGCCGAGGGTGTGCGCGATGCGCTGGTTCTGGGATGCGATTCGGTCTTCGAGTTTGAGGGAGTCGCCTACGGCAAGCCCCACACGGCGGAGGCGGCACGCGAGCGCATCAGTGCGATGAGCGGCAACTACGGCGTACTGCATACCGGTCACGCGCTCGTGGATTTACGCGGTATTGAGCCGGGCGCCGCACTGCCTGTTGCTTCCGACCTGCCTACCGTTTCCGAACTGCGCAGCGCCACCGTCCACTTTGATGAGCTCAGCCCCGAAGAAATCGAGGCGTACATTGCTACCGGTGAGCCGCTCTGGGTAGCCGGTTCCTTTACCCTGGACGGTTACGGTTCGGCATTTATTCGCGGTATTGAGGGTGAGTTCCACACGGTGGTGGGCCTGTCCACCCACGCGCTACGCGATATGTTGCGCCGCCGCGAGGTTGCGGTGACCGAGCTGTGGCTGGCGCCCCAAAATGAAGATTAGATTCAGCGCAATCGTATAAATCTGTCTCAAAGCGTGCCCTGAAATACACATTATTGAACACCAATCGATAAGATAGAACAGTATGATGCGCGTTATATTCGCCAATCCTGCCGATGTATCCTTGGAGCAGGAGATTAAAGGAGAGCTTTAAGTGACTCAGCACCAGGCAGAAGCCGCCAAGAAATTTACTGCAGTCCCCGGCCGTCACACCGGCCCGGTCAGCAAGATTCTGATCGCTAACCGCGGTGAAATTGCTGTCCGCGTGATTCGCGCAGCCCGCGATGAGGGTCTGCAGACCGTCGCCGTCTACGCTGACCCCGACCGCGACGCCCAGCACGTAAAGCTCGCCGATGAAGCCTACGCTCTCGGCGGTGCCACCGCGGCACAGTCCTACCTGGTGATGGACAAGCTCATTGAGATTGCTATCCGCTCCGGTGCTGACGCTGTGCACCCCGGCTACGGTTTCCTCTCTGAGAACGCGCAGTTCGCTCAGAAGTGCATCGACGCGGGTCTGACCTGGATTGGCCCCTCCCCCGAGTCCATTACCCAGCTGGGCGATAAGGTGGCGGCACGCCACATCGCGCAGAAGGTGGGCGCTCCCCTGGTGCCCGGCACCAAGGACCCGGTCAAGTCCGCCGATGAGGTTGTTGCCTTCGCGGATGAGCACGGTCTGCCCATTGCGGTGAAGGCCGCATTTGGTGGCGGTGGCCGCGGCATTAAGGTGGCGCGCGACCGCGAGAGCATTGTTGAGATGTACGAGTCCGCTGTTCGTGAGGCTACCGCGGCGTTCGGTCGCGGTGAGTGCTTCATCGAGCGCTTCCTGGATTCGCCCCGCCATGTTGAGACCCAGTGCCTGGCGGATGCGCACGGCAACGTTGTGGTGGTTTCCACCCGTGACTGCTCCCTGCAGCGCCGCAACCAGAAGCTCATTGAGGAGGCACCTGCCCCCTACCTGAGCGATGAGCAGAACGAGCGCCTGTATGAGGCGTCCCGCGCGATTCTGCGCGAGGCTGGCTACCAGGGTGCCGGCACCTGTGAGTTCCTGGTCGGCACCGACGGCACCATTTCCTTCCTTGAGGTCAACACTCGTCTGCAGGTGGAGCATCCGGTTTCCGAGGAGATTTCGGGTATTGACCTGGTACGCGAGCAGTTCCGTATTGCCCGCGGCGAGAAGATTGAGGAGAAGGACCCGGTTCTGCGTGGTCACTCCTTCGAGTTCCGTATTAACGGTGAGGATGCGGGCCGTTCCTTCATGCCCGCCCCCGGCACCATCGAGAAGCTGACCGTGCCCACCGGCCCCGGTGTTCGCTGGGATTCTGGCTTCGTGGCTGGCGACGTTATCGGCGGCAACTTCGACTCCATGCTGGCTAAGCTCATTGTTACCGGCGCAGATCGTGAGCAGGCTCTGCAGCGTGCCCGCCGTGCCCTGGCTGAGCTGACCATTGAGGGCATGCCCACCGTCGTCCCGTTCCACCGCGTCGTGCTGGATGACCCCGCCTTCGCACCGGCTGAGGGCGGCGAGTTCAAGGTGCACACCCGCTGGATTGAGACCGAGTTCAACAACACCATCCCCATGTACTCCGGTGCGCCCGGCAGCGTGGATTCCGATGAGGACGAGCGCACCACCGTGGTCGTTGAGGTCAACGGCAAGCGCATGGAGGTGTCCCTGCCCGAGCTGGGCGGTGGCGCTAAGCCTGCCGCTAAGCCCGCGTCCAAGACCCGCAAGTCCCGTTCGGCACGTAGCGCGGCAAAGGGTGGCGGCGACGAGCTGACCAGCCCCATGCAGGGCACCATCGTGAAGGTAGCGGCTTCTGACGGCGACACCGTCGCTGAGGGCGACCTGATTCTGGTGCTGGAGGCGATGAAGATGGAGCAGCCCATTACCGCGCACAAGGCGGGTAAGGTTTCGGGACTGTCAGCTAAGGCCGGCGATACCGTCACCTCCGGTGCGGTGCTGGCGACCATTAAGTAACGCTCTATCTCGATACTGAGGTCTCGCGACTGCAAGCGCTATAGGCTATACGAATCCCCCGGAAGGGTATGAGGTCATGTCTCGTATCTTTCCGGGGGATTTTCTATGTCCGCTCTTGTCTGCTTCTGTGGGGTTTGAGCGGCCCCCTTATTGCGATTATGTCCAGATAGTGGCTGTATTTGTTGGGTCTTTTCTGAACAGAGTTATAATGTTGCACTTTAGAGGAGCCTTTCAGATTCCTACGCCCACCGCACCCACCCGGTGCGGTCACGGCACCCGATACGCGCCTACGGCACACCCGCCTCACGCGCTGACCGGTAACGGACGCCCCGGCTCCACCTGTACACACAGTTCACCATTTCGGGAGTTTTCCTTATGAGCACCTCTGCACCCGACACGAAAGCGTCTGCTGCACCGGTGAAGAATACGACTCCTCGCAGTCGAGTTATTCTCGCCTCGCTCGTTGGTACCACCATCGAGTTCTACGATTTCTACATTTACGCCACTGCAGCAGTGGCTGTGTTCCCCGTGCTGTTCTTCCCCTCGAAGGACGCAACCACCGAGCTTCTGGCTTCCTTCGCTACCTTCGGCGTCGCATTCATCGCGCGCCCCCTCGGTTCCGTGATCTTCGGCCACTTCGGCGACAAGATCGGTCGTAAGGCTACCCTCGTCGGTGCACTGCTCACCATGGGTCTGGCAACCTTCATCATCGGTCTGCTGCCCACCTATCACCAGATTGGTCTGTGGGCACCGACCATGCTGACCATTATGCGTTTCTGCCAGGGCCTGGGTCTGGGCGGCGAATGGTCCGGTGCGGCGCTGCTCGCCAGCGAATATGCTGAGGACGGCAAGCGCGCCCGCGCCGCCATGTGGCCTCAGCTGGGTGCACCCATCGGCTTCGTGCTTGCGAACGGCTTCATGCTGCTGCTGACCAGCTGGATTACCTTCAACTCCGCAACCGACGCGAAGAACCTCGAGCACCCCTTCCTCATTTGGGGTTGGCGTATTCCGTTCCTGCTGTCCATCGTGATGGTCGCCGTTGGCCTGTACGTTCGTTTCAAGCTGGAGGAGACCCCCGTCTTCGCCAAGGCTGCCGCTAACAACGAGAAGGTGAAGACCCCGCTCGTTGAGGCGTTCAAGGTCGCCTGGTGGCCCATGATTCAGGGTACCTTCATCATGGTGGCGTGCTACGTGCTGTTCTACCTGATGACCGCATGGGTTCTCTCCTACGGTATCGGCAAGGCCGATAAGGGCGGTCTGGCTATCCCCTACCGCGAGTTCCTGATTATTCAGTTGATCTCCATTACTGGCTTCGCGATCTTCATCCCGATCTCGGGTTGGCTAGCTGATAAGTACGGCCGCCGCACCCAGCAGCTGTGGACCACCATCGCGATGGCTGTCTTCGGTCTGTCCTTCGGTCTGTTCATCTCCCCCTCCGTTGTTGGTACCGGCGCGAACGCAAACGCCGCTGTGGTTACCCTCTTCATCTTTATCGGTATGTGCCTGATGGGTCTGTCCTTCGGTTCCATGTCCGCATACCTGCCGGAGCTGTACCCCACCAACGTGCGTTACACCGCCAGCGGTATCGCCTACAACGTGGCATCCATCCTCGGCGCGGCACTGACCCCGTTCGTGGCTGTTTGGTTGAACTCCACTTACGGTGTGGCTGCAGTGGGCGGCTACCTGGCATTCGCATCGATTCTGAGCGTTGTCTTCATTCTGCTCACTCACGAAACCCGTGACGTGGACATGAACGCCGTCAGCACCACGAAGTAAAGCTTCGCGGCGCTAAGCGTCTCTACGGCAAAGCGGTGGGGGTCACCTCCTGATTCTTAGGAACTCAGGAAGTGACCCCCACCGCTTTTATACTGTTCCGGGATACTGCACCAGGCGGGGAACGCTCGGCTCAGCACCTAACAGGTTGATGCCTACAGACCGCGAGTGTGCAGCTTGCGTGCCGCCTCAGCAATAGAGCCAGAGAGCGAGGGGTAAACCGTGAAGGTGTCCGCCAGGTCATCCACCGCGAGCTTCTTCTCCACCGCCAGGGCAATGGGGTAAATCAGCTCGGAAGCACGCTGACCGACCACCACGCCACCAATGACGGTGCCGGAGTGACGGCGAGCAAAAATCTTCACGAAGCCGTCGCGCATCGCCATCATCTTCGCGCGCGGGTTGGTGCTCAACTGCAGGGTCACCGCGTCACCGCGGTAGGCTCCCTCGGCGAGGTCCTTCTCGCTCACACCCACGGTCGCAATTTCCGGGGAGGTGAAGATGTTCGCGGCAACCTTATCGGTGCGCAGCGGGCGCACCGCATCACCGAGGATGTGCGCCATAGCGATACGGCCCTGCATCGCAGCCACGGAAGCCAGCGGGTACACGCCCGTGCAGTCACCAGCGGCGTAAATGCTGTTCACGCTCGTGCGGGACACACCGTCCACCTTAATATGGCCGCTCGGGGTCTGCTCAACACCGATGTCTTCCAGGCCCAAATCTTCAGTGTTCGGAATCGAACCAATAGCTACCAGGCAGTGAGTGCCAGAAACCTTACGACCATCCGACAGGGTCACGATAACGCCGGAGCCATCCTCAGTACGCTCAACAGCAGCCGCACGGGAACGCGGCATCACTCGCACGCCGCGACGCTCAAAGACGTCCTCCAGCACGCGGGCTGCGTCCTCGTCCTCACCGGGAAGCACGCGGTCACGCGAAGACACCAGGGTCACCTTCGAACCCAGACCGTTATACGCCGAAGCGAACTCGGCACCGGTCACACCCGAACCAATCACAATCAGTTCCTCGGGAACCTCGGAGAGGTTGTACAGCTGAGTCCAGGTCAGGATGCGCTCGCCATCGGGCATACCGGTCGCCATTTCACGCGGATGCGTACCCACCGACAGCAGCACAAAGTCCGCGTGCAGGGGGTAGACGAGGCCCGCCTCATCGGTCACCTGAACGGTGTGGCGGTCCAGGAGCTTACCGGTACCGTGAATAATCTTCACTCCTGCAGAAGCCAGGGCGCGCTTAATGTCGGCAGACTGCTGCTGAGCCAGGTCGCGGACTCGGCGGTTCACACGGTCCATATCAACACGAAGCTGCGGAGCCTTACCCTTCGTATTTTCAATGCCCAAGCTACCCGCCTCAGAGAAGCGGGTCATCATATCCGCCGTAGCGATTAGGGTCTTAGAGGGCACAACGTCAGTCAGAACGGCGGAGCCACCAATGGCATTACGCTCGATCAGAGTCACGTCCGCGTTGGATGCGGCAGCCACCATCGCCGCCTCGTAGCCGCCGGGGCCACCACCAATAATTACAATTCGCTGAGATGCGTAGTTCACCTTTGAAGTCATGCCTTAATTGTGAGCTATGCCGCCTGCGTGGGGCAAACGCACTCGCCGTGCAGATGTGCCATATTGTGGCAATCTGCACGGCGAGCATCTTCATGGTTCGGCATCATGGTTCGGCAGCCCGATATGACTGGGCGGCGCCTACCCCTGTAGGTCTCTACTCCTCGAGAGCCTGCGGCTTCTCCGAGTAAATCGAGTTGATGAACTTCTCAGCCCACTGCAGCATCGCGCCGTCCACCAGGTCCTTACCGCCAACCGGCATGGTCTTCGGGCGCGGCACCAGAGTCAGCCAGGTATCCATACCCTTCGGCTGGGCGTGCGTGGACCCAGGGTACACGCGCTTCAGGCGCATCTGGCGGGACTCCGGCAGCGGCGTAGCGGTTACCACGCGAACCTTCGGACCCAACACCACCAGTTCATGAATACCGGCGGCACGGGCGTGCATACGCACCGTCGCCACGGCAAGCAGGTTCTCTACCGCATCCGGCAGCTCGCCGTAACGGTCGACCAGCTCCTCGCGTGCCTCCGCGATCTTCTCTTCGGTATCGGCGGCAGCAATCTGACGGTACGCCTGCAAGCGCAGACGCTCAGAATCAATGTAGGTGTGAGGAATATGCGCGTTGACGGGCAGGTCAATCTTCGTCTCGACCTCGCGCTCTTCCTTCTCGCCGCGGTAGTTTGCGACCGCCTCGCCGACCAGGCGCAGGTACAGGTCAAAACCGACACCGGCAATATGACCGGACTGTTCGCCACCGAGCAGGTTGCCGGCACCACGAATCTCCAGGTCTTTCATCGCAAGCTGCAGGCCAGCGCCCAGCTCGTTATGCGTTGCCACAGCCTTCAGACGCTCGTGCGCAATCTCGCCGAGGGTCTTATCCACCGGGTACAGGAAGTAGGCGTAGGCGCGCTCGCGGCCACGACCCACGCGGCCACGCAGCTGGTGTAGCTGGCTCAGACCGTAGTTCTGGGCGTGGTCGACAATGAGGGTGTTCGCGTTCGAAATATCCAGGCCGGTCTCCACGATGGTGGTGCACACCAGCACGTCAAAGCGGCGCTCCCAGAAGTCCACAATAATCTGCTCCAGGCGCGATTCACTCATGCGGCCGTGGGCGGTGGCGATGCGCGCCTCCGGCACGAGCTTGCCGATTTCCGCGGCAACATCGTCGATGTCAGCCACGCGGTTGTGCACGAAGAAAACCTGTCCTTCACGCATGAGCTCGCGGCGGATTGCGGCAGTAATCTGGCTGTCGGTGCGCGGACCAACGAAGGTCAGCACGGGATGGCGTTCCTCCGGCGCGGTGGCAAGGGTGGAGGTCTCGCGAATACCGGTTAGCGACATTTCCAGGGTGCGCGGAATCGGGGTAGCACTCATGGCGAGCACGTCCACGTTGGTGCGCATCTGCTTGAGCTTTTCCTTATGCTCCACGCCAAAGCGCTGTTCCTCGTCAATGATGACCAGGCCCAGGTCCTTGAACACTACGCTGTCCGAGAGGATGCGGTGGGTACCGATCACCACGTCCACCGCGCCGGATGCGATTTCTTCGGTAATCTGGCGGGTTTCCTTCGCCTTCTGGAAGCGGGAGAGCACGCGAATCTTCACGGGGAATCCCGAGAAGCGCTCGCTGAACGTCTCGTAGTGCTGCTGCGCGAGCAGGGTCGTGGGTACGAGTACGGCAACCTGTTTGCCGTCCTGCACCGCCTTGAATGCGGCACGTACGGCGACCTCGGTTTTGCCGAAGCCCACATCGCCGGAGATGAGGCGGTCCATGGGGATTTCCTTCTCCATGTCTTCCTTCACCTCGTGGATGGCGGTGAGCTGGTCCGGAGTCTCGTTATAGGGGAAGGATTCTTCCAGCTCTCGCTGCCAGGGAGTGTCTGCTGCGAAGGCGTGACCGCGCGATGCCTGGCGAGCCGAGTAGAGTTTCACCAGGTCAGCAGCGATTTCCTTGACGGCTTTGCGAGCGCGGGACTTGGTCTTAGCCCAGTCGCTACCGCCCATCTTGGACAGGCTCGGGTTCTCGCCACCCACGTAGTTGGAAATCAGATCCAGCTGGTCGGAGGGCACGAAGAGTCGGTCGGGTGCGCCGCCACGCTTGGTGGGGGCGTACTCGATGACCAGGTATTCCTTCATGGGCTGCACGCCGTTGACCGGGGATGCACCAGCCACCGGGCGGGAGGTCATCTCGACGAACCTGCCGATGCCGTGACGCTCGTGCACCACGTAGTCGCCGGGGTTCAGTGCGAGCGGGTCAACCGCATTGCGGCGGCGGCGCGTTTTGAATTTCTGTCCTGTGGCGCCTCGGGGTGCGTAGGTTCCGCGGCGGCCAAGCAGTTCGGCTTCGGTGAAGACGGCGAGCTTCGCCTCCTCGATGAGGAAGCCTGCGGAGGCGGGTGCCTCGCAAACCTCGACGATGCCGTGTTCGAGGTCGCCTGCGGGGTCCTCCTCGAGGCTGGTTCGGCGGGCTGCGGGTACGGCGGGTGCCCCTTCGCCGGAGTGGAAGAGGTCGATGAGGCGGTCGGTGGAGCCGCGGCCGTTGGTGAGGGCGAGGACGGTCCACTGTTGACGGATGAGGTCGCCGACCTGGCAGAGCATGCGTTCGACGGAACCGTTGAATGCGGTTGCGGGGGTGGCGTTGACGGTGTAGGTGTCGAATCCGTCTTCGATGGCGTCGGCGATGCCCTGGTTCTGGAGCGCCCCGGCGGCGTCTTCGAGTAGGTCTGCGTCGGTGACGAGTTCGGTGATTTCCCACCAGCTGAGCTTGGCTTCGAGTGCCTGTGCGGTGGTTTGGTCGATGGTGCGGAATCCACTGTCGCTCATGCGGAGCTGGCCGAGGTCGATGGGTGCTACTGCGTCGGCTTCTGCAGAGGTGTCCCATGCTGCGGCGAGGAATTCTTCGTTGGTGGCGACGAGGTCTTCGGCGCGGGCGCGCACGCGCTCGGGTTCGACGTTAATGATCATGGACCCTGCCGGCAGCAGCTCGGTGAGGGTGTTCATGGATTCGATGAGCAGCGGGGTGAGCGATTCCATGCCTTCGACGTAGATTCCGCCGGCAATCTTCTCAAGCATGGCTGCGGCTGCCGGGTAGTCGGCTTTCAGTCGTGCGGCGCGGCTCATGACCTCGGGGGTGATGAGCAGTTCGCGGCAGGGCAACAGGGTGAGTTCGGTAAGCTCTTCTCCCCCACTGAGGGTGCGCTGGTCGGCGACGGAGAAGTGGCGCATTTCGTCGAGTTCGTCGCCGAAGAATTCGAGGCGGACGGGGGTAGTTGCGGTGGGCGGGAAGACGTCGATAATGCCGCCTCGTACGGCGTATTCGCCGCGCTTGGCGACCAGGTCTACGCGGGAGTATGCGGCGTCGTTGAGGCCACGCACCACATCTTTGAAGGGGTATTCTTCGCCGCGGACCAGGTGCACGGGTTCGAGCTTTTCGATGCCGGTGACGATGGGCTGGATGACCGCGCGTACGGGTGCGATAACAACCTGGGGGCGTTTAGCCGCATCCCCGGTCATGGCGCGCAGTACCTGCAGGCGGCGGCCTACGGTGTCGGAGCGCGGTGAGAGGCGTTCGTGGGGCAGGGTTTCCCAGGCGGGGAAGAGTGCAATGTCGGCGGCGGGCAGGTAGGAGCGCAGGGCTGCGGCGAGGTCTTCTGCTTGGCGGTCGGTGGGGGCGATGATGAGGCTGAGCGCTTCGGGGGTGGTTGCGCGTACGGCGGCGGAGATGTCAGCAATGAGCGCGGCGTGTGTTCCTCCGACGGCACCGATGAGGGTGCGTGCGCTACGTTCGGTGGGGTGCACGGAGGCAGCGGTGCGGATTGCGGCCCAGTTGCTGAGTTGGTTGAGGGTTTTCAGGAGGGGGTGCAGGGGTGCTTCGAGGGGCTGTGCGGTAGCTTTTCGGGTGGTGCTCACGGGTTCTCCTGAGTCTGGGGTCTTCGCTTGCGGCGGTTGAGCTGGTGGAGGGCTGCTATGGATGGTCGGTATAGGGCGGTACCGGTTTGGGGCGTCCGAGTGAATTTGCCTTTATTTCATGGTGCTTTTTGTGCGTTTTGGGGTGTTTTTTTTGCGGCTTTTCCATTGTAGGACTTGTCCGCTTTTTCTGGCATTTTTCTCTTGTATTCTCTGTGATGGAATATATTCCTTTTTGCACTCGGTTGTCGCTTTCGTGGGTGATATTTGAGTATGGTTTTCTTCCGTGTCTGTTCCTGTGCCACAACGTTCATCACATGGGGCGCAAATCACACATCCACAGACATCTTTGCACTTTGTGCACCATTATTTTCACAGCTTAATCCTGTACCCTAATCATTAACGCTTACAGAAAAACCAGACAGTATATCCCCTTCCGGATTCTGTTTACCTCTTCCAACCAACCTCAGGTTTTCAGTATTTACTGCGGTTTTTCTAGTGCGCTAAATTCACCGTATCTTTCGATGTTTCTTCCGGAACGTCGCATCAGAAAGACGCATATGACAACCACATACACGAACAAACCCACTGAAAAGCCCCATGTCCGTTCATGGTCTGCTAAAAAGTGGGCCGCTTTCGCACTCGCTTTTGGTACCGCTTTCACTGCGGCACCTCTTACTCCTACTACTCCCGCCTCGGCTGCGACCGGAACCCATGATGGTTCCAGTAGCGATAAGGCGGCTGCCTCTTGCTACGAGGTCAAGCAGGTTAATCCTTCTGCCTCCTCTGGCACTTACTGGCTGTACACCCCGCAGATGAGCGGCCCGGCGCAGTTCTACTGCGATCAGGAAACTGATGGCGGCGGCTGGGTCATGATTGGTCGCGGTCGTGAGGGTTGGACCGAGTCTTACAACGGCACCGGCGACCCGAATCAGCTGCACCAGAACCCCACCGGCCCTTCCGCTTTTACTCCGGTCCAGCTTCCCGCAAACACTGTCGATGCGCTGCTGAACGGCATTAAGCCTCAGGACCTTCCCGACGGCATGCGTCTGCACCGTGCTCACAATGCGAGGGGCACTCAGTGGCAGAACGTTTATGTTCAGCGTCCTCAGACTGAGCAGTGGACCTGGGCGATGAGCTACGGTCAGCGTTGGGGCAACGTGAAGTTCACTGGTGCCGGCATTAACCGCACCGCTCATATGGGCGGTTCTCCCTCGGAAATGGCTCCGGGTATTACCACCAGCTCGGTTCGTTTCTTCGCGAACCCGAACCAGGGCTACCAGATTGGTTTTGCGTACGGTTCGCTGGTGAACTTCGGCAATGATCGTGCCGATTCTTATATTTATAAGAAGCGCGGTTCCGCCGGTTATTCCATCCCCTTCACCCAGGTGTTCCTGCGTCCGAAGCTGACTCAGCGTGACTTGAACTTCTCGCAGATTGGTTCTGGCTCTGCCGCTAGCAACCGTCGTGCTCTGCCCAATAGCTACACGATGCCCGTTCGTTGGCGTACCAGTGAGCAGACTGGTACCGGCAAGAAGAACGAGATGAACACCTACGTTCAGGCTATTACTCAGGTGGGCGATACTGTCTTCACCGGTGGCGACTTCAAGTATGTTGAGTCTGCTGGCGGCGAGCGCGTGAACCAGTCGTACCTGGCTGGCTACAACGTGGATTCGGGTGAGCTGGTTCGTTCCTTCCGCCCGACTTTCAACGGTCAGATTAAGGCTCTGGAGGCTCTGCCGAATAACCGCCTGGCGGTTGGTGGCGAGTTCACCGAGGTTAATGGCGAGAAGGTTGATCACTTCGTCATTCTGGATGCGACCACCGGTCAGATTGACCGCACGTGGGATGTTCAGGTTCAGCGCCGTAATGGTGCTGCCGCGCAGGTGAAGACCCTGCTGGTTCAGGATGGTTACCTCTACATTGGCGGTAACTTCACCCATGTAAAGGGCAATACGTCTAAGGCGTACGCTTACTCGCGTGGTGCCGCTCGTATTAAGCTCTCGAACGGTGCGGTGGATTGGAACTGGCGCCCGAACTTTAACGGTACGGTCAACGGTATTACCGCTGCATCCGACAACTCGACTGTTCACGCTGCGGGTTACTTCACTGAGCTGAATAACCAGCGCGCGTTCCGCCTGGCGGCGCTGAATGGTTCTAACGCTTCGAATATTAAGTGGGAGTGGGAGCCGTCGCTGAAGCTGAACATTACTGACCGCATTGTGTACGCGTTCCAGTTCGATGTTCAGGATGCTGGTTCGACCGTGTGGACTGCCGGTGCTGACCACCTGATTGCGAACTACTCGAAGAACGGTTACGGCCGTATTTCTTCGTCTATCTCTAAGTACGGTGGCGACTGGCAGGATCTGCATCTGAGCGGTAACACCATTTACGGTGCGTGC
>NZ_KV816927.1:67894-148002 GCF_001814485.1 Rothia sp. HMSC066G07 | reverse complement strand
TAACACCATTTACGGTGCGTGCCACTGCGGTGATGTCCTCTTCGAGGGTTCGACCGGCTACCACACGTATTGGAAGGAATCGAAGGCGGTTCACCGTATGCGCCTGGTCGCAGCGTTCGATAAGGATAGCGGCGAAGTCATCGGCGAGTTCAGCCCGGTTCTGAAGGGCGCTAGCGGCTACGGTGTTTGGGAGTCCTTCGTGGATTCTCGCGGCAACCTGTGGGTTGGTGGCGACATTAACCGTTCGCTGGGTGCTAATGGTGAGCAGCGCACTGTCGGTTTTGCTCGTTTTGCTCCTCGCGATGTGACCGCCCCGTCGACTCCGTCGAATCTGTCGGTTCAGCGTGATGGCTCGACCGATAAGCTGTCTTGGTCTGGTGTTCGTGAGAGCGGTGCTCGCTACCAGGTGCTGCGTGATGACCGTGTGATTGCTACGGTCTCGGGCACCAGCTACGAGGTTGAGCATACTGATGGCGCTCGCTACTATGTGCGTTCCATCGATGCGTCTGAGAACTTCTCGGCTTCCACAGGAGCTGCTCAGGCTTAGGTCAGATTGTTGATCTAGTTTCTTTGAGCCGCCGCCTGGTTCTGGCTCTGCAGGGTTTGCGGGGTCCGGGTCAGGCGGCGGTGCACCCGGGGTGTATGCCCTCTATAGTTTTGGTTCGGTCCGGTTTTCCCAGTTTGCTATCTCTTCGCCTCTGCGGCGGCTATGATGGGTTGGGATTCATTGCGTCGGATGGGTTGCTTCCGTCCTTTCCGATGATGGGCTGAATCTTGGTCTGTGGTGTTTCTTCGCTGTTGGTACGACAGAGGAAACTTCACAGATTTTTAGCGTTCCGCTTCGTACGGGTACGGTGCCATTGTTGGCTTCGTGCGTGAGGGGTGGGGCGTATTCATTCAATTTCCGATAACTACACTCACTGATTCCGGCTACAGACTCGCTGTTAGCGCAGTTCATAACGCTTCCCCCTTACCCCGATGCCTGGTCACTATGCTGTGCCTTGTGTGGGGTGGGTGTTGCTGTGTGAATTGCAGTTTTCTGCTGTGTGCCGGTTGAGGTCTCTAGGAGAGACAAATGAATTTTCTTCCGTTCACGCGTGGAGGGCGCGCGCAGGGTGCTGCTTCCTCCGCTTCTGCGGGCTCTCGCGTAGCTTCTCGCTCCGGGTCCCGTGCTTTGGGTGCGGCGGCTGCTTCTTTTGCGATGGTTGCGGCTTCTTTGGGTCCGATTGCTTCGGGCGCGCAGGCTGCTGATGCACGCTACTATGACGGTTCGTCGAGTGAGCGCGCGGCTGCGAGCTGCTGGGAGGTTAAGCAGAATAATCCGCGTGGCAAGAGCGGCGCGTACTGGCTGTACACCCCTGCGATGAGTGCTCCTGAGCAGTTCTACTGCGATCAGGAAACTGATGGCGGCGGCTGGGTTATGATTGGCCGCGGTCGTGAGAGCTGGACTGAGAACTACTACGGTCGCGGTAATGCCGATCAGCTGTATAAGAACCCGACCGGCTTTGATGCGGTGCAGCTCTCCGGCGTGACCGTGAACGCGCTACTGAACGGTACCCGTCCGCAGGATTTGCCCGATGGCGTGCGTTTCCATCGCGCGATGAACGTTGAGGGCACTACCTGGCAGGATTTTAAGGCTCACCGTGATTCCAGTACCGAATGGACTTGGACTTTGCGTTCAAAGATGTTCTGGTCAAATATTTCGGTCAAAAACACCTGGCAGTACAGTAACCGTTATGACTACGCCAACCGTGGTCAGGTGGCTGGTAACATCTTCACCCATGATTCTGATGATTTCCGTTCCCTGAACTTCGAAGAGAAGGCATCGCAGGGCTACAAGTTGGGCTTCACCTACGGTCGCAACGCCAAGATTACATGGTGGACCGAGACCTACCTGATGAACCGTCCTTCGGCGTATATTTACCGCCCGGCGGATGATTCGACCACTCCCCTGGTATTTACTCAGATGTTCTTGCGCCCGAAGGTGACTCAGAACGATTTGGTGGCTAAGGGTCTGCATGATTATGGCCAGCAGGGCGCTGCGGCAAGTAACCGCCGCGCGCTACCCAATAGCTACTCCGAGAAGTGGAAGTGGCGTACCAGCGCTGAGACCGGTACCGGCAAGAAGGGTGAGATGAACACCCAGGTTGAGGCTATCACCGAGGTCGGTGGCGCTGTCTTTACCGGTGGCGATTTCGCGTACGTTGAGTCGGCAAGCGGTGAGAAGGTTGAGCAGGCTTTCTTGGCTGGTTACGAGGTGGGTACCGGCGAGCTGCGCCGTTCCTTCCGCCCGAAGATTAACGGTCAGGTGAAGTCGGTTGAGGCTCTGCCGAACGGCCTGCTTGCTGTGGGCGGTTCTTTCGACCAGGTGAACGGAGAGTACTACAACGGTTTTGTGATTCTGGATCCGCAGACCGGTCAGGTCGCTAAGGACTGGGATATCCGCGTGGTCAGCCGCATCGCTTCCGTACCGGTACAGATTAAGACCCTGCACGTGCGTGATGGCTACCTGTACATTGGTGGATCCTTCACTCACTTGAAGGGTCAGACCTCCCCCACCTACGCGTATGCAAGGAACCTGGCTCGCATTAAGTTGAGCAACGGTGAGGTGGACTGGAACTGGCGTCCGGTCTTTAACGGCACGGTTAACGGCGTGAGCGCTTCTGAGGGCAATGCCGATGTGTACGTCGCTGGTTACTTCACCCAGCTGAATAACCAGGAGGCGTTCCGTCTCGCCCATATGCAAGGCAGTAGCACGAACCCGGTGGCTTGGCACCACCGTCCTTCGTACACCCCCAAGAATGCCCAAACCTGGGATCTGAAAAACGAGCGCAGGATGTGGGGCTTCCAGTTCGATGTTCAGGATGCTGGCTCCTCCGTCTGGGTGGGTGGCACCGAGCATATGATTAGCCGTTACGAGAAGAGCTCGATGCGCCGCACCGACAGCGCAATTACTCGTGAGGGTGGTGACTTCCAGGATCTGCACCTGAGCGGTAACACCATTTACGGTGCGTGCCACTGCGGCGATTTCCTCTTCCAGGGTGCAGATACGGTCTATTCGGAGTGGGAGAACGCGACCAATGCTCAGACCATTCGCCTGGTAGCGGCTTTCGATAAGGACAGCGGTAAGATGCTGCCGGAGTTCGCACCGATTATGAACGGCGCGTATGGATACGGTGTGTGGGAGTCCTTCGTGGATTCCACGGGCACTCTGTGGGTTGGTGGCGATATCCGTAAGTCGCTGGGCGCTAATGGCGTACAGCCGACTATTGGCTTCGCGCGTTATGCTCCTCGTGATGTGACCCCTCCGGCTCCCCCGAGCGATCTGAAGGTCACGACGAACGGTTCCAAGGATCAGCTGACATGGTCGGGTATTTCCGAGCGTAGGGTGAAGTACCAGGTTCTGCGCGATGATCGTCCTATTGCGACGGTTACGGGTACGAGCTATTCGGTGGATCACCGCGATGGCGCCCGCTATTATGTGCGCGCGGTAGATACTGCAGATAACTATTCGGCAAGCACCGAGGCTGTCCAGGCAGCATAACACCTCATCAGGGCGATATGCGCTTTTGTGACAAATAATTTTAGTGATGTTCGCCCTATTCTCCCGGGCTGGTTTTAAACCAGCCCGGGATTTTTTTGCACATAGTGAATCTATTTCATTCATTTACATGAAGGTTTTTTCATGCAGAGATATATACTTACCTTCTAATCGAGTCAAAATAGAGCATTAGTTAGGGCTTATTCTCATCATTTATAAAAACGTTATTTTTGTAAGTCTAAGTATTTTCCCAGCTTTGCGTGTTAGCCTTTAGGTGCTTTGCCGCTGTGCGAGGTATTATCTTCCGGAATATAGTCATTCTCACTCCAACCACTAAAGAGGCTTCCATGTCAGTGTTCTTCAAGTACCCCTCCCGGTCCCGGCTTCTGGGCGCTCTGGGCACCGTTGCGGTATCCGCCCTGGTCCTGAGCGCTTGCGCTACTGAAAACCCGAGCTCCGATAGCTCTTCGCCTGCTTCTGCGTCCGCGAGCGTTTCCGCGTCGGCGCATGCTTCCTCAAACAAGTCTTCGAGCGCTTCCCCCCAGGTTTCTGAGCAGGGCACCGCTTCTGCGTCCGCTGAGGCTTCGGGCGAGGCGTCCCCCAAGGCAGATGCTGAGGCCACTTCTTCTGACGGTCAGAAGCTTGAAGAGATTTACACCGGTTCGGAGGAAATGAAGAATGCTTCTTCCGTGCCCGTTGACACTGAAGAAGTGAAGAAGACCACCGAACTGGTCAATTCTTTTGAAAACATTCTGACCAAGGTTAAGGCAGCTCCTTCTGCCGCTCCGTCCCCGGAGCGCACTGCTGATCCGACCAGCGACGAAGAAGCTGAGCAGCAGAACGTTGAGCAGGCTCGTGCCGTTCTCGATGATGAGACGATTCGCTCCATCGAGGCTGTGGCTGTTGATTCCGCTGCCGCTGAGTTTGCCGTGCAGGCTTCCGAATACGCACTGGCAGGCTGGCACTATGAAGGTTCTTCCACTGTGGTGGGCACTCCCCGTATGACTGAGACTCAGTACAAGGGTCAGCCCGCGCGCATGCTGGAAGTATGCATGGATTCTTCCTCTGTGAAGATCTATGACGAGAATAATCAGCCCGTTAAGGATGACAATTCTCCCAAGCGTTCACTCAATATTTACACCCTCGTTCAGGTCGATGGTCAGTGGAAGATTGCGACCCATGATTTCCCGAACAATCCTGATTGTTAGGGTCTAATTAAGAGATGCCGGCTTCCAGCTACGATTCGCTAGAAACCGCGCATTATCATCCATAGCGCATTAATGTTGATGCGCACTCGATAACATTTCTTGGCATTCATTTGGAGATATTATGAAAGCCCACCTTGGCATGACGGGCTCTGGCTTTTCTCGTTCTGCTATAACCCGCTCAACTCTTTGCTTGAGCATTGCTACGGCTTTGGCTTTGCCCGTAGCTATCCCCGCTATTACGCCGAGTACCGCTGTCGAACAGACTGCGGAAAAAAGGGACTCTGCTTTCTACAATGGCACGACCTCCGAGCGTGCTGCCGCTAGCTGTTGGGAAGCCAAGCAGGCTAACCCCGAGGCAAAGAGCGGCGCCTATTGGCTGTACACTCCTTCGATGAGTCAGCCGACTCAGTTCTACTGCGATCAGGAAACTGATGGTGGCGGCTGGGTCAAGATTGGTGAGGGCCGCGACGGCTGGACTGAAAACTATGAAGGTCAGGGTGACACTTCGCAGCTCTACAGCGATGCCGCACCCGCATCTTCCGGTATGACTCTTGAACAGGGCAAAGCTCTGAGCTCCCTGCCCGCCGCGAAGACCCCGATTCAGCTTTCGGGCACCACTATTTCTCAGTTGCTCAACGGCGTTCGTCCCGATCAGCTGCCCGACGGTTACCGTTTCCGCCGTGCCCTAAACACCTCGGGCACCAAGTGGCAGGAGGTGACGGTTGACCGCCGTCAGACTTCCGAGTGGACCTGGGCTCTGCGCTCGAGCGCTGTCTGGTCGAATACGACCATCACCAACCCTGACGAGTTCTCTTCCTACAACGAAGAGGGCCGCAAGAACTGGACTGACGGCACCTGGGAAGACCACATTCTGCGTGGACAGAACAACGGCTTCAAGACTTTGATGTTTGATGAGTTGGCGTCCCAGGATTACCGTATGGGTTTCCGTTACGGTGCAAACTCTCCCATTTCGCAGGATGGCTCTGAGCCGGCAATCACCGATGCGCGGAACTCCTACATCTACGGTAAGGAAAGCAACGGTGAGGCCTCTTTCGGTTACACCCAGATGTTCCTGCGCCCGAAGCTGACCCAGAATGATTTGAACCTGGGCGCTATCCCGGATTCCGGTACCCCGGCGAGCGCTCGTCGTGCCCTGCCCAATAGCCGTTCGGCGGATTGGCGCTGGCGAACCAGCGCCAGGACCGCCTCCGGTAAAACCGGCGAAATGAACACCTACGTTGAGGCCATTACCGAGGTCGATCACGGTAACGGCACCTCCAGCGTGTTTATTGGTGGCGACTTCGAGTACCTTGAGTCCTCTACCGGTGAGCGTGTTGCGCAATCTAATATTGCTGCTTTTGACCCGGTGACCGGCGAGTTGCGCCGCGATTTTAAGCTGACTGTTGACGGTCAAGTGAAGGCTGTTGAGGCTCTGCCGAATAACCGTTTGGCTGTTGGCGGTAACTTCAAGCTTGTTAACGGTGAGAAGCATGAGAGCTTCGTCGTTGTTGACGCCACAACCGGTGAAGTTGCCCCTGAATGGGCCCAGGTTAAAGTCGAAGATCGCATTCGTACCGAGGTCATGACGGTGAAGACCATTCACCGTCAGGGTGACTACGTGTATATTGGCGGCACCTTTACCCACATTTATGAAAGTGAAAAGGCGGGTGAGGCGTATTCGCGCAATATTGCCCGTTTTAAGTTGGGCGAGCCTTCTAACGGTGTGCCCGGTATTGTGAGTATAGACCGTAACTGGCGCCAGGTGTTCAACGGTACTGTCAACGGTATTAGCGCCTCCGCTGATAACTCTCATGTTTACGTAGCCGGTTACTTCACCTGGCTCAACGGTGGCCTTGCCTACCGCGTGGCTGATATTACTCAGCATATGCAGAAGGGCAGCCCGTGGGCGTACCAGCAGTCTGAGATTCCTGCTGGCGCTAATGTCTCTGACCTGCGTAATGAAACCAAAATTTGGGGTTTCCAGTTCGACGTCCAGGATGCCGGCACCGGCGTCTGGGTGGGCGGTACTGAGCACCTCATCTCTCGTTACGATAAGGCGTCCTTGACCCCCACCTACACCGCGATTACCCGCGATGGTGGAGACTTCCAGGATCTGCACCTGCACGGTAACACCATCTACGGCGCCTGCCACTGCGGCGACTTCCTCTACCAGGATTCGCGTAACAAGCGGACCCCCGTGGGCGGTTCGAGCGTGATTCACTCGGTCAAGCTGGTTGCTGCTTTCGATAAGGACAGCGGTAAGATGCTGCCGGAGTTCTCCCCTGCTATTAAGGGTGACCACGGCTTCGGTATCTGGGAGTCTTTCGTGGATTCGAAGGGCACCCTGTGGGTTGGCGGCGATATTCACCGTTCGCTGGGTGTTCACGGTACTCAGGATACCGTCGGTTTTGCGCGCTTTGAGGCTCGCGATGTGGCTCCTCCGCCTACCCCGCAGAACCTGAAGGTTGAGCTGAAGGACGATAAGGACGTTCTGACTTGGGATGCTGTGCAGGATACCGGTAGTGTCCGCTACCAGATTCTGCGTGATGACCGAGTTATCGCTAGCACTTCGGGTACGAAGTTCGAGATTGACCACACCGATAACGCACGTTACTTTGTGCGTGCAGTGGACAGCTCGGATAACTACTCTGCATCCACTCCGGTTCAGGTAGCTCCGGTTCGCCCGACTCCTACCCCCACGGAGACCGCAACCGAGACTCCTACCGCTGACCCGACGGCAAGTGTGGATCCGACTGCAGCTGCTGACCCGACCGCGAGCGCTGACCCCAGTGCTTCGGCAAGCGCTACCCCGAGTGCAGAAGCGACTACTGAGGCACCGAAGGTCCAGGATCCGGACCCGAAGGTTGAGGAGCCTAAGCCCGCCGATCCCAAGCCTGAGAATCCGAAGGAAGAAGCCGCTAAGGACCAGATTGTTCTGCCCTACGCCTCGGATTGGAAGTACATGGTCTCTACCCAGGCTCCCAACCGTAAGTACGGTTGGAAGTACAACTTCCACTTCAGCCTGGAAGATATTGCGCAGGAAGCATGGCAGACCGGCAAGACCCCGATTGGGGTCGGTACTGGTAACCTCAACACCTCCGTTAAGGTTCCGCTCGTGCGTTCCCGCCACAATATCTACGCCTACACCACCATCCAGCTCACTCGTGAGCAGGCCAGCCGTGATCTCGTGCTGACCACTTACGCGGATGACGCTATTGCGGTGGGTGTCAACGGTGAAGAGGTTGGTCGTTCCAACTTTGACACTCGTGGAAAGCTGTGGAATAGCGCGATTGCATCGAGCTCGATTGATACCGCTACGGCTCAGAAGACTCCGGTGACCTTCACCGTTCCGGCTTCTCAGCTGAAGGCTGGTGAGAACCTCATCGCTGTTGAGGTTCACCCGGGCATTAGCCGACGTAACGTTCGCCCGAATGTGAGCTTCGATTTGCAGGCTACCTCCAAGGCACCGGTTGCTGAGCAGCCCGCCGAGAAGGAAGGCGACAAGGAGGCGGATGCTCCCGCCGCACACGAGGCTGAGCAGCCCGTGGTCGACAACGCGAACAACGCGGCAGCCGGCCAGGGCGAGCGACGCATCGTCAATAACGGAGTCGGAACCCGCGTTCCGATGCAGTCTCGAAGGAACTAATACCTTCTAGATAATCTCAGCTAAATGGGGTTTGATTTTCTGAATGATTCAGGAAATCAAACCCCATTTGCGTATATTCCCCACTTTTCCGTGTTTTTTGCATCATTTATTCCCATTATTTGTGCTTCTGTCATGTGCCTCTCTGCACAATGTTCAGAAATGTTTTCTAAATCCACAATTCACGAGAACAAAGCGCCGATAACCCCCTCTAACAGCACACCAAGCCTACCCGAAGGATCCCGCAAATCTGCACCAAAGCGCATTGTCAGAGGGTTTTTACGACACAATTGTTGACCCTGACCACACGCCCCCTGTTGCACTTCATCTCGTTGTAAAATATCTATATAGTGGTGTACGTGAAAAAAGGGACCAACCACCTCTTTTTTCGCGTGCGAGACTTCCGGACTTTCTCGCAACCACCCCGAAAGGGAGTAATTCACTCTCCTTCACTCCTCTCACCGATTAAAAAGGAATGTGCATGTCCACCTCTGAGGCACCTCACGCCCCGAACTCCGCGCCCGCATCGGGATTTTCTGCGAAGTTTTCTCACACCCTGCGCTCTCTTGAAGCAGCGCAGAAGCCCGGCATTGGCGTTCCCGCCTACACCCGCTGGGTCAACCGCCGAGTAGCACGCTACTTCGCTGCGGCAGCTGTTGCGCTGGGCATCACCCCCAACGGCGTCACCGCAATTTCCGCTGCATGTTCCGCGGCAGGCATCATCGTTCTGATTACCTGCCCGCCCAGCGTTGGTGTAGGTATCTGCGTTGCCCTGCTTTTCGCGCTCGGTTACGGTCTGGACTCCGCTGACGGCCAGGTTGCTCGCGTGACCGGCGCGTCCTCCCCCGCCGGTGAGTGGCTCGACCACGTGGTCGACTCCATCCGCGTGCCTTCCGTGCACATGGCAACCCTGCTCTCCTTCCTGCTGTACCCGGCGCACTACTCCTTTACCGGCTCCAGCGCATTCAACGGCTGGATCATTGCGATGCCGATGATTTTCACCGCGCTGACCGCAGGTCACTTCATGAGCCAGATTCTGGCTGAGCAGCTGCGCAACAACCGCAAGACCGCGGCACCGCCGACCGGTGGTCCCCTGCGCTCCTTCATCAACCTGCACATGGACGCTGGCACCCTCTGCTGGATTTACATTTTCGTTGGCTTCGGCCCCGTATTCGTCATCGTCTACGCACTGCTTCTGCTGGCTAATGCCGCAACCGTCCTGCTGTCCATGCGTCGCAAGTACGTTAGCCTCGCGACCCCCGCTGAGTAAGGAGAATCCCAATGATGCACTTCACCTCTCGCACCCCTGCTGTTTCCGCCGTTATCGCAACCAACGGCAAGCGCCCCGAACTGCTGCGCGTGGCTGTCCGCTCCATCCTTGAGCAGAGCTACCGCGGTTTCGTTGAAGTTGTTGTTGTCTTTGACCGCGTTGAGCCCGACCGCCTCGAGGACATTGAGGTCGGCGAAAACCGTGCCCTGAAGATTGTCTCCAACACCCGTTCCGGCGGTCTGGCGGGCGGCCGCAATAGCGGCATCATCGCCTCCAGCGGTGAGATGATTGGCTTCTGCGATGACGACGACTACTGGATGCCTTCCAAGCTCACCCAGCAGGTCGCTCTCTGGCGCGAAAACCCCGAAGCAACCGCTATCTCTTCGGGTATTACCGTCCGCTCCGGTGGTCAGGATATCGTGCGCCTGGCGCCCGAGCGCGCAACCTTCGCTGACTTCCTGCGTTCGCGCATTACCGAAATTCACCCCTCCGCCATGCTGTACTCCCGCGAGGATCTGCTCGGCGTTGATGGTAAGCCCGCCCGCATCGGCCTGGTCGATGAGGAGCTGCCCGCCGCCTACGGTGAAGACTACGACCTGTTGCTGCGCGCAACCCGTCACGGCGATGTACTGAGCGTGCCCGAGCCGCTGATTCTGGTGCTCTGGGACCGTCCCTCCTTCTTCTCCGGCAAGTGGCAGTCCATGGTTGACGGCCTCAGCTACATTCTGCGTAAGTTCCCTGAATTTGAGCAGGACCCCAAGGGCCTGGCACGTATTGCCGGTCAGATTGCGTACGCTCAGGCGTCTCTGGGTAACAACAAGGAGGCGCGTGCCTACGCTCGCTCCGCTCTGCGCCGCGACCCTAAGCAGCTTCGTGCTTGGGCAGCGTATGTTGTGTCCACCGGCGTTATTAAGCCCGCTACTCTTCTTGATCTCGTCCAGAAGACCGGTCGAGGTCTCTAACCAGGTATCGCACAGACATGGTTTCCTCTTCCGTTCTTTCCCCTCCGGGTACTTCGCCTGTGGCGCTGAAGGATTCCGCCGGGTCGGTGGCCACGCCGCCTAGCGGTATTCTGCGTGCCCGCGCGCGCAACCGTCCGGTATCTACGGCGCAGAAGAAGCTCCCCGCTTGGCCTCTGCTGGCGTTGCTGTACGGCTTCCCGGCACTGTGGGCTTTGGGTGTGCTTCAGATTGCACCGCTGGTACTGGCAGCGATCATGCTTTTTTACCTCATTATTCGAGGTAATGTGCGTGTGCCCGGTTCCCTGTGGGTGTGGGGCGCATTCTGCGTGTGGGTTGTTGTTGCGGCGCTTGCCCTGACCCGTTCCACCGACATTATTGGTTGGGGTCTGCGCTTTGTAAATATTCTCAGCGCCGGCATTTACGCCCTGTACTACTACAACGCGCGTTCTTCTATTAGCCTCAATAGGGTGCTGGGTGGTCTGGCTACCCTGTGGGTGACCCTCATTGTTCTGGGGTACGGTGGTGTTCTCTTCCCCGAGTTCCGTCTGCGTACTCCGATGAGCTTCATCATGCCTTCTGGTTTTATGCAGAACCCGCTGGTGCGCGACTACATGCTTCCTCCCCTGGCTGAGGTTCAGCGTCCTTGGGGTGCGCCCGAGGCGTATATTCGACCCTCCGCGCCGTTCCCCTACGCGAACAGTTGGGGTCTGGCGTACACCCTACTTACCCCGGTGATGCTGGCGTGCTTGCTTCGTCTGCGTTCCATCTGGCTGCGTATTGCGTTGCTGATTGGTATGGCGCTTTCTACTGTGCCTGCGATTGCGACCAGTAACCGCGGCATGTTCATTGGTCTAGGTATCAGCGCAGCGTACGTACTGCTGCGTCAGTTCCTTGCGGCTAATTGGCGTGCTGTGGGTACGGGTGTTGCGGCGATTACGGCTGTGGTTGTGGCGCTCTTTGCGTCGGGCACCGTGGATAACATTCTGGGTCGTCAGGACTACTCTGACTCCACCGGTGGCCGTGCGGCGCTCTACCGCGCCACCTGGAAGGCGACCTTGGAGTCCCCGATTATTGGTTACGGCACTCCGCGTATGGAACCGAGCATTGGCGTGTCAATGGGTACCCAGGGGTACCTGTGGACTCTGATGTTCTGCTTCGGCTTCGTGGGTCTGGCGCTGTTCGCGCTCTTCATGGTGTGCACTGTAGCAGGCGGCGCACGAGTGAAGACCACCTCCGGGTACTGGCTGCATAGCGTGCCGGTCGCGTGCTGCGTCGTCTTTATTTTCTACAGCTTCGATATTGCTCAGATGACCATTCTGATGCTCGCGTCGATGGCGTGTATTCGTTCCATTCGGGATGGTGAGGGGCTATGACGAAGAATCAGTCCCCTCGTGGTTTAGAGACCACTGCGGTTTCAGCTTTCGATGATGCCTACTCGACGGGCGGTCACCCTAGCCGCCGTGCACGCCTGCGTGAGAGCGGCGAGTACGTGGATCCTGTAGTGGAGCAGGCTGACTCGCAGGCAGAGTCTTCTACCGATGAGTTTGCTCCGACGGTGGACGATATCCGTTCCGGTCGTTTTCCTGCGACCACGGCGCTGTCGATTGTGCCTCCGGCTCGAGGCTTTGCTTCCGAAGAGTTACTGCCCGATTCTTTGGAGGCGGGTTCTTCGGAGTCAGGTACTTCGACTGCTGGTTCCTCAGCGGCAAACGCTACCGCTGTAGTGGGTGCTCATCTGTCCGGTTCCCGGCGGGTTGCCTCGGCTACTGCTGAGTCTGTAGAAAAGGCGCAGGAAGAAAAGACTCCGAATGAGAAGGCTAAGCCTTCCGCGTCAGGTGCTCAGGCAGATAGCGCATCCGCGAAGAGCGTGCCGGTTAAGAAAGCTCCCGGAAAGGCTAAGCAGCCCAGCCTGGCAAAGAGCGGCTCTCTTGCTTCTCTGTGCGTGATGTACGGCGCGGGTATCGCGTTCGTGACCACGATGGTGGTGTCGAACGGTATTGGTGCTGAGGGTTCGGGCGAGTTTTTCCGTCTGATGGCGTTGTTCGCGATTGCGATTTCGCTGGTGACTTTCGGCGCGGATACGGGCTTGGTTCGTACGATGAGTGCTCAGCGTGCGCTGGGTCGTTACGGTGTGCTTCCGCAGCTGATCCGTTACGGTCTGATTCCTTCGCTGGTGACTTCGGTGCTTCTGGTGGCGGGTGTGTACATCTACACCGAGATTGTGCCGATGGCTCCCCAGTATCAGGCGGCGATGCGTGTCAGTTCGGCTTTCGTGCTGATAGCGGCGCTGATGACGGTGTTCTTCGGCGCTCTGCGTGGCCTGCATCGTGTGGTGACCTTTACGCTCCTGCAGAATGTTCTGCTTCCCACTCTGCGTTTTGCGGCGGTGGGTTTGGTTGTTCTGTTCTCGGGTCAGCTCATGGATTTGGTGTACGCCTGGACCATCCCGGTGGCGATTACTGCGGTGGTTGCCCTGTGGCTTTTGGAGCGGGCGTTCCCTTCCGAGGAGCATGTGGAGGTTCTTTCTTCTGAGGATTCTCCGCCTGAGACGTTCCGTTCGTTCTGGGGTTTCAGCTCTGCACGCGGTGTCGCTACCATTGTGGAAACCATCCTGGAGTGGATTGACGTGCTGGTGGTGACGGCGTTCTTGGGTGCCGCTGCCGGTGGTATCTATGGTGCTGTGAACCGTTGTGTTCGTGTGGGCACCATGATTGAACACACCGGCCGCGTGGTGACCGGCCCGTCGATCAGCGCAGCGTTGGCTACTCGTCAGCTCGATCGTGCTCGAGATATTTTCCTTTCGACCACTCGCGTGCTGACTGCGTTGTCTTGGCCGTTCTACCTCTCCCTGGCGTTCTTTGGTCCGACTCTTTTGGGCTTCTTCGGTAAGGGCTTTGAGGCTGGCGCCGGTATTCTCTGGGTGATCTGCCCGGCGGCGATGCTGTCAATGAGTGCCGGTGGCGTGCAGTCTGTTCTGCTGATGAGCGGTAAGAGTCGCTGGCAGCTGTTGAACAAGCTCTCCTCCCTGGTGGTGGCTGTGACTTTGAACTTCACTTTGGTTCCGGTCTGGGGCCTGTACGGTGCGGTGACGGCTTGGGCTTCTGCTCTGCTGATTGATACCTTCCTTGCGAGCTACCAGGTGTTCCGCCTCGTCGGTATTCGTGCTTCGGCCCGTGAGATGGCTCCTTCACTCTTCTTGGGTGCGGCTGTTCCGACGGTGTGCGCTCTGGCGTCTTTGGCTTTCTTGGGTCAGAGCGTGCTGGGCGTCATCGTGTACGTGGTGCTACTGGTGCCGGTGTACGGCGCGGTGCTGTACCGCTTCCGTAAGGCTCTCGGTATTGAGCGTTTCCTTTCCGCCCGCCGCGCGAAGTCTTAAGCCTTCAGCTTCCTCTACGTTTTTCTCCGATATTTAGTGTCCGTTTCTCTTCCTCTAGGATGTCCTCATGGATAACACCTCTCATACCTCCTCGGTTACCCTTGGCAACCAGGTACGTCGCATTTTCCGACACCGTCTGCTGATTCTGCTGTCGGTTGTGGTTTTCGCTGTGGCGGGTGCCGTCTACGGCTACATGACCAATAGCAAGTACACTTCTAAGGCTTCGCTGGTTGTTTACCCGCTGGTGGTTGATCCCGCCGGTACCGGTAGCGCTAACTCCGCGAAGGTGGATATTGCGACCGAGTCTCGCGTTGCATCCTCTCGCGAGGTTGCACAGAACGCGGCAAAGTCTCTGATTGCTAATGGCGATACCCTCTCTGAGGCTCAGCTGACCAGCCGCCTCATGAACTCCGTCAAGGTGACCGGCACCTCCCAGACTGCTGTTCTGGATATTGAGGTGACCCGCCCCAACGGTACGGAGGCTGCACGTTACGCTAACGCTATGGCGAACGCATACCTGCAGGTTCGTTCCGAGTCGCTGAAGAGCAGCGTTGATTCTGCTCTGCACCAGATTGATGAGCAGATTTCGGCCCTCGAGGGTGATAACAACCGTGCGGGTCTGCTCTCTCAGTTGCAGGACCGTCGCGCTCAGATTCAGCTGACTTCCACCACCGGTGGTCGCGTGATGAGCGAGGCTCAGGTTCCTTCTTCTTCCTCGGCTCTTGGCCCGGTGAAGATGGGTATTGTTGGTGCTGTTGCCGGTCTGCTGATTGGTGCTGTGCTGGCGTACGGTCGTGACCGCACTATGCGTCACGTTGGTTACGCTGATCGTCTGGAAGATGCTGGTATCCCGGTTCACGAGCTGGGTTCCACTTCTGAGGCGAATGACGCGTTCATGTTGCTGCGCACCATTGGTGCTCCCGACGGCGACGTGAAGAGCGCTGGCGCTTCCGGCATTGTGATTCTGCCCGGTACTGACCGCGGTGTTGAGCACCTATACCAGATGCTGCAGCGTGTTCTGCCCACCGAGTACGCACGTTTCACCGATTACGCTTCGGTCCGTGACGCGCTGACCCGCCACACTCCCGAGTCGCTGGTTGAGAAGAGCGAGACTCCTCTGGTGATTAGCCTGAGCACCGCTACTCCCCTGTCGACTCAGCTGCGTTTCGTCCAGGCTGGCGGCGTGGCTCTGGTTCCGGTGACTGCGGCTACTTCTCTGCAGCAGGTTCGTGAGCTTTTCGCTCAGCTGGATCAGCTTGAGGGCGTGAACGCTCTGGCTGTGTTCCTGGATCGCGAGTAATCAGACCGCGAGTACTCGGGGTTCTGTTGATGGATGCCTCGCTTCTGTGCGGGTTCGTCCTTCGTCCTTGAGCGTAGGGTGCGGTGGTACCTGCTGAGGCGGATCTATTGTGATAGGTCTGTTGATGCAGGTGCCGCCGGGCCCGTCAGCTCACCTTTATCTTCTCTTCTTATTTTTCTCTTGTATTGGGGCTTTAGGAGAACACTATGACTGAGGCAACTTCCTCTCAGGCACCGAAGAAGAAGCTTCTGCTGGTTTCTAGCAGTGGCGGACACTTGAAGCATCTGACGGCTACTTCTGCTGCGTGGCAGGATTATGACCGCGTGTGGGTTAGCTTTAAGCAGCCCGATGTTGAATCTTCTCTGGCTGATGAGAAGACCTATTGGGCGTATTACCCGACCACCCGAAATATTAAGAACGCTATTCGTAATCTGTTCTTGGCATTTCGTATTTTTCCGAAGGAACGTCCGGATGCGGTTGTTTCTGCCGGCGCCGGTGTTGCCGTTCCTTTCTTTGTGGCGGCTAAACTTTTTGGCGTAAAGACTCTTTATATTGAGTGTTTTGACCGCCCGACTCTGCCGACGATGACCGGTAAGATGCTGTACACCTTTGCTGATCGAATTATTGTTCAGAGCGGGGAACAGCAGGAGAATTTCCCTGATTCTCGTGTGATTCATCCCATTTTCTAAGAGTGATGAATTTATCCTGAAAATAGCGTCCTCGCGTGTGCTGAGGGCGTTATTTTCAGGGTATAGTATTTATTAATACATACAGATACGCATAAGTCGTGCGCTCCACTGTGGACTCACCATCCAAGCGAACTAACCACTCGCCAGAGAAGCGTATGCGGAGATTACTCACCATTTTCTCCGGCACGACGCCGCCGCGTATACCAATGATGCCCTCCGGATTTTTGCGTCAGGTATACGGGGTTACTACCGATAAATACATAGAGAGGAATAGGCTATGTCTATTCAGGACTTCCCCCACGTCAGCGTTGATACTTCCAAGTTCGACCTGCCCGTATTTACCCCTGCCGTCGCGCCCGTTCGTATTCCTACTAAGACGTACGATTTGGTGGTGTCCCTCGGCACCGACGTTCACACTTTTGATCGTCTCCTGCGTTGGGTTGAGGCTTATCTTGAGGCTCACCCCGAGGTCACCTGCCTCGTGCAGCATGGCCACACTGCGCCCATTAAGCACGCAGACAACCTTAAGCTTCTTCCCGCCTCCGAGCTGCTGGACTACTACGCAACCGCACGCGTAGTACTGGTTCAGGGCGGCCCCGGTTCCATCCAGGATGCACGCCGTACCGGCGCTCTGCCCCTGGCTGTTCCGCGCCGCGCAGAGTTCGACGAGGTCGTTGACAACCACCAGGTCCCCTTCACCGCTCTGATGGAGAAGCGCGGCCACGCTGTTGTCGTTGAGAGCCGCGAAGACCTCTTCGACAAGCTGGATCTTGCTCTGGCGAACCCCTCCCTGTTCCGCACCGCTGAGCCCTACATCTCCACCCCGGAGATTTCTGCAGCGCAGCTGGGCGAGGAACTGCAGGATCTGCTCGCTGGCAAAACCCACCGCAAGGATTCCTTCTGGGGTCGCCTGAAGCAGGCTGCTCGCGCACACCGTGCGGGTAAGGCTGAGATGGCTCGCATCGACGCGATGGCTCCCAGCGCCTAAGGTTTTCTTGCTTTCTAAGCTCAGCATCCTCGTGATGCGGTGTGGGAGGTGCCCGGCCGGGCGCTTCCCACATTTTTAGACCGGCATGCGAATCCTCCAACCACCCTGTGAGAGGCTGTGGATGTTTTCCCTTGTTCACGGCATATTCTCAGGTGGATTCGCGTCTTTACATTGGTTGCGAAACCCCGCGCACCGTATCCTAAGTAAGGGATAATGCGCGGGGTTTTCGCGCACTACGAAAGGAACAATTATGGCAGTTCAGGAATCGACCGTTATCAACGCAAGCGTTGAGCAGGTTATCGAGGCGTTCTCTAGCGAGGATTTCGCACGCTTCGTATGCTCCGAGGTTGGCGTGGAGTTCGGTAGCTTCTCCGTTTCCGGTGACACCTCCGCCGAGTTCACCGCAACCACCGAGCGTACCGTACCCGCTGAGCGCGTGCCGGACATCGCTCGTAAGTTCGTCGGCAACGGCGTTGCTATGACCCAGATGGACACCGTAAGCGCACCGGCTGCTGACGGATCCCGCACCGTTTCTACCGAGGTCAAGGTCAACGGCGTGCCCGTGTCCGCTCAGGCTACTCAGAAGCTGACCCCCGAGGGCGAGCAGACCCGCCTGGACGTCAACGGTGAAGTCTCCTGCTCCATCCCGCTGGTGGGCAAGAAGATTGCAGCCGCTGCTGAGCCGCAGGTTGGCCGCGTGCTGAAGGTTCTGGGCTCCTCCGCTGAGAAGTGGCTGGCACAGCGCTAAAGCTTATGAGACGCTCACCTTTGAGGTGTAGCTGATATACCGCCAATATGCAGAGAATCCCCGCCGTAAGTACTTACGGCGGGGATCCTCTTTGTGTCTTTATGAGTCTTATGAGCTCTAACGCACCTATGAAGGGGTAGGAGCGTTAGGAGGCGACGGTCGCCTCGGAGTATTCGCGTTCGCCAAGCAGCTCAGCAAAGCGGCGCATCTCTACGCGCAGGTCGTGCTCTGCTTCGAGTAGGTCAACGACCTTGCGCAGCTTGGTGCTGGAGGTGTGCTCGGTGTAGGGGAAGTAGTGTACTTCCACGCCGACCTCTGCGAAGCGTGCTTCCAGGGCATTGCCCTTTTCGGTACCCTTCCAGTCGTCGCCCTTGAAGAAGACGTTGAAGGGCTTCTGCTTCCAGGTTTCGAGCTTGTCGGGGTTGGTTTCAACGTGCACTTCGTCCACGTAGTCGATGTGGCTGACGATGGCGGCACGCTCTTCGATGGGGATGACGGGGCGACGACCCTTGGTCACTTCCAGAACGTCATCGTGCACGACGCCGGCAATGAGGTAGTCGCAGTTTTCCTTAGCCTTGCGGAGAATCTCGAGGTGGCCGTAGTGGAAAAGGTCGTAGGCGCCTGCGGCGTAGCCAATAATCATAGGGCTTCCTTGTGGTTGGTAGCGGCGATGGTTATTCCGGTGTGGTTGAGGTACCAGAGCGGTGAGAAACATATCCGCGGTCTGGGGTGAGAGCCTAAGAATAAGTGAAGAATGTGCAATATTGAGAAAATATTTTCTTATTATTGCCCTATTTCTTCTCGCTGTCACCTCAGAGTGTGCGGGTCCGAAAAGAGTTTCTCGAGGGTGCTGGTTGGGCGCCCTTCGTCCTTTTATTTTACCAGTCACCTTTTTGGAGAAAAAAGAGAAAGATATAAAAATGAGGCGGATACAGTGTAGTATCCGCCTCATATTTTCTATACGTCGCTTGAAATCAAAGAAAGCTTATATAGATAAACAATTAACCGCTAGATTTTAGCGAAGAGTTTTAGCCAGTATTTTCTGCACGCTTTGACCGCATATACTTACGTTCTTGTGCAATATTTTAGGTTCAGTAGCCATTCGGTATTTTCGATTGGCGTTCAAATACTAGCTACTCCCCCACCGGTTCAGCCTACCTTCTCAGCAAAGGTTTAGTTCTTCGCAGCTGCTTCCTTAGTGGCTTCCTCAACGGCAACCCAGGAGAGCATTGCGCACTTCACGCGCGCCATGAACTTCGAAACGCCGGAGAAAGCCGCCATATCGCCGTACTCCTCTTCGTCCAGAGTCACCTTACCGCGCGAACGCAGCATCTCGCGGAACGCATCCACGTGGCTCTGCAGCTCGGAGGTGGTCATGCCGGGAGCCATTTCAGAGAGCACGGAGGCGGCAGCCATGGAGATGGAGCAACCGTCGCCTTCCCAGGAGATCGACTCGATAGTCTTCTCGCCGTCCTTCAGCTCGTCAGAGAGCACCACACGCAGGTTGATTTCGTCACCGCAGGTGGGGTTGTACTGGTGGTTATCGGCGCTTGCGTGGCCGGCGGGTACCTCTACGAGGTGCTCGCCGCTACGCTGCTTGGAATGCTCCAGAATGATTTCCTGGTACAGGGATTCAAGAGACACGGTGTTCTTCTTCCGTCAGTTGGTCTGTCTGAAAAATTGAGGCGTTAGCTTCTAACGCGTCTACGTTTAGAACCCGAAGTAGGGGCGCACCTCGGCAAGTGCCTTCAGGAAAGCGTCCACATCTTCGGTGGTGTTGTAGATGTAGGTGGATGCACGGGTCGAGGCGGTCACACCGGCGCAGCGGTGTAGCGGCTGGGCGCAGTGGTGGCCCACGCGCACAGCGATACCCTGGGTGTCGAGTAGCTGGCCCACATCGTGCGGGTGCACACCCTCAATGGCGAGAGCAACCAGGCCGGCACGCTTGGAGGGGTCGGCGGGGCCGAGCAGGCGCACGCCCTCAATCTTCTGAACACCCTCAACCAGGCGAGCGCCCAGTTCGTGCTCCCATGCCTCAACGTTCTCCATGCCCAAGTGCTGCAGGTAACGCACGGCGGCGGCGAAGGCGACTGCCTGCGAGACGCGCTGGGTACCCGCTTCAAACTTGATGGGGGCGGGCATGTATTCGGCATCCTGCAGACCCACGCGGGTAATCATGGAGCCACCGGTCAGGAAGGGTGGCAGGGCCTCAAGCAGTTCGGCACGACCGTAGAGGGCGCCAATGCCGGTGGGAGCCAGCATCTTGTGGCCGGAGAACGCCGCAAAGTCGACGTCCAGGGCGTGGAAGTCTACGGGCATGTGCGGCACGGACTGGCAGGCGTCCAGCACAACGAGAGCGCCGTGCTTACGAGCCATGGCGACCATGCGGGGCACATCGGTAATCGCGCCGGTCACATTCGAGACGTGGGTGAACGCCACGATGCGGGTCTTCTCGTTGATGATGCCCTCGGCAGCAGCGTAGTCGAGCTGACCGTCCTCGGTGGAGGGGATGTGGCGCAGAGTTGCGCCGGTTCGCTGAGCAAGAATCTGCCAGGGAATGAGGTTCGCGTGGTGCTCAATCTCGGTGGTGACAATTTCGTCGCCAGGGCCCAGTGCGAAACGCTCAGCAGCCGGACCGCCGATACCCTGAGAGGCGTTGCCAATGGAGTAGGCGACCAGGTTCAGCGCCTCGGTTGCATTAGAGGTCCACACGAGCTCTTCATCAGTGGCGCCAACGAAGTTCGCAACGGTGATGCGCGCGTCCTCGAACAGGTCGGTTGCCTCAACCGCGAGGGTGTGTGCGCCACGGTGTACAGCAGAGTTAGCGTGCAGGTAGAAGTTACGTTCAGCGTCGAGCACCTGAAGCGGTTTCTGACTGGTCGCCCCCGAATCCAGGTAGACCAGAGGATGCCCGTTAACCTCAGTGTTGAGGATAGGAAAATCCTTACGAAGCTGGCGTACAATGTCGTCGCTCAGCGGGGTGTTGGCGGGGGTGGAGTATTCAGCCACGGGTACCTTCTTCTCTCGCTCATACGCTCCACGGTCGGGTGTTTTCCCGTCGTGGAGCGTATAACGTCATTCTTTTCTAGCTTATTCCCTCACCGGGCTCTTGCATAGTTAGGTAGAGCCTAGTTCACACATCGGCCCGCATCATGCATTACCCCAGTTCAGTGTTGACCCAGTTCAGTGTTTACCCGGCACGGGTCATACGGCTAGGAACCTGCGCCGTGGTAGCGCTGCTGGGTTGCCAGCAGGCCTTCCTTTACGAGCATCATGGTTGCATCCGCTGCGTTTGAGATGAGGAAGGGCAGGTCCTTCGCTTCGGTGCTACTGAAGGGCTTGAGCACGAAGTCTGCGGTGTCCATGCGTCCGGGAGGACGACCGATGCCGGTGCGAACACGGTAGTAGTCCTTGGTGCCCAGCGCCTTGGTGATATCGCGCAGACCGTTGTGGCCGCCCTCTCCCCCACCGATCTTGAGCTTAATGGTGTCGAAGGGGATATCCAGTTCATCGTGCACCGCGATGATACGGTCGGGGTTAATATCGTAGAACTGGGCTAGAGCCGATACCGGGCCGCCCGAGGTGTTCATATAGGTCAGGGGCTTGGCCAGCACTACCTTGGGTCCGCCTATACCCAAACGTCCTTCCAGCACCTGGGCGCGCGCGCGTCCGTGCTTCTTGAAGCCACCGCCTACTTCACGCGCCAGTTCATCAACCACCATCTGGCCGATGTTATGGCGGGTTTTCTCGTACTCCGGGCCCGGGTTCCCCAGACCAACAATGAGCCACGCATCAGACATATCTTCGCCCTTTCCACGGCGCTGTAAAAGGTTTTTAGAAAATTCATGGACTACACCATTCTATGAGTATGGCCCGCTACCACCTCAGAAGAGAGGTAGCGGCGGGCCATCCACAAATCATTGTTGCGCTAGGCGCAGGGCGCGGTCTAGTGCTTTGAGTTATCTGAGTCGTGAGCTTCGCCAGCCTGATCTGATTCCTCGGAAGCTTCAACGATGTCACCCTCGGGTGCGTTTTCGCCTTCTTCACCGGGCTCGGGAACGTCGAGTTCCTCGGGCTCAGAAACGTTAACGATCAGCAGTTCAGCGTCTGCAACCAGGGTTACGCCTGAGGGCAGTTCAACGTCTGATGCCAGAACGTGAGCGCCAGCTTCGCGGCCTTCGATGCTCACGGTCAAAGCTTCGGGTGCCTTCAGTGCGTCAGCTTCAACCAGAAGAACGGTTTCTTCCTGGTTAGCAACGGCGCCAACAGCAGGCTCGCCTTCAACGTGTACAGGAACCTCAATCTCAACGCGCTCGCCGCGCTTAACGGTCAGCAGGTCGATGTGCTGCAGTTCAGGGCGGATTGCGTGACGCTGGATGTCCTTGATCATTGCGAGGTGTGATTCACCTTCGATGTCGAGGTCGAGGATAGCGTTGGGGACGCGGGCAGCCAGGGTGGTTGCGTGGCCGGGGAGTACTACGTGCTTGGGCTCTTCGCCGTGGCCGTAGATGACGGCGGGGATGTCGCCTGCCATGCGGATGCGGCGCGCGTAGCCCTTGCCGAAGTCGCTACGTACGGTAGCTGAAATTTTGATGGTATCTGACATGAGTTGTCCACCCTTTCTTGGTTAGAAGTTATGCGCCAAGTGGAATAGGGACTGGCGCCAGAAATCTCTTTCCAACCAGCCACCGTCAGTTACGGACCTACACGTTTCGTGTATTCCACCGCCTTGGCCAAGACAATATTGTACAGGTTCCCGGCTCTTCTTCAAGGGCCGGGAACCTGTGATATGGCGCTTTTCACGCCTTTTATGCTGTTGTCAGCAGATATAGAGCCAATTCCTTAGAGGATTAGGAGCCCATTTCTGCCAAGTAGGCGGCAAGCGCCTCGCGGTGATCGCGCGGGGTGAAGCCTGCAGCAATCAGCTTGGACAGGTCCATTGCCGAGTTCGTCGGACGGTGAGCGAAGAGCTCAGCGTTGGCGAAGTATTCCTCGGTGGTGGTGTCGCTGACTCGTGCCGGGTCGTGGCCGGTGCCCTCGTACACCGCACGAGCGAACTGTGCCCAGTTGATGACTTCACCGGTGTTCGACACGTTGTAGGTGCCGTATTCAGCGCCGGAGAAGAGCAGGTGCAGAGCAGCAGCTGCCAGGTCCTGGGTGAAGGTCGGGCGGCCCCACTGGTCGGCGACCACGGACGGGTCGATACCGCGCTCAGCCAGGGATGCCATGGTGCCAACGAAGTTCTTGCCGGCGCCAACAACCCAGCTGGTGCGCAGGGTGTAGTGCTTACGCCATGCGGCAGCGGCAACCTCACCGGCAGCCTTGGACGCGCCGTAGACGCTCAGCGGTGCCAGGGGGTAATCCTCCGGGTATTCCTCGCCCAGGGGCAAGGAGCCGTCAAAGACGTAGTCGGTGGATACGTGAACCAGCGGCAGGTTAGCTTCTTCACAGATGGAGGCAAGAGCGCTCACGCCTAGGGCATTAGCTGCCCAGGCGTCGCAGCGACCCTCGGGGGTTTCAGCCTGATCCACTGCGGTGTACGCTGCAGCGTTGATGACCGCGCGGAAGGAACGCCAACGGAATGCGTCGCGCCACTGCTCGGGCTTGCCCAGGTCGAGGCGGTCGCGATCCACAGCCAGGAAGGGTACGTTCTGCTCGGTGAGCTGGCGAACCAGCTCGGTGCCGAGCTGACCGCCCGCGCCAATGATCAGGATCGGGTCGGCTTCCAGGGGCTTGATCTCGTTCAGACGCGGGTGGTTACGGTCCTTCTCGGAGAGCTCTGCCTTCGCCAGGTCGATGGGCCAGTCGATTGCGACGGTCTCATCGGCAAGGTTCAGGAAGCTGTAGCCGGATACTGCGTCCGCCGACCAGTGGTCGTTCACCAGGTAGGTGTAGGCGGTGTTCTCTTCCAGGGTCTGGAAGGAGTTACCCACGCCGCGGGGCACGAAGATTGCGGTGTCCGGGCCCAGCTCCACGGTGACGACCTTGCCGAAGGACTCGCCCGCACGCAGGTCAACCCACGCACCAAAGATACGGCCGGTCGCAACAGAAACGTACTTATCCCACGGCTCGGCGTGGATACCGCGAGTGGTACCTACCGAAGCGTTGAACGAGATGTTGTTCTGGACGGGGTTGAAGTCGGGCAGACCGGCGGCGAGCATCTTCTCGCGCTGCCAGTTTTCCTTGAACCAGCCGCGGTTATCGCCGTGAACCGGCAGGTCAATAATGAGCAGACCCGGAATCTCGGTTTCAGTAACCTTCAATTCCTTAGTCATTACTGGCCAGCCTTTGCGTACTTAGCCTCAACCTCAGCCTTCAGAGGCTCCCACCAGCCGCGGTTCTCGGTGTACCACTTAATGGTGTCGGCAAGACCGGACTCGAAGTCGGTGAACTTCGGCTCCCAGCCGAGCTCTGCACGCAGGCGGCTACCGTCGATTGCGTAGCGCAGGTCGTGACCGGGGCGGTCAACCACGTGCTCGAAGTCGTTCTCGTCCTTGCCCATTAGGCGCAGGATGGTGCGCAGAACGGTGATGTTGTTCTCTTCGCCGTCTGCACCGATGAGGTAAGTTTCGCCAATCTTGCCCTGCTCCAGGATGCGCAGCACAGCAGAAGAGTGGTCGGATGCGTGAATCCAGTCACGAACGTTCAGGCCCTCGCCGTACAGCTTCGGGGTCAAACCCGAGAGGATGTTAGTGATCTGGCGGGGGATGAACTTCTCGATGTGCTGGTAGGGGCCGTAGTTGTTGGAGCAGTTAGAGATGGTTGCTTCAATACCGAAGGAGCGGACCCATGCGCGCACGAGCAGGTCGGAGCCTGCCTTAGTGGAGGAGTAAGGGGAAGAGGGGTTGTAGGGGGTGGTTTCGGTAAACTTTGCCGGATCGTCCAGCTCGAGGTCACCGAAGACCTCGTCGGTGGAGATGTGGTGGTAGCGAGTGCCGTGCTTACGGACTGCTTCCAGGAGGCTGAAAGTACCGATGAGGTTAGTGTGAATGAACGGTTCGGGGTTGGACAGGGAGTTGTCGTTGTGCGATTCCGCTGCGTAGTGAACGACAGCGTCTGCCTTGCCGACCAGCTCGTCAGCCAGCTCGCGGTCGGCAATGTCGCCTACGACGAGCTTGAAGCGGGATTCGGGAAGACCCTCCAAAGACGCAGCATTTGCGGCATAGGTCATCTTATCCAGCACAGTAATAGTGTGATCAGTGTTATCGATGAGGTGGTGAACAAAGTTCGAACCAATAAAACCGGCGCCGCCGGTAACAAGAATGTGAGCCATACGGTAGATTTTACCTGGCTAAACAGCGATTTTTATGCCTCAACAAAGAGATAAACATGACACAATAAGAAGTTATGAAGGGAATTATTCTTGCCGGCGGTACCGGAAGCCGTTTGCACCCTATCACTCAGGGCATTAGCAAGCAGCTCACTCCGGTCTATGACAAGCCGATGATTTACTACCCGCTGTCCACTCTCATGCTGGCGGGTATCCGCGATATTTTGATTATTACCACTCCTGCCGACCAGGAGCAGTTCCAGCGACTGCTCGGTGACGGTTCCCGTTTCGGTATTAATCTCGAATACAAGGTGCAGCCTTCCCCGGACGGTCTTGCACAGGCATTTATTCTGGGTGCCGACTTTATTGGTAATGACCCCGTAGCCCTCGTGCTCGGTGACAACATCTTCTACGGTCCCGGTCTGGGTACTCAGCTTGCCACCTACGAGCAGAAGGACGGCGCAACCGTCTTCGCTTACCGGGTTGCTGATCCTCGCGCCTACGGCGTGGTGGAGTTCGACGAGAACTTCAACGCACTGTCCATCGAAGAGAAGCCCGAGAACCCCAAGAGCGACTACGCTATTCCGGGTCTGTACTTCTACGACTCCAAGGTTGTAGAGTATGCACGTCAGATTAAGCCTTCTCCGCGCGGTGAGTTGGAAATCACTGACCTCAACCGCGTCTACCTGGAACAGGGTAAACTGAAGGTTGAGGTTCTGCCTCGCGGTACCGCGTGGCTCGATACCGGAACCTTTGATTCACTCGCTGATGCCACTAACTTCATCCGCACTGTTCAGAGCCGTCAGGGCCTGTCAGTTGGTTGCCCGGAGGAAATTGCGTGGCGCCACGGTTGGCTCTCCGATGAGCAGTTGCGCGACATTGCTACCCCGCTTGTTAAGAGCGGTTACGGTAGCTACCTGCTCGGATTGCTCCGCTAATAAACACCAGGGGATTTTCGTATCCCTTCACCGCCTGCAACAACACTCCACGTTGCAGGTACACTAACTCAAACTTTCTGGAGTATTCTCACTACCATGACCATTTTGGAATTTTTCCGCACCACGAGGGCTAACCTCTGGCTGCTGATTATTGGCATCGTTGTCGGTGCCGCAGCGGGCTTCGGCTATGCCTCTCTCCAGCCGAGGGTCTACGCTGCTTCGTCCTCGGGCTACGTGACCGTGGGCGAGTCCGGTACGGTGGATGTTCTCTCCGGCTCTACAGCCGCTAAGGAGCGCGCTCGTTCCTACGCTGCTATCGTCTCCTCTGAGGCCGTGGCACAGAAGATTAAGCAGAACAACCCCGAACTCTCCATGACTACCGGGCAGATTCGTGCAAGCCTCACTGCAACTGCGGGTGATAACGCCGCGCTGATTACCGTGAGCGCGCAGGCTTCTTCCCCGAAGAACGCACAGTTGCTCGCTAACGGTGCGTTGCAGGCTACCGCCGACTACATCAAGGAGATTGAGCAGAACCCCGGTAATGCTCAGGCTCTGGTAAACGGCGAAAACACCGGTGCATCCCCGACTGGCGGCAACACCGTTCGCGTGATTCCGCTGAATAACGCAAGCGTGAACCCGCCGCTGGTAGCTCCGAATTACCAGCAGAACACTCTTATCGGTGCTGGCACCGGTTTGGTTCTGGTCTACGCTGCAATCTTCCTGCGCCGCGCACTGGATCAGCGCATCCGCACTCGTGACGATGCTACCAAGGCAACCGGCGCGAGCATCCTGGGTGTTCTGCCCGTCAGTGACGACCTGAACGAAGAAAACATCGTTAACGGCAACACCGACGACCACATCGCACAGGAATCCATTCGTCAGTTGCGCACCAACCTGCGCTTCGTGAACGTTGACACTCCCCCGCGTTCGTTCATCGTCACCTCCGCAGTGCCCGGTGAAGGTAAGTCTACCGTGTCGCTGTCGCTGGCTCGCGCAATGGCTGATGCGGGTTCGCCCGTCATCCTCATTGACGCCGACCTGCGCCGCCCGACCGTGGCTAAGAAGCTGAAGCTCGACGCTAAGGTCGGTCTGACCCAGGTTCTGGCTGGTCAGGTTGAGATTGCTAACGCTGTGCACCAGCTGGGTGATTCGAACCTCTTCGTCCTGCCTGCAGGCCGTATCCCCCCGAACCCCTCCGAACTTCTGGGTTCGGATAAGATGCGCCAGCTGATTAACGAGCTCTCCGAAGAGTTCATCGTGGTCGTTGACGTTCCGCCGCTGTTGCCCGTGACCGACGCTTCGCTGCTCTCCCACTCCGTGGATGGCGTGATCCTCGTTGGTTCTATCGGCCGAAGCCACCGTGAGCAGATGACCGAGGCTGCCAACATCCTGAAGAAGGTCAACGCTAACCTCCTCGGTATGGTTCTGAACCGTGCACCCCGTAAGGGTCTGGGTAACTCCTACTACGGCTTCGGCTACGCAAGCGCCTACGTTGGTTATGCAACCTACTACGGTTACGGCAAGGACGGCGACAAGAAGTCGTCAAAGAAGTCCTCGGCTAAGAAGTAATAACGTAATAAGCGCCCTAAATTATAGGGAGCGACTTAGGGCGGGATGGGCAGTATTTTCTGTCTGTCCCGCCTTATACTTATCTGGTATACATGTGCACCGAAAGGCTATTGTGACCACTCACTCATCCAATACCCCGGAGCCGCAGACTACTCCGCTCGCGGCACGGATTCGGCTTGCGCACGCCTACTTCCAGCGAATTGCCGACATGCACTCCATCGATATTCTGCATGTCAAAGGCTACGCTTTCTCCCAGGAAATTTACCGCAAGGGCAGGTACAGCTCCGACGCTGACCTGCTCGTCCGTCCCTCTCACGTGGACCGCTTTGTAGAGATCCTTCTGGCAGATGGATGGCGTATCCAAGCCCACTTCGAAACAGGTTCCGTGTTCGAGCACGCGATGACGCTCTACCACGCTTCATGGGGCCTGACCGATATTCATCGTTTCTTCCCCGGTCTGGGACGCCACGGCGACTACGAGAAGGCGTTTGACCGCATCTGGGCAGCGCGCAAGACCCGTATGATTGCACACCGCCCCTGCACTGTCCCCAGTGACCTGGACGCGCGTCTTCTCGTGGTGCTTCACCGCGCCCGCGCTGCCTCACGTTACAGCGCAGATATTAACTACCTGGTCTCCCTGCTCTCGTACAGCGATTGGCAGCGCCTGCGAGCCCGCGCGGAAGAGCTTGACTCCTCCCTCGCATATAGCGCGGCTATGGGCGGTCTGGAGCAGTACCGTGACGACCGAGACTACCTGCTGTGGCTGTCGGTCTCGCAGGATGTGCCCCACTACATTCAGTGGATTGGGCGTTTGCAGTCGGCATCCACCCTGCACGATAAGCTGCGCACCCTCAAAAATATTTTCTTTGTGAACAAGGACCATTTGGCGATGCAGCTGGGACGCACCCCCACTAAGGCAGAGATACGTGCAAAGTTCTTTGAGCGTTTCGGAATCAAGGTGAAAAAATGAGCAATCCGGTAGATTCCCGTCAGACCGTCTACGGTATTCCCGAGAACATCGCGTACGTTCATTCTGAAGAGTTCGCTAAGTACTCCCCCACGGCAACTTATCTCGCGAATCTTGCCAACGGGGAGCTGTCTGTCCTTCAGGACTCAGCCTCCATTATTTGGAGTATTTTTGAAGACCCGATGTCTCTGCAGGAGGCTATCGACGTGCTCTGCGAGATGTATGAACAGCCCGTAGAGACTATGGGGCCGCAGATTGAGGGTTTTATTCCCGAGTTGCTCTCCAAGGGGCTCCTAGAGGCCCGCTAAGGCCTCCAGAAGGCGCAAAGAAGGCGGGGCGGTAGAAAAAACCTTAGTTTCTACCGCCCCGCCTTCTTCTATGAGCCGTTGAGCTCTTTTAGTCTTCAGGCAGAGCCTGCACGTACATCTTCAGGCGGCTGATGAAACGAGCCTCCGAGAAGCCATCAACGTGCTCACGGATGTAGTCGGCATCCCAGTCATCCGGATTGAAAGCCTTGAGGGCTTCCACCAGCTGTTCCACAGTCGGCTGGTTGATGAACATGCCGGTCTTACCTTCCTGAATGGTATCCAGGAAGCCACCCGCACGGTAGGCAATCACGGCCTTGCCGCTAGCGCCCGCCTCCAGCGGGGTAATACCGAAGTCCTCATAAGAGATAGCCAGCAGCGCCAAGCAGTGACGGTACGCGTAACGAAGCTGCGCATCCGAGACACCCGAAGCAATACGAACAGTCGGGCCAGCAAGGGCCTCCAGGCGTTCCTTCTCCGGGCCGCGACCAATCACCAGCAGCTTCTTACCCAACTCATTACACGCCTCAACAGCCTTATCAACATTCTTGTAGGGCAGCAGACGCGAAACAATCAGGAAGTAATCGTCCGATTCGGTAAACTCTTCCAGACCCGGAATAGGCTCAACCGGTGCGGTGGCGTCTACCGAGTGCGGCGGGAAGAAAATCGGAACGTCCTTCTTACCGTAGACGTTCTCAATACGCTTCTTAATCACGCTCGCATTCGCCACGTACACCGCCGAACAGTGAGCCGCCCAGTGATCCCACAGCATCAGTGCAGGACGCAGAGTCTTCAGCAGCAACGGCACGGGACCGGTGCTCTTCTCACCCAGGTACTGATCGCTCAGGTACAGCCAACGCGCCGGCGAATGGCAGTAAATGAACTTACGACCAGCAAAGTTGAAGCCGTGCGCCCAGCCGGTCGTCGACACCACAGCACGCTCAGCCGGCACCTTCAAGAGAGAAGAAGCAAACGGCAGAATCGGCAGAGCCATACGGTGGTTACGACGCAGGTAGCCAATCTTGTTCAGCGGACTCGTGATAATCTTCGCGTCCTTGAACTCGGGGAAGGTGCCCTCCGGGTCGTACAAAGTCGTGTAAATCGGTGCGTCAGGGAATGCACGATGCATTGCCAGCACAACACGCTCCGCACCGCCACGCTGAGTCAGGTAGTCGTGGGCAATTGCTATCTCTTCAGTAGCCTCAGGCTTGACCAGCGGCACGTAACGGCGCGCCAGATGGGCAAGCTTCTTGAGGCTCTTCGGGATATCCGCGAGCACCGCGTCAGGGTTCTTCGGCCCGGTAAACGGAGCGGAGGTCAAGAGCTGAGTGAGTGACATTTTCTTTTCCTCCTAAAAGACTTTCTGAGCACGCTCAGGGTAGTGAATACCGGCGTAAGATGCAGCCTCAACCTGCAGTGCCACAAGCTTCTCAGCGGCCTTAGCGGGCAGCTTCAGCAGAATCTTATCGCTCGCATCGCCCAGAGCCTTAATGGTCTTCTCGGTGGTGAAACGAGCGAGGGTCTTGACCAGCAAACCCCACGGACCCGTCGGGTTCGGGGCAGGGTGTGCTTCCTCGCCGTGCTTACGCACGAAGATGGTGCGGGCAGAGCCCGAGTGCAGGGCACGCAGGGCACGCACTGCAGTGGTGGTAGCCTCGGCATAGTGCTTGACCTCAACTTCATCAGAGATGATGATGCGGCCACCAGCGTCATGAACCATTTTGCCCATGTCTACGTCTTCCCAGCCGTAGAGACGGTACGCGGGGTCGTAGCCGCCAGTACGCTCAAAGTACTCCGCAGAGATAGAAGAGTTACCGTTCCAGTACAGCCAACGGCCTTCTTCAGCTACGCTGAGGGCGCCCTCTTTGAATCGAGCATCGCGGAAGTTACCGTACACACGAGAGTAGGGAGTGTCCGGGTACACGTTCTTCAAGGTACCAATCACACCGTCGTAATCACGGTGCAGGCGGATCTGCGCCTCGACGTAGTCGGATGCCGGCTCAAGATCATCATCGCAACGGATGAGGACATCCGCATCAGCCGCACGGTGGCCAGCGTTCAGCGCAGCCACGCGGCCACGGTTCTCCTCGAAAACGATCTTGGTCAGGTTCAGCTTGCCTTCGGCAATGTAGCGGTCAAGCACAGCTTCACTGTTATCGATATCGCCGTCGAGGACCACGATAACTTGGAAGTCCTTCTCGGTCTGGGCGGCAAGCGCATCCAGCGGGTAGTGCAGAATATCTGCACCACCGCGAGACGGAATGATAACCGCGGCCTTGTAACGGTGGGTAGTCGTCATAATTTTCCTTCGGGGTTTGAGTGAGAGGATATCCGTTGGGAATGGCCTATACGTTTAGAGGCACCTTAGCGGATAAAACGCTCCAGAATCTCACCAACACGGACCTGACCAGCCTCAGGCGAATAGTTCTCCTGCCAACGCCAGAACAGCTCGGAGGTTCGCTCCGCCAGGGCATCCGTATCTTCTCGAAGCTCAGTACCCAGGCTCTTAATGGCCTGTGCAAGAGCTACCGGCTGATCAGCAGGCACAACGTACGGGTACGACGCGCCGCCCAGCACCTCCGACAGAGCACCAGCATCACTGACAACCACAGGGACGCGCGCGCTCATCGCTTCAGCGACCACCAAGCCAAAGGACTCAGGGGCAATCGAAGGTACAACAAGCATGTCAATGTCACCGAAAAGACGGTCCGGGGTAGTCCAGCCCAAACGCGTGCTGAACGTAGCAACACGGGCTAGGGCGTCCTCAACCTCAGCACGTTCTTCATCAGATGCGAAGACAGGCTCACCACCAATCACCAGGTCGTATTCAATACCGTTAGAGTTCAAGGAACTCATCGCCTGGCACAGGGTCGCGATGCCCTTAGACGGAGTCAAACGCCCCAGGTAACCGACGCGAAGTCGGCGCTCCCCCACACGGTGATCCAGCTCGGTGGATACGCCACTGACCCAGTTCGCGAACAGCTCGCTACCGGGGCAGGCACGAGCCACATAGCGGCTAGGCACCAGGGTGACAGACGCCTTATGGCGGGCAAAGGGTACGAGCTTCGCGTTCACACCGGTAGGCAGCTGGTGCAGGTGCACGATGCGGTTCTTACGGCCGCCCGTTGCCGCTGCGGGAACCAGACCATTGCACCACAACAGAACGTCCTTATGGCGAGCGTGCCAGCTACGCAGAGCCACCATGTACTGTGCGCGGTTCTTAGCCGGCAAGACAATGCGGGGGAACCCCTCATCCGCAGCAGCTTCTACAAGCTGCTTCGGCTCGGAAGGACCCACAATAGTGACCTTGTAGCCAAGGCTACGGGCTGCGCGAGCAATATTCAGGAGCATGACCTCGCCGCCGCCCATGTCACCGTTATTGGTGGCGATGTAGAGTTCTTTCTCCATCCTTCTACTCCTTCACCAGCTTGCGGGCGGGCACATAATTCTTACCGGAGTATTTGATACTTCCGCGGATACGGCCCAGCGATGCAACCCAGTTGGCAACATCTCGACGAGCAACTTTACGTTGGGTCACAGCCTGACGCAGGATATTCAACAGCTGCTGAACGCTGCCAGTCACAGTAGACTTCAACGAATACGTTGCAGAATCATACTTCGGGAAACGACGGGCCATCAGCACACGTCCCACACCCAGCTCGTACTTCTTACGGATAGAGCTCTTCCCCTCCGAGAGAGTAAAACGAATCTCTGCTTCAGGGATAAAGCGCATCACACCGTCGGCTTCCTGATGACGCCACGAAATATCCACATCCTCGTAGCCGTAGCGGGGAAGGGACTCATCGTAGCCGCCAATTTCAAAAAAGCGTGCACGGGTCATAGCGCAATTGCAGTTGCCCACGTGCGGCAGATAAGGAGTTGCAATCAGACCTTTGCCGAAGGCATCGGGGCGAGGGCTGCCATTAGCGTCAAAAGCGCGAATCCAGCCACCTGCCAGTTCCATATCCTGCACCTCTGAAAACGCCTGAACCCACTGAGGAGATACTTCATCATCAGCATCACAGAATGCCAAGACTCTACCCGATGCGGCACGTGCACCGGAGTTACGGGCCGCGGGAATACCTGGAGTTGCGGAGGCGTCCACGACCTTGACCGTGAACTTATCCTCTCGGGGTTCCTGAGCCCACGCTTCCATAACGGCGCGGGTGTCGTCCTCTGAACCGTTGTCTACCAAAATTACTTCGTACGGAAGCTCAGTTTCCTGGTTCTCCAGGGCCTTAAGCTGGCGAGGAAGAGTCAATGCAGCGTTCAGCGCACAAATAATAACGCTAACTTCAGGAGCTCGATTAGTCTTAGACATTTTCTTCCTTCCACATCGGCGCAGCGTGCCGCGACTTTTCTTCCGCCTCACGAATTTCAATTCGCTCGTCGAAGCCTTCGATATTCGCTTCATCATGGCCGGTGCCAAGACGCTGTTCGCGTTCAAGCAGCAACACGCGCAGAGCCAAACCACAGGCAACAGCCCACGGCCAGGTGTAGAACACCTCGCCCAGACGCGATGCACAAATCATGATGGCAACGCCAGCACCCTGCACGACATAGAACTTCGGCGGCAGAGTCTTTTTGCCGCTAAACACGTTCACGATAAAGAGCAGGGTGATGGTAACAACCAGAATCATCCATGGCCAGCCGCCCTCAATCAGAGCAGACCAGTACGAGTTATGGAGGAACCAGGTCTTCGAACCGGTATGTGCCAGGTATACGTATGCCTCGCCCAAGCCCTGGCCGAAGAAGCCAGTTGCCTGAACCTTGATTTCAGATGCCTGGTCAATCAGTGCACGAAGCGCATCCGAACCTGCGCGGTCGGCGAACACACCCGAACGAGAGTAGTCGCTGGTCAGCACATCAATCATGACGTACAGGAAAATACCCAACGTAATACGCCCAAAAGTCCTCATGCGGTGAGCAATAACGACCCAAATCAGACCCGCTACATACGCAGCAATCGAGGTACGAGAACCAGTAGCCCACAACAAAGCAGAGAAAACCACAATGGCAAGAATGACTTCAATCTTGTTACGGGCGAAGCTCAGAATCAGCAAGCCAAAGAGGCAATACACCAGACCCGCGAAATTCTTATCACCCAGCCAGCCGGTCAAACTACCATAGTAGCCAGTAACCGGGGCAAAACCGGCAAAATAGGCTACCGCGTTGAAAAGAATCGCCGTTGAGTATCCAAGAACAATAGAACGAATATGCAGACGCCCAGCAGCAATAGTCCAAATCAGCACTGTCGCAGCGACTAGACGAATCAGACGACGAGTCCAGTCTGAGCCGTCCTCAGAGTGCACACCGTTGATTGAAACGATTGCGAGGTAACCCATCGCGATAAACATGATGGCGCGTAGGCCCGAAAAATGACTCACATCAAAAGTCGGTTTACGGGTCAGACCGTACACGGCCAGTGCTATGATGACCGCTTGGTTGAAGGGCAGACCAAGACCCGGTACCGCGTCACCAAAAAGCAAGAGGAACGCCATGATGAACTCAGGCATACGAATCTGGCTAGTCTGATGGCGGACGTAATCGCTACCGCGAGACATAGTTTCAGAGAAACGCGAAATCTCTGGCTTCTCGGTGGGTTCGTTCAAATGTGCGTAAACCTGCGAAGTCTGGCTCATCATCGACCTCCTCGAAGTACACGAGTGTAAATATCAACCGTCTGAGCAGCCATCTGCTCATTCGAAATCCAGGTGAAAGGCTCAGCCTCACTCTTCTGCAGCTGCGCACGCATAGCCTGCAGAACATCCTGAGTCAAGGTTGCGCTTTGACGGTCTACCAGCTCGTCGGCGCCCAAAATCTCCGGGTTGCCGCCCACAGCGGTAGCGATCGTCTTCAGACCAGCTGCCTTAGCGTCCAGCAGAGTGTATGAGCAGTTCTCCCACACCGACAGCTGAACAATCATGTCGCTACGGCCCATCGCCTCAATCGGGTTAACGAAGCCGCTGAAGGTCACCGATTCCCCCAGGTTCAGACGCTGAGCCTGAGCCTGCAACTCGGACGCCAAATCGCCAGAGCCCGCAATCTCAAGATGAGCCTGCGGGTAATCAGCACGAAGCTGCGCAAAAGCGTCCAGTAGCACGTCAATGCCCTTCTCAGGGGACAGACGGGACAGCGAGAGAATACGCGGACCTCCCTCTGCGGGAACACGCTGCTGCTCAACAGCCGCATGCACCTCGGGGATATCCACGCCGTTGTACACCAGCTCCACGCCACGAGCGCCCCACTTGGCACGCATCTGATCAGCGGTAGAACGAGAAACAGCAATGGCCTGATCGGTGCCCCACAGGCGCACACGATGCACGGTCTCCATGAGCTTAGAACGCCAGGAGCTACCGTGGTACACCGAGTCATTACCGGCAATACCGTGCTCAGTGGTCAGAAGCTTCGGTACGCAGGTGCCGCGCTTGATGACGCTACGGATGCGTAGTGCGTTGACCACAGCGGTCGCTACAACGTCCGCATACGCCAGGTGGCTGTGCACAATATCCGGGCGGAGCTGCTCAACAGCCTTCTGCAAAGAAACAAAGGAAGTCTTAAAACCGTAGTCGGGGCCGAACTCAGCCTTGATGACGGTGACGCCCAGTTCCTCGAGGCGGCTCGTGAGCTTACCCTCGGGCGCGAGAACCACCAGGTTAAAGCCGGGGAGCCCGGCACGTGCCATATCGACAACGTGCCGAGCTACTCCACCAAAATCGGGAACCGGAACGACCCATAGAGCCGTTGGTGTAGAGGTCATGCCTTAGTCAACTTTCGAGTGAGGAAAGAACGGAAGGAAGCAGAAACCTTAGTTTCAATGGAAATATGCACCAGGTAGGCGAAGCAAATCACCAAAACCAATGCGATGATGCGTGAACCCCATTGACCGGCCACCGGGTAGAACAGGTCCAGCAACATATAGCCAACCATTGCGTGCCCCAGGTACAGGGGGTAGGAGATACGACCCAGGAAGTTCAGCGGACCCCTCGAAAGTACCGGAACGTTCTTGAGGTACACCACCACGAAGAACATGAGGCAGATAAATGCCACACCGATACCATGATCAAGGTCATGCATCAGCGCTGCGTTGATGGAAGCCAGAATCGCGAAGAATGGGATATGCCAGGTGAACTTTCGATCATGGCTGTACATAAAGAACACCATGCCCAAGCTAAAGAGCGAGGAGTGCTCCGCAACAGCGGCCCACACAATCATCTTCGGTGCCCCGCCCAAAGAATTCTCCGGGTGGAAGAGCAGGCACAGAGCCGTACCGATAACCGACCAGGTGAGCAGAATCGTAGTCAGCTCCCTACGGTAAATCTTTCCGCGTCGGAGAATCAGGTACAGGGCAACCATCACGTAGAACTGCAGCTCCACTGCCAGCGTCCAGTACACCTGATCCACGTTATCCACACGCAGGAAGCGTTGCAGCATCGTCGTGTTAATCAGGGTCTGCGGAATCGTAATATGGCGTCCGGGGTTTCCGTAGACGAAATACACCAGAGCCGATACAGCCAGCGCAAACCAATAGGTCGGGTAAATACGAGAAAAACGCGAAATAGCGAACTTCAGTGCCGAGCCGCTCTTGATAGCGCTGAGCAGGATCACGAAACCAGAAATGATGAAAAAGAGCTGCACACCCAACTCGCCCAGAGGGATGTCATAGGGGGCAGGGGCGATCCGCGGATAGTTTTGAGTAGCCGGAACACCCCAGTGATAAATCACCACGGTAATGGCAGCCAGGCCGCGGAAGCCGTCCAGCTCCCGGAAACGCCCGGGGGTGATAAAGTCTTGATCTAGAACTTCACCCTCCCGAGCTTTTACGGTCAGAGAGTTAGCCATTGACCTTGCCCCTATAGCCACTTCTCGAGGCGGTCCAGTGCGGTGAAGAAGCCTTCACCGTTGTTGATGTGGCCCTGCCAGATTTCGGGAATGAAGGATGCCTTCGGTGCCAGCTCACGCAGCTGCTTGCCCAGGGATGCCCAGTCGACGTCGCCTTCGCCAACCTGAACGCCTTCACCGTCAACGCCGGTGCCGTCCACCAGGTGCAGGTGGATGGACAGCGGTGCCAGCTGCTCAACAGCCTCCGACAGCGGAATGTTCAGGAAGTTGCAAGCAAGCATGGTGTGGGAGATGTCCAGGCAGAGCGCGGTGTCGAACGCACGCGAGAACTCTGCAGTGTCCTTCGGATCCAGGAACAGGTTGTGGTACTGCTGACCACCCATCAGCCAGGGGTACGGAGGCAGAGTCTGAGCAGCCAGGCGAACGCCAGATGCGTCCAGACGCTTCAGAGCCTCACCGATACGCTCGTACTTCTCAGCACGTGCAGCAACGGGGATATGCTTGTCCTTGGTAAAGCCACCCATGGTCACAACCATGACCGGGTCCTCATCCACAGTGAAGTAGCGAGTCAGGTCACGGGTGATGTCGATGGTGCGCTGCACCTCAGCGATGGAGCGCTCCCACACCTCAGGATCCTTGGACGCGAGATCCACCAGGAAGTCACCTGCGAACAGGTCGGGCAGGTGGGTGGTGAAGCCCATGTCCAGCTTGGAGTCAAAGACGTCGTCGATGTTAATCTCGAGGTCCTTGTAGGAGAAGTGGAACTCCAGGAAGTCCGGCTTAGCCTCTTCAATCAGCGGCTTGTAGTCGTGGTAACGAACCGGCAGACCCCAGGGGCGGTCGAACTTGAAGTCGCGGCGGGTCACCAGGTCGTCCTTCAGATCGCCCTCGAAGAAGAATGAGCCTTCTTCAACGTCGCGCTGCATGGTGCGGCCCAGCAGCTGCGGCAGGTAGTTCGGCTGCAGACCGCGGCCGGGGGACTTCACAGCAACATCAGCCTCGGTCACAACCTCGCCCTTAGCGATGTGGCGGGTAGCAACCAGGGACTTTGCCAGGTTCACACGGTTCATCAGCTCACCGGTGGACACCTCGCGAGGAGCAGCAGAGCCAATAGCCGCCTCAACCTCACGAATCTGCTGAACCATTGCCTTGAATTCCTCAGGCAGCAGGGAGACGGTGTGGTCGTTACCCTCGAGGGTCTTGTCGGTGGTGAAGTGCTTCTCAATAATCTTCGCGCCGCGAGCAACAGCAGCAATCGGCACGTGGTAGCCACGCTCGTGACCGGAGTAGCCGACCAGGCACTGACCAATCTCAGCCAGGCGGTCCATATACGCCAGGTTGACGTCCTTGAAGGGTGCCGGGTATGCGGACTGGCACTGCAGCAGAGCGTAGGACGCGCCAGCGTTACGCAGCAGGGCAACCGACTCGCGGATTTCCTCTTCGCGGCTCATACCGGTGGAAACCAGCATGGGCAGGCCGCGGGAAGCCACGTCGCGCAGCAGCTCGTGGTTGGTCAGGTCAGCAGAAGCAATCTTCATGCCCTGGATGCCGTAGTCAACCAGCGCCTGAACGGAGGGTGCGTCCCAGGGGGTGCACATGATGTCCATGTCGTGCTGCTTGACGTGGTCGAAGACCTCGTACATCTGGTCAACGGTCAGGGAGAAGCGAGAGAGCAGGTCCAGGGTGTACTGCACGCCCAGGTCCTCGCCCGCGGTGGCGGCACCGCGCTGACGGTAGAGGGCGTCCATGTCACGCAGCTGGAACTTCACGGCGTCGGCACCGGACTCAACGGCCAGGTCCACCAGTTCCTTAGCGAAATCAACGCTACCCTGGTGGTTGTTGCCGATCTCGGCGATGATGAAGGCCGGGGAGTCCTCGCTGATGGTGTGCTTACCGATGCGCAGGACGTCCTGCTCGTCCATGGCGAGCGCCACGAGGTGGCCGCGCTCGTCGGTCAGCGGAACGTGGTTGATGCCCTTGGCAAAGTATGCGCGCAGGGTCTCGGGGTCGGCATCTGCCGGAGCGGTCTGCGGGTTGGTGTTAGCGGCATCCAGGGCGCTGGTCTCCAGGGATGCGGTCGGGTTAGCAATCAGCCAACGACGGAAGTCACCGTCAGAGAGCGAACCGCGCAGAATACCGGACTCATTCACCAGGAAGATGATGCGCTGGCCGTTAGCAGAAATCTTCTGCAGGGCGTTGAGAATCGGGTCTTCAGCGAAGACCACGTAGGGGGCAATATTGCGTTCAATAATCACGATTTTGACCTTTTCGTTTGAGCGTTTAGTTGAATGCCTGAGTGCTGGTCAAGCCGGAAGCGGCAGAAGAGGTACTGCCGCGGGTGAAGGTTACTTGCCTTCGGACAGGATCTGAGTGAGCTGGTGCTCTGCCGCGGAGAAGTCAATCGGTGCGTCAATATCGACACCCTCGACCTCGTCCAGCATGAACAAATCAATGGTACCGCCGGGGTAGCCCGCCAGGCGGTTGTGGTGGTCCATGTACACGTGGGTCTTGGTGATGTACATCGAACCGTTCTCACGGTAGCGGAAGGTTTCCTTGGTCAGCTCCTGGCGGCGCGGGCGAGCCATAATCTCGAACGCCGCGGTGGGCTCACCGTCAGCGTGCCAGGTCCAGATGAACGGACCAATCGGAATCACACCGACCATGGAGTCCTTACCGTTCTCCGCGAACTGGCGGACCGCACGAGCCAGAGTACCGGGCAGACGCACCGGGCTGGTTGCCTGCAGCAGCATGACGGCCTCGGGTTCCCAACCGTTTTCGGTGTAGAACTCGATGGCGTGCTCGATGACCGGCTCGGTTGCAGTGGTGTCTTCAGCCAGGTGTGCCGGACGAATGAACGGTACCTCAGCACCGTACTCGCGGGCGATATCAGCCAGCTCAGCATCGTCGGTGGAGACGACAACACGCAGCTCGTGCTCGCCGGCTACTTCTTCCTTAGCAGCCAGTGCCTGCTCGATGGTCCATGCGACCAGCGGCTTACCCGCGATGGGGCGCAGGTTCTTACGCGGAATGCCCTTTGAGCCACCGCGCACGGGGATGACGCAGAGAATACGCATTATGCCTCCAAAGTTTCAATCATTAGTTCAGCGATACGCTGTGCCGGTTCCTTCTTCGGCTGAACCGGTGCCGGGGTCGGTTCCTGACCCCACTGGTTCATGCCGTAGCGGTCCCAGAATTCCACCAGCCATGTCGGCGGTGCCGGGTGGTAAACCCACGCCGGGATACCGCGGATTGCAGCCTCCAGAACACCGGTAGAGAAGATGGACACCACCGGGTTCGGTACCTCGTTCAGCGGGGTGCCGGAGCGGTCAATGCGGATGCCTTCCTTCTCCCACAGCTTGTGGGTCAGCACCGACAGCTTGTCCTTCTCGCTCGGGTGCGGGCGGTAGGTTCCACCAAACTTCTTCAAGAAGGAGTGCGAAGCGTACGCGAAGGATGCGCGCGGCAGTTCCGCACCGTGCATCTGTCCAAGGAAGATCGGTTCCAGGTCGTTCTGCTTCTGCGCCTCAGCACCGGCTGCCTTCTGCGCCGCGAGGTAGAGTAGCTGCGAACCCACCGCGTGAGTGGTGACATCGCGGCGGCCTGATGCCCAGAATTCGGCATCAGCTTCGCTGAAAGCCAGCAGGGTACATCCGACCGGTAGCGGCGGCGCCTGAGGCACCAGCAGGCCGTGCTGAACCACCCAGTACTCAGCGCCAATCGCGCGAGAGAACTCGTAGGCTGCCGCACCGCGTGCCAGGTAGTGGCCCAAGGAGAGAACCACACGCACACCGGGCAGGAGCTCCTGCAACTGGTCTCCCGTCGCTTCCTGTTCGCTCCAGGCATCGCGGTCGTAACGTTCAGTGGCGTACTGGCCGTTGAGGTACTCCGAAGCGTCCTCAGGGACCCACAGGGCCACACCCACGTTTTCGAGGTACTTGAGCGGCTCCAATAGGGAGTTACGGCTCGTCGGCGAGAACGAATCGAGCACGATGAGCACGCGGGGTACGGCACCGCGGGTGTACAGCACGCCGCCGACGGGGCCTTCCTGTTCAGCCGCGCCTCCGCGCAGACGTCCCATAAGAGCGCGAGCCTCGCTCTTAGCCCAGCGCAGGGTATTCTGGCGCTTCTGCCAGGCAGCCCATGCATCAATATCAATGGGATAGGTTAGGCCCATAGCTGCTCCAAAATCTTGACACGCTGATCGAAGGTGTGCTCAGCCAGAGTACGCTTCTGACCGGCTTCACGAATCTGACGAGCCCACTTCGGCTCACGGAAAATACGGGTACAAATCTCGATGAGCTCATCAATACTCTCGTAGACCAGAACCTCTTCGCCAGGAATGTAGTAGCGATCCACATCGGCACGGTCAATCACCTGCAGAGCGCCCACGCCGGGAGCCTCAAAGGTGCGCATGGTGAAACCATCCTGGTTATTGTGGATGTTCAGCGTTGCCGGGGAGGACGCCATGATGCCGTACGCCTCAGAGCGGTCAATATCGCGGCCTGCAGGCACGCCGGAGTCCTTGAACTGCTTAGTGCGCAGAATGTCGTAAGGGTGACGCGACCAAGCACGGCCGTAAGCACGCACCGGCAGACCGGCTGCGACCAGCGCCTGCAGGGTCTCCTCACGGTTCGGGTACTTAGCACCCACAAAGTTGATGGAGTCCTCGCGCATGGGGACAACCGGGCAATGGGTGTCGTAGGCGTTGGGCATATCGAGCACCTCGAAGCCCTGCTCACGCAGGTGCTGCGCATCCAGCGGGCTGTAGCTTGCCAGCGAGCCCAGGTGGTGCAGGTCCTCTTCGGTGTAGCTCATGCGGCGCATTTCGTCGTAGAGCCAGGTGCCGTAGCGAACACCGGAGGTCTTCAGCAGGTCCCACCATTCGCGGGAGAGCATATCGCCCTTAATGACCAGCACAATATCGGGGCGGAACTCGTTGAAAGCGTCAATAGCCTTACGGGTAGCCTGCGCTGCGAAGCTTTCGGGGCGGTACTTCTCGGGCAGCTCGTGGGCAAGCTTGTTGAGGATGCGCTCGGGCAGAGTACCCGGCGCATCGTAGATGTGGGTGCGCACTTCGTATCCATGCACTTCCAGGGATGCCTGAATTGCCTTCCAGTACCCGTGGAATGCGGGCGAGAGCAGTAGAAGTTTGGGCTGAGTCATATGAGGATTGAATCCTGTCGGCGTTTGCTATAAGAACCCGCAGGGTAAAACCGTGCGGTGCTATGTGTTGGAGTGAAGAGGAACGGAAAGTTTCACCTACAACTTGAGGCAAAACATACCTATTGAAATTTTACAACGAAAGCAGGAGACGACACACTCGAGTGCACTGTGTCGCCTCCTACGTTCTATATGCGCCTTCTTACGAAGAGAGCTAGAAATCCTCCGGAATTACTCTTGCAGACTCCGCACGTTTCGTGCCTAGTTCTCGCGGCGCTCTGCCTTGGCAATACGCTCCAGCTCGGTGGCAAGGAAGCCACGAGCGTCCACATCCTTATTGCGCAGGCCGCGCACCGAGTTCACCGCAAAGTTTGCGTAGCTGGTAGCACGCAGAGCAGCAGCGAGCTTCTTCTCCCAGCCCCACTTATCCGCATAAATGAAGCGAGCGGTGGTCAGCCACTGCACACGACGCTCGGAGGGCGAAGATCCGCCACCCTCGTGGGTTACAGTCACCGAAGGAATCAGGTAACGGTCCACACCAGCGTTCGAGAGGCGGTACTGGAAATCCACCTCTTCGCTGTTCATGTAGAAACGCTCATCCATGCCACCGATGCGGTTGAAGGTCGCACGAGGAACAACCATGCATGCACCCATAACCCAGTCGACCTTCGCGTCCGAGGTACCGGTGCATGCTTCAACGTCGTGACCGACGCCGCGGTGCCACCAGTCGGTCGGCTTGAAACGAGCCAGCGGAGTGAACCATTCCCACGCAATATGCGCTGCGGTGGGGAACTTACGTGCGACCCACTGCTGCTTGCCGTCGTGGCCAATAATCTGGGGGCTAGCCAGTACCTCGCCGTGGCGTTCCACGGCTGCGAGCATGCGCGAGACGAAAGTGTTATCCAGCTCCAGGTCGCTGTTGAGGATGAAAACCCATTCACCGGTCGCGGCAGCAACACCGGAGTTCACAGCCTTACCGAAACCACCGTTAACAGGGCGGCGAACCACGGTCACGCCCTCAACCTCGGGGAACGGGATGGGCGAAACATCATCAGAGACAATAATCTCAATGTCTGCGGAGTCAATGCCCTGCTGAGCACGCAGAGTGTCAATAATGGCAAGAACCGGCTCCGGCTCGCCGTAGAAAGGAATAACCGCAGAAACGCGGGGAAGGAAGGTCATGTATTACAATCTTTCTTGAGTGAGAGGGATAATAGAAACCACCGTAGCGGTGGATGCTATCGTCTCTAGGATTATACAACTTCACTACTTTTTCAGCTGCACTTTTCAATCACCTATGCAGTTAACAAATACTCGCCCACTATCAACTCGCTATCTTACACATCCGAAAGGGGACTTTCTCGTGGATTCTGATATCCAACCCATCAATGAATCAGAAAGGGTCGCCGTATACACTGTTCAGCACCCCGCTTTCAAACGTGCTGTCGATACGGCTTACAACTCTATTCGCCATAAGTATCTGGGGAAATATATTAACCTTCTACGCCGCGGCGAAAAATTTATTCTCCTTTCCTACCCCATCTCCCGGGGAGGTAATTGGCTGTATCTATGGGCCCGCGCGGCTACTCTCCGCCATCACGGCACCGACAAAGCATCTTTGCTCTATGGTCCCGGGATGGAGGCATGGACCGAGGAGTTCCCGAAGCTTGCCTCCATTACGGCTCCTTCGTCAGAGTATACGTTCTTTACCCGCCGTAGCGGCTACTTCCCGACGGATATTGAGAAGGATATCAGCGAAGAAGATTTGCACTTTTTTATTCGCGAGTACCTTCTTTCTTCAGAGTCCTTTAGCGAGCGCCTTGCAAGAATGCAGGACATAGTGGATGAAAATTCTCTCGTCATTAACATTCGCCGTGGCGATTACTATTCTGTGCCTCAAATTAATGAGGTTTTCGGAATTGATACGGTGACCTATGTGGAGGAAGCACTGAAGAAACTTCAGGATACCGTAACTCCTTCAAAGATTATTTTTGTATCAGATGATCTTCAGTGGTGCGAGGAAAACCTCTCACACCTGAACTCAGTAGCACCCTGTATCTTTGAAAAGCAGGGTTCCGGCATGTTCGATGACCTGGCCCTTGTGGCCAGTGCCCCTTACCTGATTCTGACCAACACGACTTTCGGTTATTGGGGTGCCTATATCGGTGAGTTACTGACCCAAAAGCTCGTCCTTTCCCCTGATATTCATCAAGTTATTCCTGAAGATGCTCGTATCTATCAGAGCCGCCCAAAGATGCACCGTACTCATTGGGTTGCTGTGCATCACCCCGAAGGTAAAAACTGGATTACGGGTGAAATGCTGTGATTAACACTCTTAAATCCCTCAAGCACCAGCTTTTCCTGCTGAAAATTAATCATGATAAAAAACGCGAAGCCATTGCGCTCCGTGAGAGTACTGAGTTTAAAGAACGTTACGCTTCGCTCGACAAAACATTTACCCACACGGTTCTCCCCTCCGGCCCCTTTATATGGGGCATAACCATGGTGAAGAACGAAGCAGATATCATCGAGCAGACAATCCGACATCTATTCGATCAAGGTGTGGACCATATCTTAGCAGCTGATAATGGCTCTTCAGATGGGACCTATGAGATACTGCTCGAACTCAGCAAGATCCTACCTGTGCACGTTATTCAGGACCGTGAACTAGCCTACTACCAATCAGAGAAAATGACCTGGCTTGCTGACCGGGTGATGGAGGCGGGCGCTGAATGGATTATCCCGTTCGACGCTGATGAATTTTGGTATGGTGTTTCAGCTCCGCTATCGGAAGTCCTACGCTCGCAAAAGGGGCGCACTATCGAACTGACGAAGCTGTACAACGTTTTTCCCAGTATTGAAGGACCTAGTCTCAGGGTTGATCCAACTCCCCACTGGGACCTGAAAGTGTGTTTCTCACGCTGGGAAAATGCCGTTATCAAAATGGGTAACCATGAGGTCATTGCACCGGGTAAGCAGAAGCTTAATGAAGTTGCTATCATCCACTACCCCTGGCGTTCAAAGGAACAATTTACTCGCAAGCTACGTCAAGGGGCTAAGGCGTTGGAAGCCACCGATCTGCCTGAAGATATGGGCTACCATTGGAGACGTAATGGTGATATAACCATTGAAAGTGCTACCCCCCTGTGGGAAGCACTTTTGCGCGGCGAGGTTAACCATAAAACCGTCACTTGGCATCCAACCGGCCCTCTTACACCTATTGGTTCTTTACCTCAAGAGTTTAAAGAAATCGTTCATTTGCTCAATGAGAAGACAAGCACAGGTATTTAACAAGGACCTTTCCATACGGCACAAATACAACATAAACATGCTGTAACAAAAGAAGGGGTTCTCGTTCATGACGAGAACCCCTTCTTTTTTAGATATGCATCCTATGAGACTAATCCGGCAACTGGCCCAGCTTCACCAGATTAGCAAACTCTGCGTTTGCTTGCTGTACCTCAGCGAAGGTGCCTTGATTAGCAATCTGCCCCTTGGAGAGGTAAACCAGCTGATCAACATTGCGAACCGTCGATAGACGGTGAGCCACGATAATGACCGTAATATCCTTAGAAATACGTTCGATGGTCTTCGTAATCTTGTGCTCGGTCTCGTTGTCCAATGCGCTGGTCGCTTCATCCAGAATCAACACACTCGGGTTACGGTACAGAGCACGGGCGATACCCAGGCGCTGCTTCTGACCACCCGAAAGACGGGTCGCGTTGTAGCCAATCATAGTTTCCAGGCCATTCTCCAGGGAGTCGATGACCTCGGTCAGAGCAGCCACTTCGAGGCAGTACTTGACGCGTTCCACGTCAATTTCCTCCGGCTTTAGGCCGAACGCCACAGCCTCCAGCACAGTGGAATCTGCGATAAAGACATCCTGAGGAACATAGCCGATATGCTGGTGCCAGGAACGCAGATCCTTCAGAATCGACTCACCATTCTGCAGCACCTGACCACGGGTCGGTGCAAAGAGACCCAGAATAAGGTCAATCAGAGTAGTCTTACCCGAACCAGAACCACCCACAAAAGCAATTGAGGAACCCATCGGGATGTCAAGGGTGATGTCCTTCAGCACAGGCTTATCACCGTCAGGATACTGGAAGGTCAGATTATCAATCTGGATATTAACCGGTTCAATGCTCTTGTTGATGTAGTCGTGGTTCTTCGGGACGACCGGTGCAGAGGGCATCTTGAACATACGCTCTTCAGGAGTAAGGTGTTCAAGCTCTTCCAACAGTTTCTCGCTGGCATGTTCACCTGCGCGGATGCTACCAAGAGAGGCAACCATACGGGTGTAGTTAGGCAAAATACGAATGCAGGCACCAGCAAAGAGAAGCAAGTAGCCAGTGCTATCAGCACCTTGCGTAGCGCTCATAAAGGCCAAGAGAGCAGCAATACCAACAATGAAGATGATTTCCAAGGTGTACTTCGGGAAATCGGAGAGGAAACCACTACGCATCGACGCATTCACAGAGTCAATTCGCTTTTCCTGGTAGCGGTAGGTGTAGCGTTCAGTCACACCGTACATGCGGATTTCACGGAAGCCCACTACAGCTTCGATAGCTGCGTCCAGCGCACCCTTAGTCGCGTTCAGTACGATGACGCCCTGTTCGCGATTCTTGCGCTTGAGCAGAGCCTGTAGCACGAACGAAGCCAGGCCGAAGTAGATAAAGGCGAGAAGAGCGGGCACCGGCATAATGACTAGTAGCATTACCATCAACACAATAATTGACAGTAGGTCACCGATAAAGCCAAGCACACCGTTGACGAAGGTGCCGTAGGCCTGGCCCACCACATCATTTACGGAGTTCAGCACCGGGGCGGTACCGCGCTTACGGTGGTCCAGGTAGGGCTCACGCATGTAGCGGTTTAGCAGAGTCACTGAAACGGCGCTCTGCTGGGTGGCGATAAAGCCGAGGCTCCAGCGACGAATAATTAGGGAGAAGACACCCTTGAAAACAAACGCTGCGACGAGAGCCACGCCGAAGATAACGATTAGGGTGGGGGTATCCGGATCGCCGAAGAAGTTAGAAACTTTCAGGATGAAGCCTTCACGTGGGGTTCCCATGGCGAGGTTCACCAGAGGAAGTACGAGAGCCACACCAAGCATCTCAAAAAGCGATACCGCAAAGAGACCCAAAACGTTTAGTACCAGGAGCCTAAACTTTTTGCCCGGGAAAAAAACCCGAATTTTAGAGTAAACACTCTTCACAATAAGACCTATACCTTCTGTGAATATTTTTTCACAATAAATCGATGAGCCGGACGCTCAATAAAATAATGAGCCAGAAGCGCGAGAATGCTCGCGATGATAAGAGAAATTACGACATACAGCAGACCCGTTATACCGCCGTGAGCGGAGGCAGCCAAAGGTGCCGATCGCACGTATGCCAGCACCAGCTCATGCACCAGGTAAAAAGCGAAGCTCGCCTCACCGGCAATAACGGCAGCCTTCCAGAACAGGTTCTTTTCACGAGGCATGGTAGAACGCCGAATATCCCAGAGAGCCAGTACAAGAATCAATACCGCCCAAACCGGTGCCAGCAACAGGCCATGAGCCGTCTGAAGCAAGTAGAACTTTGAGCTGACATACATGGCCCCAAGAGCCAGAGTAATCATCGCCAAACAGTGGTAGCCACGAATCACAGGAACGCGGTAACCATCACGCACCATGAGAGCAAAGAGGCCCAGAGCCAGGCCGAGTGCGAACTCGCCTGAACGCAGAAGCGGGTTGGCATACACCACCACGTCCATGAAGTTCGACTGGGCGGCCAGAATGTAGGAGACCGTTGCCATCAGCAGGAACCAACCACCCAGTAGAGCAGCTTTCACACGGTAGCGCATACCATCCAAACGGTTCAACACGAACGGGGTCATGAGGTAGAAGAACGCCTCGCAGGAGAGAGACCAGCTCACCGCGTTATTCGAGAAGATAACCTCCCAAGAGGGCACCCACGCTTGTAGCAGAACTAGGTTCAGCAAAGCGCTTAGCGGGTTGAGGTTTCCAGCAGAGTTAGACACCCCAAACAGCAGAAGACCCATCAACGCCACGCAGTAGAAGAAGAAGTGCAGGGGGTATACCCTCGCAAAGCGACGAAGGTAGAAACTCTTTGCACCGGCATTCTTGTTGTACGACCATGCCAGCACGAATCCAGAAAGAATAAAGAAGAGCGAAACGCCCACGTAACCGAGACGCGCGCCCGGAATCCAGTTAGCCCACTGCGTACCGTGGATAACGTGGTAACCGAACACGAGAAGTGCTGCGGGACCGCGCACCGCGGTCAGCGAATCTAGCATAATCCTGGAGGAGGGTCGTGCGGGCGCCGCCATTAGGCGTCTCCCTTGGGGATTGACCCGTCTTCATTCCAGTAGTTCCATTTCAGGAACTTACCATGAACAATCGGGCCTTCCGCTACGAACTTGATTCGCTCATCGGGGCGGCCATGCGAAATGTTCTCCCATACCTCAGCAATTTCAGCATCGCTGAGCTTGCTACCCGCCTCCCAGTGAGGTGCAAAGTAGCTCAGGTCCTCACCAGTACGACGGGAGGTCTCGGTTCCCACACGTACCTTACGCGCAATCTGAGCAATACCTCGGTACTGCAGGTGAACAATCTCAAGTCGCTGCTCAATATCACCGAGGCGGCACACATCATGGTTGCCGGGGATTACCACGGCAAAGGGGTGGGAACGGAAAGCGCACTTACCCGGGAAGGGATAGGAAGCGTCCATCACCAATTCGGTGTCGACGATGTTCTCTGGCGAATCAACGGTAGGCACAGTGTGGTGGAATCCGGCATAGTAGATACCCATGTTATCGGGTGCATTACGTAGGAAATCACCAAGCTTCTCATCCTCCGCGTACCAGAATTCGTCACCGTCAAAAGGAATAATCCAGCGAGCACCACTACGCCAAGCCAAGTGCGAAAGATAGGTTATCTTCTCAGACTGAATATGTCGGTCGCAGTTATCTTCAGCAAAGATAAGTCGCGAATCCTCGTTTGCTCGCTGACGCAAGTACTCACGAGTACCATCAGTCGAGAGGTTGTCGGCAACAATAATCCGATCAATTCCCTGAGCAAAAAAATGGTCGAGCACAGAGGGCAAAATATCTAGCTCGTTCTTAACGACAGAAACAGCCCACACTTCCTGACGAGGACCTTTAAGATGCGGTGCAGGAAGGTTATGGACTTTGAGAAAACGAATGGCTTCAACCTGATCTCGCCAGAGTTTAGGGGTGTTTCGCCGTTTAAAGGAATAACTAAGCTGACCCAATTCTGAGCGGATTTTTGAGAGAAGGTTCATGATGCCTTTCTCGACCCGTCACAAATTGCAGACGGGCCCATGTAATTGAGGAGTGATGAGTAGAGTCTAGGCATAATTCTAGCATGCAAGCTTTCTTTAGCTTTGGAGAGTTTTCTGTACTTTAGGTCATTTTTAAACAGAAGTTTCTACGAACGCTGCGGCTCTTCCACTGACTTGTAGGGTTATTCGCCACACGCAGGAAAAGGAACCGTTGAAGGTGCAAGTAACTCGGTATGATAGATACTATTCATTCAACCAACCCGACACTTCCGGCTTCCCTGTTCACTGTTGGGTACGTCAATTAGAAAAGGCTTTTTGATGGGCATCTTCAACATTAAGTCCCTCAAGGACAAGTACGCTTGGGGCTCCTCCGAGGACAAAACCAACTCCGCAGAAACCACCGAGGAGCAGCAGGCAACCGCCGCCTCTCCCTCCGCAAATATTGCCGACGGAGTCCGCTCCCTCATTAAGAGCAACCCCGAACTGGCGGGTAAGAACCGCCGCGGGGTTGCCGGCCGTACCATCACCCCCGACGGTTCACTCCGCGAAGCCATCGGAGACTACGAAGTCCGTTCCCCCTCCGAGGTAGCCGCTCAGGAAGTCACTCCCGAAGAAGAGCTCAGTGCCGACGGCACCGCAACCGTCTCCGCACAGCCTCTCACCCACACCGACATCGAGGCCACCCCCGGCGACATCCTCGACGTAGACGGTAAGCCCACCGGCCCCAGCATTATCCGCGTGGGCCAGCACAACGCGCCCACCGTTGATGCCGAAGAGCTCGCCAACCCCGAAGAAGCCAACAGCCAGAGCGCAGGAAACGCACACTCCTCCCCCACTACTAACTCCCGCAGCGAACGCACCCCGCTCTTCAAGTTCTCCCCCAAGACTCTCAACCGTACCGACAGCACCGACAAAGACGGCCCCTTCGAAGCACTCTTCGTGTGCACCGGCAACATTGCCCGCAGCGCATCCGGTGAAGTTATCGCCAAGCACCTCGCCGCAGAATACGGTCTGGAAGACAAGTGGATTTTCGCCAGCGCGGGCACCGGAGCACTCGTCGGTCACGGCGTCTACGAGCACGTAGCCAACGAGCTTATTGAGCGTGGCTACAACCCCGAAGGTTTCGCCTCCCGCCAGCTCAACGGCCAGATTGTCGAGAACGCCACCATCATCCTGGTCGCTGAGAAGGTACACGCCGACTGGATCGTGCGCGAGTGGCCCCAGCACCACGCCAAGATCAAGCTACTCAAGCAGGTTGCACGAATCCGCGAGGACGCACGCCGCGCCGAGCCGCTCTCTTACCTCTACTCGCACGGTGCTCGCCCGCTCGATAGCGACAAGCTGGAAGACCCCTACCGCCGCGGCCCCGCAGCAGCTAAGGTCGCAGTGGACGAGGTGGAGCAGTCCCTGCGCATCATTCTGCCCTGGCTCGCACAGGCACACCGCTAAGCGCACACCGCTAAGCACACGACACTAAATACAGCACTAACCCGGCTGGAACAGATATCTGCTCCAGCCGGTTAGCTTTAGCCTCTATAACTTAGCCTCAATAGCAGAAAGTCCCCCGCCGACAGTAGTCAGCGGGGGACTTTCGTTAGGCTTTAGAAGCTTAGTGCTCGAAAATCTCGGTCACAGAGCCCTCATCGAAGACCTCGCGAATAGCGCGAGCAATCAACGGAGCGATGGAGAGAATAGTCAGGTTATCGAACTGCTTCTCTTCCGGCACGGGCAGGGTGTTGGTCACGACGACCTCCACAGCACCGCACTGGGACAGACGCTCAGCAGCCGGATCAGACAGAACCGGGTGAGTTGCCGCGATGATAACTTCCTTTGCGCCCTTGTCCATGAGGACCTTCACGGCGCCAGCAATGGTGCCACCGGTGTCGATCATGTCGTCAATCAGCACGCAGGTACGACCCTCGATGTCACCCACAACAGTCTTAGAAACAGCCTGGTTGGGGACGTTGATGTCGCGGGTCTTGTGCACGAACGCCAGAGGCGCGCCGTCCAGCAGGTCAGCCCAGTGCTCAGCCACGCGGACACGACCGGTATCCGGGGACACAACGGTCACGTTGGACAGGTCGTCCACGCGCTCGCGGATGTGCTTAGCCAGAACCGGAATTGCGAAGAGGTGATCAAGCGGACCGTCAAAGAAGCCCTGGATCTGCGAAGTGTGCAGATCCACGCACATCAGGCGGTCAGCACCCGCGGTCTTGTACAGGTCCGAAATCAGACGTGCCGAGATGGGCTCGCGACCCTTGTGCTTCTTGTCCTGACGAGCGTAGGGATAGAAGGGAGACACCACGGTAATGGAACGAGCGGATGCACGCTTGAGCGCATCGATCATAATGATCTGCTCCATGAGCCATTCGTTGATGGGTGCCGGGTGCGACTGAATCACGAAAGCGTCCGCACCGCGCACCGACTCCTCAAAGCGGACGTAGGTCTCGCCATTGGCGAAGGTGTATGCGGAGGTGGGCAACAGGTCGTGATCAAGTGCCTGTGCAATCTCCTCGGCAAGCTTGGGGTGTGCTCGACCGGAGACCACTACAAGCTTGCGCTCACCGGGGTTGGTAATCTCGCTACTCATGGTGTTGTTCTTTCCTCGAATTAGGATTCTGCCGGATCCTGAGCGCCAGCAGCCTTAGCAGCCTCGGCGGGTTCGGTACCGGCACGGTTCTTCAGAACCCAGCCATCGATGGTGCGCTGGGAAGTCTCAGAGTAGGCGAGGGCGCCAGCAGGAACATCCTTACGGATCAGCGCGCCCGCGCCGGAGTAGGCACCGTCACCGACGGTAACAGGTGCAACGTAAATGCCCGCAGAACCCATACGGGCGTGCGCGCCGATAACGGAGCGGTTCTTCACCAGACCGTTGTAGTTCGCAAAAATAGATCCAGCACCAATGTTCGCGCCTTCACCGATGGTGGCGTCACCAACGTAGGACAGGTGCGGAATCTTTGCGCCATCTCCAATCTGCGAGTTCTTAGCCTCGCAGAAGGTGCCAAGCTTAGCGTCCTTGCCCAGGGTGGTACCGGGGCGCAGGTATGCGAAGGGACCAACAGTTGCACCTTCGCCGATGACAGCACCAAAACCGTGAGCGCGGATGACGGTAGCGTCAGCCTCAACGGTCATATCGGTCAGGGTGGAGTCCGGGCCAATGGTAGCGCCGGTAGCAACGGTGGTGGAGCCGTGCAGCTGCACACCGGGCAGCAGGGTTACGTCGTTCTCAATGGTGACGGTAACGTCAACCCAAGTGTTCTCAGGATCAACAATGGTCACGCCGTTACGCATGTGAGCCTCAAGGATGCGGTTGTTGAGCATACGACCCAGCTGAGCCAGCTGCACGCGGTCGTTAGCCCCTTCAACCTCCCAGCGGTCCTCAATAGCCAGAGCGGAGGTGCGGTAGCCCTTAGAACGAGCGATGGACAGAACGTCGGTAATGTACTTCTCGCCCTGTGCGTTGTTGGTGGTCACCTCGAGCAGTGCCTCGCGCAGAACAGCGGCGTCAAAAGCGTAAATACCGGAGTTAATTTCGGTAATTTCGAGTTCTTCGGGGGAAGCGTCCTTCGCCTCAACAATGGCGGTCACTTCGCCAGCCTGGTTACGGACAATACGACCGTAGGCGCCGGGCTCATCAATGTGGGTGGTCAGCACGGTTACGGAGTTCTTGTCTTCTTCGTGGAAGGCAATCAGTTCGCGCAGAGTCTCGGGGCGCAGCAGAGGAACATCACCGTAGGTCACCAGGACGGTGCCGGAGACGGGTGCCTGCGCATCCAGGGCATTCAGACCGACCTCAACCGCGCGACCAGTACCCGGAATCTCATCCTGATCAACGATGGTTACCTCAGGGTCAAATGCAAGAACGTGCTCAGCAACCTTATCGCGCTGGTGGCGCACCACAACAGCAAGGCGCTCAGGGTTCAAATCGCGTGCAGCAGCGACAGCGTGCTCAACCATGGATCGACCACCGATGCCGTGCATGACCTTGGGGGTAGCGGACTTCATGCGCGTACCAGCGCCTGCGGCGAGAACGATCACTGCAGAGGGTGCCAGTTCAGTGTTCACTGGGAAGACTCCTTAGTAGTGGTTGTAAGAGTGAGGAGTGAGCGCGGACCGCTAACTCTCTATCAACGGTGCCGTTGAGTGCTTACGCTCCGCCACTAGGACTCGAACCTAGACAAACGGCTCCAAAGGCCGCTGTGCTGCCATTACACCATGGCGGATTATCCTTACATTCACGACAAGCCCCCGCTAGCGGGTCCTCATCGTCATTGACCGCCATTTTGGGCATAGAACAGCGCAATGCAGGAAATGCTTTCCTCAGTTTATCAAATATCTGTGCTCAACTTAGCCGCGCGCCCCGCAATCCCCACAGCTTTTCTCAGCACCGCCAAGTAGCCCCTCATCAAAGCTTGGGGCGCTACTTGAACTGAAGACTCACCCTGTACCCTAGAAGGCGTGGCACATCTACTTGGCGGCGAATCGCTGCACCTCGAATTCCCTACCCGAACCATCTTTGAAGGCATCACGGTCGGCCTGAACGAAGGCGACCGCATCGGCATTGTCGGTCGCAACGGCGACGGCAAGTCCACCCTCATGAAGATTCTTGCCGGCCGGCTCGAACCGGACTCCGGCCGCGTTACCGTGCGCGGCGGCACCCGCATCGGCTACCTCGACCAGTCAGACGTCCTCAATGACGACCACACCGTCGGCTACGCAATTGTGGGCGACACCCCCGAATACGAATGGGCGTCGCAGGCACACATCCGCGATGTCATCTCCGGTCTGGTCTCTGACCTGCCCTGGGATGCCCCCGTCTCTTCGCTCTCCGGCGGTCAGCGCCGACGCGTAGCGCTCGCCTCACTGCTCGCGCAGGAGTGGGACGTACTCATGCTCGACGAGCCCACCAACCATCTGGACGTTGAAGCCATCACCTGGCTCGCCAACCATCTGAAGTCGCGCTGGGCAAAGAACGCGGGCGGCCTCATGGTTGTCACCCACGACCGCTGGTTCCTCGACGAAATCTGTACCGACACCTGGGAGGTGCACGACCGCATCGTCGAGCCCTTCGAGGGCGGCTACGCGGCGTATATTCTGCAGCGTGTGGAACGTGACCGTCAGGCAGCCGCTGCGGAGGCGAAGCGTCAGAACCTGATGCGCAAGGAGCTCGCCTGGTTGCGCCGCGGTGCGCCCGCACGTACCTCCAAGCCGAAGTTCCGCATTGATGCCGCCAATGCCCTCATTGCGGACGTTCCGCCCGTGCGCGACACCGTGGAGTTGAAGAAGATGGCAGTCTCCCGCCTCGGCAAGGACGTGGTCGATCTCGAAAACGTTTCCGTCGTCTACGACGATTCCTCGATGCCCGGCGGCAAGCGCCCGGTGCTGAAGAAGGTTACCTGGCGGATTGCCCCCGGCGAGCGCACCGGAATCCTGGGCGTGAACGGTGCGGGTAAGTCCACTCTGCTTTCGCTCGTGACGGGCGATCTGAAGCCGACCGAGGGCCGCGTCAAGCACGGTAAGACCGTGAAGATTGCGACCCTCACCCAGCAGCTCGATGAGCTCAACGAGGTTGCTAACGACCGCGTCTCGGATGTGATTGGCCGTAAGAAGCGTAGCTACATTGCCGATGGTAAGGAGCTATCCCCTTCGCAGATGCTGGAGCGTCTGGGCTTTACGAGCGCGCAGCTGTCTACCCCGGTCAAGGACCTTTCGGGTGGTCAGAAGCGTCGCCTGCAGCTCATGCTGATTCTGCTGGATGAGCCGAACGTGCTGATTCTCGACGAGCCCTCCAACGACCTGGACACCGATATGCTCGCCGCGATGGAAGATCTGCTGGACACCTGGCCGGGTACCCTGCTGGTGGTCAGCCACGACCGTTACCTCATGGAACGCGTCACCGATCAGCAGTACGCCGTGATTGACGGTTCGTTCCGCCATCTGCCCGGCGGTGTGGACGAGTACCTGGCACTCTCGGCGGCAGGTGCTGGCGGTTCTGCCGCCGGTAGCGTGCAGGCGCGTGCCGCCTCCTCGGCGCAGGCTTCTGCTGAGCCGGATACCCCGAAGGTCTCCGGTGCCGAGCTGCGTGCGGCGCAGAAGGAATCCGGTGCGATTGAACGCCGCCTCGCCAAGCTCGCTGCAGAACAGGAGAAGCTCTCCGAGCAGATGAGCGCGCACGACGCCTCCGACTACGCCGGTTTAGCGGCACTCGGCGAGCAGCAGCAGACACTTCAGGATGAGATTGACGAGCTAGAAATGCGCTGGCTCGAACTCTCCGAGCTACTAGGCTAAGGTCTATTGGCATAGAAGAATGCCGGTTCTAGATTCAATCTAGAACCGGCATTCTTCATATATTCAGCGCTCAGCTACAGCGGCAACTAAGGGTGATTCAGAATCGCACTAACCGCGCTCACAGCGTGGTTGCCCGCAGCGCGAAGAGTGGAGGCAAGAGCCTCCGCCCGAGCCTGCGAAGAAACCAGCAGAAGCACCGTCGGACCGGAGCCGGACACCAGGGACGCATACACGCCCTCGCTATCACGCAGGTTCAGGGTATGTTCCAACTGCGGGGCGCACGAAAGCGCGGGAGCCTGCAGGTCGTTACGGAGCAGCGGCGCCAAGGAGGCGAGCGCCGCCTCCGAACCGTCATAAGAGTTCAGAGCTTCCAGAAGCTCTGCGGGTTCCACCAGTTCACCGGAGGCGGGATACTCACCGGCGGCACGGCCCGCATCCAGCTGCTTGAAGACGCTGGGGGTTGAGAGGCCAAACTGCGCGGCGACAATCACCAGGTGCAGAGGGTCCCGAGGCGCCGCAACATTCTGCAGCTCGGTGCCGGTCCCCTGCCCCAGTGCGAGGGTCTGCCCGAGCGCGGCACGCACGCTAAAGGGAATATCGGCACCCAGCTGCGCGGCAAGACGTTCATAATCCGTCTGGGTCAGGAGCGCACCGGTGCGGCCGGTTGCGTGCAGGTAGCGGTCCGTAGCAATGAGGGCGGCAGCCGCGTCCGCTGAACCGCCCGCCATACCGCCAGCCACGGGCACAGCCTTCGCAATATGCAGGTGTAGCGCCGGGACAGAGCCAATACCGTGCTCCGCAAGGATTAGCTCCGCGGCACGGTACACGAGGTTCCGCTCATCCATCGGCACATCGGCTGGGTCGAACTGCCCCGCCTGCATCTGCTGCTCCACCAGGGAGCCGGGCATAATGTCCATGCTCAGGCTCAGCCCCGGCGTCTGCCCCTCAGAGACCGTAATGGTCTCCGTCAGAGAGACCGCCGCAAAAAGCGTAGTCAGCGGGTGGTAGCCGTCCGGGCGGACGTCCCCCACAGCGAGGTACAGATTGACCTTACCGGGAGCATCAACCGAAATAGCGACCTGGGTACTCATCAGCGCATACACCTTTCGCGCGGGAACTCGCGTGAGAACGTCAGTGAAAAATTCAGAGCGGAAAGAAGCTACTCCGCTACAGGCTCAGCCGGAATAGTCAGCGAAGCCTCCGCAATGCGGATAAAGCCGTGAATATCTAGCTTCTCACCGCGTTCCGTCGGAGCGATACCGGCAGCCACCAGAATCTGCTCCGCACGCGCACCCGAACCCGCCCAGGAACTCAACGCAGCGCGCAGAGTCTTACGGCGCTGAGCGAAAGCGGCATCCACAATCGTGAACACCAGGTCACGGTCAACGGTAGAGAGAGGCTCCTCGCGCATACGGAAACCCACCAGGCCCGAGTTAATCTTCGGCGCAGGCCAGAACACGTTCTTGCCAATCACGCCCGCCTTATACACCTCGGCATACCAATTAGCCTTCACCGAGGGCACACCGTAAATCTTTGAACCCGGGGTCGCCGAAAGACGGTCGGCGACCTCGTCCTGAACCATCACCAGGGCGTGACGAATGCTCGGGAACTGCGCAAACAGGTGCAGAAGCACCGGAACCGCCACGTTATAGGGCAGGTTCGCCACCAGAGCATCCGGAGTGCGAGGCAGCTCGGTGACCTTCAGGGCGTCCATGAGCACCACATCAATATCGCCCGCCTTCTCAGGGCGGAACTTCTCAATCGTGTGCGGAAGCTGCTGAGCCAGCGGCGGGTCAATCTCCACCGCCACCATATCCTTCGCAGCGTCCAGGATGCCGAGGGTCAACGAACCCAGGCCCGGGCCGACCTCCAGCACCGTCTCCTCCGGTGAAATCTCTGCCGCGTTGACAATACGACGAATCGTATTAGGGTCAATCACAAAGTTCTGCCCAAGAGTCTTCGTAGGACGAATACCGAGCATCTCGGCAAGCTCACGAATCTCAGCAGGGCCGAGCAGGGGCAGATCGTTCACAGCGTTCCTTCACATAGGTGGATGGTGGGGAGGTTACAGTTTAGGTTACCGCGAGAAACGCTGCTTTACCTCATCAACAGTGGCTTCCAGAGCGTTCTTAGCATTTGTAATACGCTTCTTCGGTGCCAAAGCGATACGCACTCGATCCAGCGGACCAGTACCGTGCTGGAGACTATTCACCTTATCCAGATGACGCTTACCGGATTCCAAAATGACGCTGCTGCCTTCCCAGCCGCACAGGCCAGGCTGCACAAAACGCACATCCACACCCCACTGCTGGTACAGCTTGTAATCATCAGCTACGGTGCCCGGTACCTTATCCTCAAATTGCTTGAGCAACAGCTCAGCACCCGAACGGGAAATCAGGTACAGACCGGTGCAAATCAGGGGCCAAGTACCGTACGGCTTACCCATACGGTACTTACCGTGTACAAAAGGAGACAGCAGAGACAGGCGGATGTATTCCACCTGCGGGTTCAGCTTGCCGGCATCATTCGCAAAAGAATCGCTGAGGTTCACCAGCTGCACCTGCGGGTACTTCGTGATGATTGCGTTCACCACCGCCTCAGCATCCGGAGAAAGAAGAATGTCGTCTTCAGCAATCAGTGCCCAGTCGGCGTCGCTCGCAACAAAGTCACGCCACATCTTCACGTGGCTAAGCATGCAACCCTTCTCCGCGGGGCTCGGGTCGCGATGCCAGCGGCTACGGAAAAACTCAACGTCAAATTCTTCATCAGTGACGTGATTATCGCGGTTATCCACCGCAGAATAACGGACAAAATCCTGCGCGGGTGCGCCCACCGAATAGAACGAGTCAAAACGGTTCGCGCCATCCAGGCCCAGAACATACTTCAGAATCTTTGCCATGTTTTTCCCTTCAATAGCTCATCCAGAAGACCTAAGCAGTAGAAGATCGCGTCGGTTAATGATGAGTTTTCAGAACTTCAGACCACCTGCACAACAGAGGGGTTCATCAATCTTAAAAATCAGTGCGTAAACGGCAGGGAGTCTGAAATATTGAGCGTGTGATAAATACGCACACCGCAGTGCAACGTAAAAAGAATTCTATCATTCACCATGCGCCAATCTCAGGTCTCCTCAGGTTAAAACGCGATGTGGCACGCGTCGTACTGGTGCACAGCAAAAATCCCCTCCCTACCGGATATACACAATAGGGAGGGGATACTGGACAGGCAGAAGACCCACATATTTAGATTTTTATGTGATGACAGTAGCCCAATCCGTCTCTGGGTTATCGTCCCAGGCGCTGCTTCACATCATCAATGGTGGCTTCCAGAATATTCTTCGCGTTCGCAATACGCTTCTTCGGCGCCAGGGCGATGCGCAACCGATCGAGAAAACCAGTGCCATGCTGCGTGCTCTTGAGGCTTTCCAAGTGACGAACGCCAGAAGTTTGAATGAGGCTAGTACCTTCCCAACCGCATAGACCGGGTTGCACCAAATATACGTCTACCCCCCATTCTCGATAGAGGGAATAATCATCGGCAACAACGCCAGGAACCGTCTCTCCATAACATTCCACGAGTCGTTCAGCCCCAGAACGCGAAAGAAGATACAGGGCAGCACCATACAGAGGCTTTGAACCATAGGCATTACCCATACGGTACTTGCCGTACACAAAAGGAGAAAGCAACGAAAGACGAGGGTAATCAACCTGCGGGGTGAGCTTGCCAGCTTCAGAAGCGTAGATATCGCCCAGGTTAACCATCTGCACGTGAGGATACTTTTCGATAATCCTATCCACTACAGGTTGCAGGTCAGGGGAAATGAGGACATCGTCCTCAGCAAACAAAGCCCAGTCGGCATCTGAAGCGAGGAAGTCCTTCCACATGTGGTAGTGGCTCAAAGCGCAACCCTTCTCGGCAGGCCTCGGCTCTTTACCGTAACGAGCCAAGAACTGCTTGCTATCGAATTGCGCATCAGTGACGTGATCATCGCGGTTATCCACCGCAGAATAACGCTGAAAATCTTGAGCGGGTGCCCCCACCGAGAAGAAAGAATCAAAACGGTTCGCGTCGTCCAGTCCCAGAACGTATTTCAGGATTTTTGCCATGGTTTTCCCTTTGCTGTGGCACGCCCATACAGTCTTTATCTGAAACGACAGAAGCCACGCATGAGTGCCGAGTATTGACTTGGCAACGACAAACGCAAAGCGCGCAGAAAATATGCGCGCACGATAACAAGTCGCCCAGTCAGTGAGTGATGAATCGTATGTATAAAAATACACTATCATTCAATTGAATGATAGTACCCAACAATTGGCGTACGGCCCCCTGTTATGTCTCGCACGTTACATGCTACCTCACGCACTAGAGCTGAAAATAGCTACAAAAAAGCCTCTCCCCGCCATACATATATGACAAAGAAAGGCTTTCTCAAAGAGGCTTACTTATTTCGCCTTGCCCAGACGCTGCTTCACCTCATCAATGGTGGCGTCCAGGGCGTTCTTTGCATTCGCCAAACGCATCTTTGGAGCCAAGGCAATACGCAGGCGATCCAGAGTAGCTCTCCGCTACAGGCTGTACGCGCCTACCACTGACCGTAAACGCGCTCCGAATTCTCACGGATACGGCGGCAGAGCGCCTCCAGCTCCTCACCGCGGTGAGCCGCCATGAACCGCACCGTGTAGTTCGTCATGTAGGACGCATTCGGGCGGCCACGGAACGGATGCGGGGTCAAGAACGGCGCATCCGTCTCAGCCAGAATCAGCTCCGGACGAGCCATCACCAACGACTCCTGAATACCCTTCGAGTTCTTGAAAGTCACCGTGCCGGCAAAGCTCATGTACCAGCCGCGCTCATTGCAGATTTCGGCAAGCTCCGGGCCGCCCGAGTAGCAGTGGAACACGGTACGTTCCGGTGCGCCCTCTTCATCCAGGATGCGCACAACATCCTCGTGCGCGTCACGGTCATGAATCTGCAACGCCAGGTTGTGCTTCTTCGCAATGCGAATATGCTCGCGGAAGCTGTAGTGCTGTGCTTCCTTACCCTCCTCGCCGGTGCGGAAATAGTCCAGGCCGGTCTCACCAATAGCGCGTACACGGTCGGCGGTGGCGAGCTCGTCGAGGGTGGCTAGCGCCGCCTCCAGCTGACCGGCTGTAGCCAGCTCGGGGGCGGTATTGGGGTGAATCGCAATGGCGGCGAGGACACGCTCATCAGCCTGCGCGGCGGCGACCGCGTACAGGGAGGAGGGGATATCGTATCCGACCTGCACAATGCCGGCGATGCCGAGCTTTTCGCCGGCGTCGATTGCATCGCGGGCGCTGATTTCCACTTCGCCGTCGAGCAGGTCCATGTGGGTGTGGTTATCCACGATGGGGTACGGCAGCGGCTCGGGGGCGGGAGGGAAGACCAGGTTACGGCTGCGGCCGTTCTCGCCGGTGGTGGAGCGACGGCGGGTGCCTTCTCCCCCTTCGGCGTCGCTGATGCCGGTGTAGAGTTCCGCCTTATAGGGTGCGGGGACTTCACCGGGGACAGGCGTCCAGCCGTTAGGCAGGGCGGTTGCCTGAAGTGCCGCGGGGGTGGGCAGGGTGTAGTTCGCCAGGGCGGCGAGGGAGTTCAGGTACTCCTGGGTGATTTCAGGACCGGGATAGCTCTGACACATTGATAAATCCTCGGGATAAAACAGCGGGGTAAAACTTAGGGGGTAAAATTGCGCGGTGATTCTGGGCTATTCGGAGCGGGCAGCCAGTGCCGCCTCATACAGGTCGCGCTTGGAGGTGCCGGTCTCAGCGGCAACCGCGGCGCAGGCGCTCTTGAGGCGCTCGCCGCCCGCTACACGGTCGAGGACCAGTTGCACTACGTCCTGTGCTTCGGGGGTTTCGGGGGCTTGTGCACCCTCGACAATAATGACGATTTCGCCGCGGACGCGCTCAGACTCAGCCCATTCGGCAAGCTCTGCCAGGGTACCGCGTCGAACCTCTTCGTGGAGCTTGGTTAGCTCACGGCTGACAGTTCCACGGCGGTCAGCGCCGAAGATCTGCACGAAGTCTGCCAGGGTTGCGGCGGTACGGTGCGGGGATTCGTAGAAAATCATGGTGCGCTCCTCCCCCGCCAGCGAGGCGAGGCGGCGCGAACGCTCGGAGCCCTTGCGGGCGAGGAAACCCTCAAAGGTAAATCGTCCGGTGGGCAAACCGGAGAGCGCGAGCGCGGTCAACGCGGCGGAGGGGCCGGGCACCACGGTGACGGGCAGGTCGGCTTCTGCGACGGCTGCGGCGGCAACGTAGCCGGGGTCGGAGATGGCGGGCATGCCCGCGTCCGAGAGCAGCAGCACACGCTGACCGTCCTGTACCGCCTGCACGATGGTTTCGCTACGTTCGGCTTCGTTGTGGTCGTGGTTGACGATGATGCGGCCGCGGGTGCGCACACCAAGCCCGGAGGCGAGGGTTCGTAGCTTGCGGGTGTCTTCGACGGCGATGAGGTCTGCGGTGGCGAGGGCTGAGCGCAGTCGGTCGGAGGCGTCAGCGAGGTTGCCGATGGGGGTGCCGCCGAGGATGAGCACGCCGCCTTCTTCGGCGGTGACGGCGGTGTCTGCGGTGTCAGCAGTGTCAATCTCGAGTGCCTTGACCGTTTCTGAGGGGGCTGTGGTTTCTGAGGGGGCGGCGGTTTCTTCGGTGTATTCTGCGGGTGCGGTCATGGCAGGCCTCATGTCTGTGTCTGGTCTTCGTGTACCCACTAAGTGTAACGCCCGCGCTCAATCCGGTGCCGGGTGGGCTTACCGGGTGAGCCCGCCGATAGAAGTAGCTAGTGCGGGTGGGGCTCCGAGCGCGTCATATATGCTGTTCACGGGCTGAAATGGTGCATCGTGCGTTCTGACCCTTTAGGATTGATGGGGTGAAGATACCTAAGCTACTTTCTCCCGCATCTGCCGCTCCAGCTGGTCAGGCTGATTCGGCCCGTTCTTCGTCTGAACGTGGTCGTTACAGCCTCGATTCGCTGCTGGATGCGCTCGCTGTTGCCTATATTCGTGCCCCGCGTTGGGGTTGGCTGGCGCCCGCACTGATTGTGCTGGTTGCCGGTATTCTGCGTTTTTATAATTTGGCGCATCCGAACGCCATTGTTTTTGATGAGACCTACTACGCCAAGGACGCTTACTCGTATGTGCATTATGGCTACGAGTTGAGCTGGTCGAAGGACGCTAATGCGTCCTTTGCGGCGGGTCACCCGTCGGGCCTGTTGACGGATTCGCCGGAGTATGTGGTGCATCCGCCGTTGGGTAAGTGGATGATCGCAGCGGGCATGGCGATTTTTGGTGATAATAATCCCTTTGGTTGGCGTGTTTCTGCTGCGGTGATTGGCACCCTGTCGGTGGCGTTGATTGCCTATGTTGGCTGGTTGCTGTTCCGTTCGATGACGGTGGCGACTATTGCGGCGCTGCTGGCTGCTGTGGATGGTCTGATGCTGGTGGAGTCTCGTTTGGCTCTGCTGGATATTTTCCAGATGTTCTGGATTTTGGCGACTTTTGCGTGTCTGGTGCTTGACCGTATTCAGGCGCGGCGCGTGTTGGCACGCCATATTGCGGAGGCGGCACGCCAGAATGGCGGTGTGCTTCCGCCGATGCCGTGGGGCCCGAGCATGGGTCTGCGCCTGTGGCGTTTCGCTGCCGGTGTGTGCGCCGGTGCCGCGGTGGGCGTGAAGTGGAATTCGCTGTTCTTCGTTGCGGCGATGGGTCTGCTGACGGTGTTCTGGGATATTAATGCTCGCCGTATTGTGGGTCTGCACAAGTGGGGTTTGACGGCGCTGGTGCGTGACGGCATCCCCGCCTTCTTCCAGATGATTGGTGTGGGTCTGCTGGTGTATCTGAGCACTTGGGCGGGCTGGTTCCAGTCGTCGAATGCGTATTTCCGCCGTTGGGCTGTTGAGAACCCGGGCAAGGGTGTCATGTGGCTTCCTGAGGATTTGCGTTCCTTGTGGGAGTACCATGTCTCGGCGTTTAAGTTCCATTCTGGTTTGAGCAGCCCGCATACGTATTCTTCGCAGGCGTGGCAGTGGCTGGTTTTGGGTCGCCCGACCTCGTACTACTATGAGTCGCCGAAGCTGGGTTCTTCGGGTTGTACCGTGAAGTCCTGTTCCGAGGCTATTTTGAATATCGGTAACCCGGCGATTTGGTGGGCTTTTATTCCGGCGATTATTGTGGCGCTTCTGGTTCTGCTGCTGAAGCGGGATTGGCGTTTTGGCGCGCTGCTGGTTGTGTTCGGTGCGGGCTATTTCCCGTGGTTTATGTACCCAACTCGCACGATGTTCTACTTCTACGCCCTGTCCTTTGAGCCGTTCCTGATCCTGCTGTTGGCGGGTGTTTTGGGTCTGGCGCTGTCGGGTGCTCGTGGTTCGGTGTTGCGTGCTCGTTTGGGCGTGACGCTGGTGGCGATTTACCTGGTGGGTGTGCTGGTGTTGAGCGCGTACTTTATGCCGTTGTGGACTGCTCAGGTGATTCCGTATGAGCAGTGGTATTCGCATATGTGGTTTAAGTCCTGGATTTAGGCTCGGAATCTAGCCTCGGTTTTTAGGTTCGAGCGATGCGAGCTTAGGTATAGCAAAGGGGGCTGGGTTCTACCGTGTGGTAGAGCCCAGCCCCCTTTGGGTGCCCTTTCCGCGCTGGCTTGCGCGGTGAAGTGGCTGATGATTTTTAGTTGTCGCCGACGCGTGTGTTAGTTGTCGCTGACGCGTGCGGAGGCGAGCTTGACGCGCAGGTCCTGGCGTTCCTGGCGGCGGCGTTCTGCCTTGAGCTTGCGGTATTTGGTGGGCCAGGTGGTCACGAGCAGGAGGGTAATCTGCACTGCCACGAGGACCGCTACGGCGATTGCTGCATCGATCCAGAATTGCGGCGGGTAAAGGCGGATGAGGGAGCTTCGTACGGAGAACTCCCAGTTGCCCTGCGGGAAGAACACCTGGTGGAAGGTGGTGAACAGCCATTCCCAGCCGAAGAAGCCCACAACGCCGAGCACCGCGATGAGTCCCAGGGTAATCCACGCGCCGGTGAAGAGGCTGCGGCGGATGGTTCCGGGGGCGCGCTCACGCAGGGAAATGTTGCTAAAGAGGGTCACCAAGAAGAGCGCGGCAACGGCTACAGTGGCGATGAGCAGTACCCACTTCACGTCGTGCATGTGGTTCACTTCTGCTTCGGTGAAGGCGAGGGTATTATCGGCACCGGTGGTAACGCGGGCGAGGTATTCTCGCGGCGCGAAGTTGTTGATGTAGTCCACGCCGTAGGAGCCCAGGCGCATCCTCTCGACGAGGTAGTAGCCGTAGCTGTCTTCGGGGAATCCGGGGCGGTGATATTCGAGCCAGAGGAAGGGCGCGGAAGCTACAGTGCGGATCGCGATCATGAGTACGGTCAGCGGTACGGTGAGCGCGATGAGGGTTGCACGGAGCTTGAGGAAACGCGGGGTGTCTTCCACAGCGTCTTCGCGTGCCGCGGCGCGTTCTGCGGCCTCGGGTGAGGCTGCCAGGGAGGACAGGGGCGCGTTGGGGTCTGCGACCGCTTGGGTGTGGCCGGTGCGGGTGGTTTCGGTGCGGTACTTGCGTCCGGCGGTGGAGGCGCTTGCCGCCTCCGCTGTGGCGACGGTTTCTGCTTCAGCGGCTTTTTCGGCTTCTGCTGCTGCTGCTTCTGCTTCTGCTGCCCTCTGCATGGTTTCGCGGTTGAGGTCGCTGAGGGTCGGGTTTTTGGGGGTGCTTTGCGAGTCGCGAACGAGGGGCACGAAGCCGGTGGAGACGTTGGTGCGGGTGCGCACGCGGGTGCCGACGCCCTGTTCACGGAGTTTGCTGCGTGCGGGTACGACGGGTACGGAGCCGGTAGGCAGGTCGGGTTCTTCGGCGACGGTGGGTACGTCTGCTGCGATGCGCCCGAAGGCGCCGGTGTGCGGTGCCGGTTCGCTGGTTTTAGTTTCGGTGCGTCGGGCGTGGAGTAGTTCTTCGGCACTGGTGCGGCGGATGGCCGGGCGCAGTGCGCCCCACATTCCTCGGTGTGTTTCTTGGGTCATGGATCTCGCGTTCTTTTCGAGTGATCGGTGTTTGAGTGAGTTGCGGGTGTCTGTACTATCTGCCAGTTTCTCATACGCAAAGAACCTTCCGCATGAATTCGCGGAAGGTTCTTTGCATTCGGGTGTTTAATTCTTAGTTTTGAATTCTAGAATTCGGGAATTCTAGGATTCGGTGGTGTCCTGAACGGGTACCTTGTAGACCACTCGCCAACCCTGGGGTGCCGTCAGCCGTGCAGCGTGATGGTCGCAGAGGTCATAGGCGTGGGGTTCGCGGAACTCAGAGAGTGCATCGATAAGTGCCGTGGAGTCTGCGTAGGAGTACTGGAGAGTAACAGTCGCCTCTCGCTGGCAGGTCTGGCGGGAGCACAGTCGTGCGGTCTGCATGTGGGTGGTACCTTCCTGGCTTAGTTCGCCTGCTTACGCAGTCGGCGGCGTTCACGTTCTGACAGCCCGCCCCAGATTCCGAAGCGCTCGTCATTGTCCATTGCATATTGTAGACATTCTTCGCGCACGGGGCATACACCGCATACCCTTTTGGCGTCTCGGGTGGAGCCGCCCTTCTCGGGGAAGAAGGCCTCGGGGTCGGTTTGGGCGCAAAGCGCTTCAGCTTGCCAGGCGAGTTCTCCGTCTTCGCCTTCGGTTCCGTAGAGTCCTGCCGCGGCGGTCCATACGTCGGTGCAGGCAGGCATGTTTCGTTCTGCTTCTGTGAGAAAGGCGTCGGCGGCTTTTTCGAGGGGCTGAGTGGGATTCATGCTACGGCGCTGAGCGCCTGATGCGCGCGCGGCCGCGACAGAGCGGTCGGATGCAATGTAGGAGCCCATGGGTTTTCCTTCCGTATTCTCATTGTGAACTTAATGAGTCTGCGGATCCGTCGTGGACGGAATCTTCGTGTGTATGGTGTGGCATGGTTTGCTCTGGCCTCTACGGTCCCTTCCAGAGCAAACACGCTTATATATCTATTAGACGTGCGACACGCCGTTTCGTCAAACTAGACTTAATCAATGTTTAGATGTATGTGTTACAGGCGTCATATTTAATGTGAATTTGACCTTTATATATTTTTCACCCCTTCACTTGCCCCTGGTCACATCTTGAGCCAGCCTCAAATTTCCCCTTTCAGGACCACTTGCCGCCGAATGCAAATTCCGCATCTTGACCGCAAATATAAGGGAAGTCGGCGGTGCAACCCCCTGCAGGAATCTCCCAAACCCCACTCCCAGAAATTTTCAGGAAATTCGAAAAGAAAAGTTTATCTTTTTGACATCCATGTTCTGCATATTTTTCCAGGCTTATTGCGAAACATTTATATTCCCAATTTATCTGCATGCCCTATTTCAAAATAGGACCTTAGTTAGTGCAAAGGTTTTTCATCATTAGGTTTTTTCAAGCACCATCAGAAGTTTTTACTTTACTTCTGTACTTTTCTAGCCCGGCAATCGGCCCTCCCCTCCTCTCCGCTCCCGGAATTGTCCCTGCGCCTCCGCTCCTTCTGAACCGTGAGGTAGAGTGAAACCCATGGTTACTCTCTCCCCCACCGGCGCGTCCGCGCCCACGACTCTGAACCGTTTCTTCGAGAAACTCAGCACTCAACAAACTCCCGCCCTCATCTGGTATTCGGCGGCAGGCGAGCGTATTGAGCTCTCCGGCAGGGTCCTCATGAACTGGGTAGACAAGAGCGCAAACCTGTTGGTTGAAGAATGCGAACTGGCGCCCGATGAAGGTTTTGATCTGCAGGCTCCCCTGCACTGGCGCACTATTGTTCTGGGTCTGGCGGCTCTGCGCGTGGGCGCGATCCTCGATCAGGACGAGCCGCTGGTTGCCGTGGTCTGCACCGAGCAGGAGGCGGGCTACACGAATGACCCCGCGTACCTTCTGGCGGTTGACCGTGCGCCGCTGGCTCTTTCCTACACCGGCGATCTGCAGGCACTGGCTCCGCACGCCGAGGAGGTACTCGATTACTGCGCTCTGGTGCGCAGCTTTGGCGACCAGTACTCGGGTCTACTTCCCGATGATTCGGCAGAAATTATTGAGGGTTTCAGCTATGCGGAAGCCTACGAGCAGGTTCTTGCGCAGGCACAGACCTATCGCACGGCGGGGTACACGCTACCTTCGGGGCAGCGGGCGCTCGCACTGGAGTTGAGCCCCGACTACGGTTTTGATGCTTCGGAGGCGACCCTGAGCGCTCTGCTGGAGGTCCTAGCTATTTTGGCTTCGGGGCATGCGGTGTTTGTGGCTGACCCGAGCGTCAACTGGCAGGATGGACAGCTGGCCTCTCTGATGGTTGCTGAGCGTGCGGTGGAGATTCCCCGCGCATAATGCGCCTTCCCCTGTTGCCCGAAAAATCGCGCGGAAGGCTAACGACCGCGCAGGGTACCAGCAGACACAGCACCAACAAGCACATAGGGGTTTAAATGATTCATCCCCCGATACCGTTCGTATCGGGGGATGAATCGTTATATCACGTTCTAACTATGCTGCTTCTACAATCCGAGGAGCTTAGGAGTTCTGCGAGCCGGGCTTCGACTGCGCCTCGGATGCAGCCGCCTCAGAGCGTGCCTTCTGCTTGGTGGTTTCTTCGCCGTCGAGAATGGCGGCGGCCTCATCAAACATGCGGCCGAGCTCTTCGTGGTCGGTGCCTTCGCCCTTTTCAACCTGCTTGCGGTGCGATCCGTACACCCAGAAGCGGTAGAGGAAGTAGCGAAGAATGGTGCCCAGAATGGTACCGATAATCGTACCGGAGATGAAGGACGCCTCGGGGGTACGCAGGTTCAGCACGTAGGTACTGAATGCCACACAGCCGGCTTCGACGAGAATACCGAGCAGGTTCACCAGACCGAACTCGATAGCTTCGCGCTTCCAGTTTTCGGAGCGGGAGTCGCGGAAGGTCCACAGGCGGTTCATGAGCCAGGAGAAGATGGTTGCGACAACACTCGCTACAACCTTCGCCTTGGTGTGGGACTCCGACATGATGGTCATCATCAGCACCCACACCGTCACAGAGTTGACGATGAAGGCGGCGCCGCCCACGGTACCGAATTTGAGAACCTCAATACCGTAGCTGTCCCAGAGGGATTTCAGGCGTTCGGTAATGGTCGGTTTCGTCTGTGCGCTCATGCGGGGCCTATCTAGCGGGGTTTTATCGGAGAAAAAGGTGCCGATGCTGCGACGGTGAGCGTTGGTTACGTTGTCACTGCGTGGCGCTTCGGTCTCTTTTACAAGCTCTTATATGTTAGTACAGTCCCGGTACGTTGTTTGTCCCTTTGGGAGTTTTTCCATAGACCTCTCAGCTACCGGGTGACTCTTTTCATCATGCGCTGATAGTTTCGTCTCTGCCTGACCGCGCAGAAGGCAGGTTTTTACGATTTCTTCCGGTATTCACGCCCAAATATTGGGCTCTGAAGCCCAGTTGAACCCATTCTGCGACCTTCATGTGGTCTTGCTCCCATAAGCACTCCGAACCCGGTACACTTAGGTGATGTGACTTACCCTGTGACTGGACCCGTAATTGGTGTCATCGGCGGCGGCCAGCTGGCCCGCATGATGGCTCCCGCAGCAACTAACCTTGGCCTGAACCTGCAGATTCTCGCGGAGGCGCCCACCGTTGGCGCCGTGGCAGCGGTACGTACCGCTCCCGTCGGGGACTACAAAGATCTGGACACCCTCCGCGAATTTGCTCGCGGCAAGGATGTCATCACTTTCGATCATGAGCACGTGCCCACTGAATTTCTGCGCACCCTCATGGCAGAGGGCGTAAATGTGCAACCCCGCCCGGAGGCTCTGCAGTACGCTCAGGACAAGCTCCTGATGCGCGCCGCTATTGAGCGTCTGGGCCTGCCGAACCCCCGCTGGGCTAAGGTTTCTACCCTGGACGAGCTGCTCGCCTTCGGCGATGAAATCGGCTGGCCCGTAGTGCTGAAAACCCCGCGCGGCGGTTACGACGGCAAGGGCGTACTCGTTCTGGATTCCCCCGAGGAGGCTCGCGAGCGCAGTACTGCGTGGTTCGAGCAGTTGCCTTCCCGCGCTGATTTCTCCGCCCTGCTTGCCGAGGAGAAAGTGCCCTTCACCCGTGAGCTGTCCGCGCTGGTTGCTCGCCGTGAAAGCGGCGAGGTGCGCCCCTGGCCGGTCGTTGAGACCATCCAGGTGAACTCTATCTGCGACGAGGTTATTGCCCCCGCGCAGAACCTGGACCCCGAGATCGCTGAGGCTGCCGCAGCCGCTGCTGTGACCATTGCCTCCGAGCTGGGGGTCACCGGTGTCATGGCTGCTGAGCTTTTCGAGGTGCCCGGCTCCCCCGCCGGCTTCTACATCAACGAGCTGGCGATGCGCCCGCACAATACCGGCCACTGGACTCAGGACGGCTCGGTGACCAGCCAGTTTGAGCAGCATCTGCGTGCGGTACTTGACCTGCCGCTGGGTGATACCTCCGTGCTGGAGGGTGTTGCCGTGATGAAGAACTACCTGGGCGGCGAGAACGAAGACATTTTCGGCGTCTACCCGCTGGCGCTTTCAGCTGAACCGCGCGCGAAGATTCACTTCTACGGCAAGGAAACCCGCCCGGGCCGCAAGATTGGTCACGTGAACATTACCGGCACGGTGGCTGAGCTTGAGGCGTTGCGCCATAGCGCCGCGAATGCCGCCTCCATTTTGCGTGACGGCCGCCCCCTGTAGCCCTATTTTTAGCCGGTGCGTGGGGTGGGCACATCCTGCGTATCCGGATCCCCCTAATGATGGTGGTTCGCCACCGCATCCTGAAAGGATATGAGGATTATGTCTCAGTCTCCCTATGATTCTTCCCAGCCTATTGTTGGCATTGTGATGGGTTCGGATTCGGATTGGTCGGTCATGGAGGCCGCAGCCGAGGTTCTGGACGAGTTCGGCATCCCTTACGAGGCTGATGTTGTTTCTGCACACCGCATGCCCGAGGACATGATTGAGTACGGCAAGAAGGCTCACAGCCGCGGTATCCGCGTGATTATTGCCGGTGCTGGCGGTGCTGCTCACCTGCCCGGTATGCTCGCTTCCGTGACCGCTCTGCCTGTGATTGGTGTTCCGGTGCGTCTGAAGAACCTCGAGGGCATGGACTCGCTGCTGTCGATTGTTCAGATGCCCGCCGGTGTTCCGGTAGCTACCGTCTCCATTAACGGTGCTCGCAATGCGGGTCTGCTGGCTCTGCGTATTCTGGGTTCGGGTACCGATGCGTTTGCTCAGCAGGTTCACGCTGATTTGCGTCAGTTCTCTCAGGATCTGCGCCAGACCGCGATGGACAAGGGAGCCGCTCTGCGCACCCGAGTTGCCGAGGCGAAGGCTAAGGCAGCGGCCGAGCGCGAGGCGGAGGAGAGCTCCTCCGCCCCCCGCCCCGCTTCTGCTCCCGAGGCCTCGTCGGAGCCCCAGGCTTACGTTCCCTAAGCTCGGATACACTAGAAGTATGAGCAATATTCTTCAGTCCGATATTTGGGCACGTTTTCAGGAATCTAATGGTCACACCGTAATCCGTAAGAGCGGTAACGGCTGGTCGTACCTTGCAACCGTTGAGGGCGGCGCTACCGGCCGCTACCTGTACAGCCCGTACGGACCGGTTGCTTCGAGCGCTGTGGCCTTCGACGAGGCTCTCGCGTCGTTGAAGGAAGAGGCCGCGAAGCACCGTTGTCTGTTCGTGCGTATCGAGCCTACAGAATCGGCAATCTGGGGTGACCAGGATGTCGCTACATTCCTGGCTCGTCGCGGCGCGGTTCTGGCTCCTCGCCAGGTGCAGCCTTCGCACACTCAGATTATTGATCTTTCGGGCTCTGAGGACGAAATCCTCAAGGGAATGATCCCCAGTTACCGTAATCGTCATCGTAATCTCCACAAAAAGGGCGTGACCGTTGAGGTTTCGACCAATCCCTCGGATATGACGATTCTCTTCGGCTTCCTCGAGGAAACCGCGGACCGTAACGGTTTTAACCGTCAGCAGGATGAGTACCTGATGCAGGTTGCTCGCGTGCTGATGCCCGCCGGTGCGGCGTCCCTGTACATTGCGAAGCTGACCGATGAGAACGGTGAGAGCACCCCGATCGCGGCGGCGTTTGTGTACGATTCGGATGACACCCGCACCTACGCGCACGCTGCGGCTTCTTTTGAGCACCGCAACCTTAGTGCAGGTGTTGTGGTGGTGACGAACTTTATCCTGGACGCTAAGCGTAAGGGTCTGAAGTACGTTGACCTCTTCGGTATTGCGCCGGAGGATCAGCCGGATCACGAGTGGGCTGGTTTCACGAAGTTCAAGAAGTCCTTCGGCGGCGAGTCGGTGGAGTACCCGGGTACCTGGGATGTTCCGGTAACCTCGTTGGGTTACCGCGCCTACACGCTGGCGTACAAGGCTCGTCCGGCAGTTCGTGATGCTGTGTCGAAGGCGAAGGCGAAGGTTCAGTCTTTCCGCTCTCGCTAACGGGTTCAGGCTCGTCCTTACTGGGGCGTATCCTGAGAACTAAAAGCTAAATACATGAGGGAGCCGCCCTCACCGAGTTCTTCGGTGGGGGCGGCTCCCTGTGTATGTATGTGCAATGTTTGAGGAGTCTTAGCGCGGCTCCTCAGCCCTTGCGGGGGCGAAGATTACTGCCCTTCGAGGATTACTGCGCTTCGAGGATTACTGCGCTTCGAAGATTACTGCTCTTCGGGGCTCTTGGTGTGCGAGAGAATCTCGCGCAGGCGGGAGAGGCGGTGCTCTGCCTCGACGGTACGCACGGTACCCGAGGAGGAACGCATAACCAGCGACTGGGTGGTCACAACGTTCTTGCTGTAGCGCACGCCGCGCAGCAGCTTGCCGTCGGTGATACCGGTTGCGGCGAAGAAGCAGTTGTCGCTGGTGACCAGGTCGTTGGTGGTCAGCACACGGTCGAGGTCGTGGCCGGCTTCCAGTGCCTTTTCACGTTCTGCCTCGTCGGTCGGTGCCAGGCGGCCCTGGATGACGCCACCGGTTGCCTTGATAGCGCATGCTGCGACAACACCTTCGGGGGTGCCGCCGGTGCCGAGCATGAGGTCCACGCCGGTGTTTTCGCGGCAGGCTGCGATAGCGCCGGCGACGTCACCGTCGAGGATGATGCGGGTACGGGCGCCGGCCTCGCGAATCTCCTGGATCAGCTTGGCGTGGCGGGGGCGGTCCAGCACGCATACGGTCAGCTCGCTGACCTTCTTGCCCTTAGCCTTAGCGACCAGGTGCAGGTTCTGCTTGACGGGCAGGCGCAGGTCGACGAACTCTGCGGCTTCGGGGCCGGTGACCAGCTTCTCCATGTAGAACACTGCGGAGGGGTCGAACATGGTGCCGCCGTCTGCCACAGCAATCACGGAGAGGGCATTGTCCATGCCGAGTGCGGTCAAGCGGGTACCGTCGATGGGGTCAACCGCCACGTCGAGGGAGGGACCGGAGCCGTCGCCGACGTTCTCGCCGTTGTACAGCATGGGAGCCTTGTCCTTCTCGCCTTCACCGATGACAACGGTGCCGTTGAAGTTGACGGTGGAGAGGCGGTAGCGCATTGCGTCTACGGCTGCACCATCTGCGAGATTCTTTTCGCCTGCGCCGACCCAGGGGCCTGCAGCAATTGCTGCTGCCTCAGTCGCGCGGACCAGTTCCATTGCGAGGTTGCGATCGCCGTGGTTGTTGTTCGTAGTCATAGACTCACCTTCGAGATTTCTGAATACACCGTCGGCTGGCTGGTTCTTTCCAGCACGAAGTCGCCGACGCAGTAGTGCTCCTTTCAGGATAGCGCGCGGGCGCTTCGTTTTTCTTGTTCTGAACGAGTTTGCGTGCGTGTTGACTTTAAGGTGAGCAGATGCGGCAAATTGGTGAGGGCTGCGTCTCTCTTCGGCGCTTCATACGCTCTGAGGCACTGATTTTGGGTGTTGTGAAGGCGTGCCAAACTAGCTATTTTTCGCATATTTAAGGCATATTTGAGGTAGGTTCTTTCTCCGGGAGGCTCCCGGCGAGAAACTCAGCTTCAGCGCGAGCGCCTGAAGCCCCACATACCCGTTCGCAGATTCGCTGCCTCCGACGGCATGCGTTATCTGTACTTGTCCGCTAAGGAGCATCACATGGCTGGCATCCAACCGACTCCCGCAGAAGCATGGAAGCGTCTGAAGGACGGTAACCGCCGTTTTGTTGAGGGCAGCAACGAGCACCCCAACCAGGACACGATTCGCCGTACCGACCTGGCATCGGGTCAGTTCCCGTTCGCCTCGATTTTCGGTTGCGGTGACTCTCGCCTCGCGGCAGAGATTATTTTTGATCTGGGCCTGGGCGACGCGTTCGTGGTGCGTACCGCCGGCCACGTCCTGGAGAATGCCGCGCTCGGTTCGTTGGAGTACGCGGTTGATGAGTTTGAGACCCCCATTGTGATGGTTCTCGGTCACGACTCCTGCGGTGCTGTGACTGCGGCCAGCAAGTCCTTGGAGTCCGGTGAGATGCCGCACGGCTTCATCCGTAACCTGGTGCAGCACATCCTGCCTTCGGTGATGTCCCCGAAGCTGCCGGAGAACCCGGTCGTTAACGACATGGTGCGTGAGCACACCCGCCAGACCGCCATCCGCATTATTGAGCAGTCCCACATCATTTCGGATGCGGTGGTTGAGGGTAAGGTCGCCGTGATTGGTGTCTTCTACCATCTGAAGGAGGGTAAGGCGGAGCTGGTGTTCAGTTCGCAGGATCTGACCCTGCCGGAGGAGAAGAACGACGCGCAGAACCCGCCGACTCAGACGCTTCCGGTGGTCGTGAAGACTCCCCCGCGCGTTGTGGTTGCCGAGAACCTGGACTAGGTTTCCTCTTCTCCGCTCATTACGAGCCTTAGCGCGAGAACCCACATGCTCGCACTTAACAACAGATTTTTCTATGGGATACCCCCGCCACGGTAGCGTGTTCGCACATCTACCGGGGCGGGGTTTTTACGTGCCTTCTCACGCCTCAAAATTTATGAGCGTTTTTCCTCTTTTGACACCTTTTCGAGGCGACGTAAGCCACTTTGAACGCCTATGCTAGAGGTATGGCTGAAAACATTGAATACCGCATTGAACATGACACCATGGGCGAAGTTCGCGTTCCGGCTGATGCACTTTACCGTGCACAGACCCAGCGCGCAGTCGAGAACTTCCCGATTTCGGGTCAGACCCTCGAATCCGCCCATATTCGTGCGCTTGCCCTCGTGAAGAAGGCAGCCGCGACCGCCAATGAGGAACTCAAGGTGCTCGACGCTGAGCGCGCCCAGGCTATCCGCGACGCAGCGGATCTGGTGGCAACCGGTAAGTACGACGCCCACTTCCCCATTGACGTCTTCCAGACCGGTTCCGGTACCTCCTCGAACATGAACGCGAACGAGGTTCTGGCAACCCTGGCAACCCGTTCCCTGGAGTCCAAGGGCATTGAGGTTCACCCCAATGACCACGTGAACGCTTCCCAGTCCTCCAACGACGTCTTCCCCACCTCCGTGCACGTTGCTGTGACCGAGGCTCTGGTGAAGGACCTGATTCCCGCTCTCGAGGTGCTCGCTGAGTCCCTGGAGCGCAAGTCTGCTGAGTTCAAGGACGTTGTGAAGTCCGGTCGTACCCACCTGATGGATGCAACCCCCATCACCCTGGGCCAGGAGTTCTCCGGCTACGCCGCAACTGTGCGTTACGGTATTGAGCGTGTGAACGCTTCCCTGCCTCGCGTGGCTGAGGTTCCCCTGGGCGGTACCGCTGTGGGTACCGGCATCAACACCCCCGACGGCTTCTCCGCTCGCGTGATTGAGCTGCTTGCTGAGGAGACCGGCCTGCCCCTGACCGAGGCTCGTAACCACTTCGAGGCTCAGGCTAACCGTGACGGCCTGATTGAGGTTTCCGGTCAGCTGCGCACCCTGGCGTACGGCCTGATGAAGATCAGCAACGACATCCGCTGGATGGGTTCGGGCCCGAACACCGGTCTGGGCGAGCTGCACATCCCCGATCTGCAGCCCGGCTCCTCGATTATGCCCGGTAAGGTCAACCCCGTGATTTGTGAGGCTACCATCATGGTTGCCGCTCAGGTCATCGGTAACGACGCAACCATTGCTCTGTCTTCCACTAACGGCGCGTTTGAGCTGAACGTGGGTATCCCGGTGATGGCTGCTAACCTGCTGCAGTCGATCCGCCTGCTCGCTAATGTTTCTCGCGTTTCGGCTGAGAAGATGATTGACGGTCTGACCGCTAACGTTGACCGTTGCCGCTTCCTGGCTGAGGCTTCGCCGTCGACCGTGACCCCGCTGAACAAGCTGATTGGTTACGAAGCTGCTGCGAAGATCGCTAAGTACTCGGTGGCTCACAAGGTGACTGTCCGTGAGGCAGTTGTGGCTCTGGGTTATGTGGAGCGCGGCGAAGTGACTGAGGAGCAGCTGGATGCGGCTCTGGACGTCACCAAGATGCTGGGCAACTTCTAATCCAAATCGTCTGATCACACCGCATACAGAATCGGGTGTGGCGCTACTGTTCCTACGGTATCGTCACACCCGATTTCTTATGTTCGTCTTGCCTCCCACGTGCGCAAAAGTAGTAGATACGACGGAGGGGCCCGCCTTTCGACGGGCCCCTCCGGTAGCGTTAAGCATCCCTTACGGACTAGCTGAACTGCCTCCACGCGGACATGTTACGCAGGTTCGAGCGAGCCATTGCCACGGCCTCCGCTGCGCCGCGGTTCAGCGCAATCTTGGAGAGCGAGGTGGCGAAGCCAACGATCTGCTTGGCCTCGACCTCGGGCGGCATCGACAGAGCGTTGGGGTCGGTAATGATCTCGACCAGGGAGGGGCCGCGGTGAGCCAGGGCGTTGCGCAGCGCACCTTCCAGGTCTTCAGCCTTCTCAACACGCTGAGCTTGGAAACCAGCGGCGGTTGCGATGTCGGCGTAGTTGACGAGCGGCACATCCACGCCGAAGTCCTCGAAGCCCTGAACCAGCTGCTCAAGCTTCACCATGCCCAGGGTGGAGTTGTTGAACACCACGATGGTCAGCGGCAGATCGTACATGACCGCTGTCAGAATATCACCCAGCATCATGGACAGGCCACCGTCACCCGAGACCGAGATGACCTGGCGGTTAGGCTCGGCAATCTGGGCGCCCAGGGCCATAGGCATGGCGTTCGCCATGGAGCCGTGGAGGAAGGAACCCAGCAGACGGCGCTTGCCGTTGGGGGTGATGTAGCGGGCGGTCCACACGTTGCACATGCCGGTGTCCGCGGTGAAGATGGCGTCATCGGAGGCCAGCTCATCCAGCACGGATGCGGCGTACTCGGGGTGAATCTTGCCCTTGGTGGGGTTGTGGGTGTAGGCGCCGACGACCTTGGTCATGATCTTCTCGTTCTTCTTCAGGAGCTTCTCCAGGAACGAGCGGTCGCTCTTGCGCTGCACGAGGGGCAGAACGGCCTTCAGGGTTGCGGCAACGTCAGCCTCAATCAGCAGGTCGACGTTGGTACGGCGGCCCAACACCTCGCCGGCACGGTCAATCTGAACGGTCTGCACGTTGGGCAGGAACTGGTCGTAGGGGAAGTCGGTACCCAGCAGGAGCATCAGGTCGGAGTCCTTCATACCCTCTGCGGCCTCACCGTAGCCCAGAAGACCGGTCATTCCCACATCGAAGGGGTTGTCGTACTGGATGTACTCCTTACCGCGCATCGTGTGGCCCACGGGAGCCGCGACACGGTCGGCCAGCTGAACGACTTCATCATGTGCACCGGCCACACCGGCACCAGCGAAAATCGAAATCTTCTTGGCCGCGTTGATGCGATCGGCCAGGTCGCGCACGGTGGTCTCATCGGGAACGATAGTGCCGGGGCGGTAGTCGCCCCATGCGGGCACGTGGTCAACGGCATCCTGGATGGCAATATCGCCGGGAATCGATACGACGGCCACACCGCGGCGGGCGATAGCGTGACGCATACCGGAGTTGATGATGCGCAGGGTCTGGTGGCCAGAGACTGCCATCTCGTTGTAGACCGAGCAATCCTCGAAGATGCGCTCGGGGTGGGTTTCCTGGAAGTATCCGCTACCAATCTGGCCGGAGGGGATGTGGGAAGCAATCGCCAGCACCGGAGCGTGGGAGCGGTTGGCATCGTAGAGACCGTTGATGAGGTGGGTGTTGCCCGGACCGCACGAGCCGGCGCACACGGCCAGCTTACCGGTCACCTGGGCCTCGGCGCTTGCGGCAAAGGCCGCGGCTTCCTCGTGGCGCACGTGAATCCAGTCGATACCGCCGTTCTTCGAGCCGCCGGAGGCGCGCACTGCGTCCACGATGGGGTTCAGGGAGTCGCCCACCACGCCGTAGATACGCGTGACACCGGCCTCGACGAGCTGTGCGACAATCTGTTCTGCCAAGTTCATAATTACCCTCTTTCGTTGGCGTTCCACGGGGTGCAACGGCCCGATGGGGGAACGCTGTGTATCCCCTCAGAATAGCACTCTTTCCTCGTCAAAGAAGGTCTTGTTTTTATAACACTTAGGGTGTATCAACTTGGCATAAAGTCGGGTCTCGTTCGCGCAGGGCGGAGGGCAACCCTCGCTTGGCTAGTCCTCTTCCGGCGGCACCGATTCCAACCCAAAACGGCAGTGACCGTCATAGTTCAGCGCCGCATCAATACGGTCCAGCATCCGCTCCGAAAGCAACGCACGCTCCGCCGGGTCAGACACATCCACCCAACGCACCTGCGAAGACTCCTCATCGTTCACCTTCGCCTCACCAGAAACCCAGCGGCACAAGAACGTATGATCCAAGAACTGGCAGCGGTCACCATTACCGAACTGCATCGGCGGGTCAGCCTTCACCTGCGCCAGCTCCAGCACCTCAATTGCCTGCACCTCGCTGAGGTTCGCGGCTTAACCATAGAGGGAGGGGCGACTCGCCATGACGGCGGGTCGCCCCTCCCTCTGTATGTGTTCTCTGCTCCGTCAATGAGTTGGTAGCGGGTTCTCGCTATTGTTCAACGATATTAAACACTTTGAACTGTTTATAGTGGACCAGCGTGTAGATGAGGCAGAGTACAGCCGGGATACTGACGACAAGCGCAGCGTTGAAGGAGCCGAGATGGTCAAGCATCAGTGCTACCGCGCCCATGGAGTACAGCGTTCCTAGCCCAAACACGGCACCGTCAAGGGAGCTGGCACGCCCCAGTAGCTCATTCGGTGTAATGCAGTCACGCAGATTGTCGGAGAAGATGAAAGCTGATGCCCATCCTACGTCCAGGATGAAGAGCAGGGCGCCGAGCACTACGGGGTTATTGCTGACGGTGACGAGCGGTATTCCGAGCAGGGATACGACGTTGGCGACCAGTAGCATTCCTTGCGTGTTCTCAAAAGAGAGGAAACGATCGATGATGAGTGCCGCAACGATACCGCCGATACCGCTGCAGGCCATAATCATGCCTACCACTGAGGCTTCAAAAGTGAGCTCCTCATACAGGCGGTAAATAATGATGAGTGAATACGATGCCGTAGCTGCCGCCAAGAAGAACGTGTAGACAAGGATAAGTCTCTGCGGGGCACCGGAGAACATGTATTGGATACCGTCAAACATGCGGTGAATAAACCCATGTTGCGCGGTTTCGCGTTGCTCAGTTTTAGTTTCCATCTCTACGGATGGCAACGTTGCGTATGAAATAGTTGCCGCCCCGAAAAGGAGCACCGGGACGATAAGACCGACCGTTGCACCCGCGACAAGAACAATAAATCCTGCTGTAGGGGGCGCAATGATTGCGGATATTCCCTCGCAAATTTCACGACGTGCATTGTACGAAAGAAGGTTTTCTCGTCCGAGAAGCTGCGGAATATATCCTGCTTCTGAGGCAGCAGCCAGCTCAGAGAAGACACCACTCACAAATCCTAGTGCGGCGATGGCGAACCATGACAGCATATGCTGCTCAATCATCAACGCCAAGGTAAGGATGCTGAGGATGTTTACTGCCCCGGCAATCACAATCATAGGTTTTCGAGGCAGACTATCCGATAGGGTTGCTAGTGGATATGCCAAGGCGATATTGGGGATTTGCATGGCTACCGCCATTACGCCAGCCAGCCCAATTTCGCCTGTACTAGCGAGAATCGCAATGGGTAGGGCGAAGGAATATATTCCTGTACCCGCCAGAGAGCCAATAAGGGCTACGTAGATTCTCCAGGGTATTTTATGTGTTGTCATGCTTTGCTCCTTCCAGGACGCATCAAAATAGCGACCAAGAATTGCGATGAACACAATGAGCCTAGTTCACAGAAAAATGGCATGCCTTAAAGATTTATAGGCAGAGTAAAAGGAAAGCGACTACGCTCACCAGAACATCACGTGAACGAATCTTTCTCGGGTTACTGACTAATACGGGGCCGTCACTCCCAATGTAACCCGTGTCATATATAAAGCATCTCATGCAAACCACTCATAACTCGATACACAGACGCAACTTAAGGTAAAGAAGACAAAAACAAAATAAAACCACGGCAACCTTTAGGCTTCCAGTCCCCCACTCCCACAGAAAAACAGGAAGAACCACCCAATAACATGTAACAAACTGTCATAAAAAATGCTGGGAGGGGCGACTTGCCATGACGGCGGGTCGCCCCTCCTTCTGTATGTACAGGTTTAGTTCGGCAGCTTTTACTCAGTCCCAGTAACCGGTCTAGAGCTCTTCCGGCGGCACCGACTCCAAATCAAAACGGCAGTGGCCGTCATAGTTCAGCGCCGCATCAATACGG
>NZ_KV816927.1:0-67794 GCF_001814485.1 Rothia sp. HMSC066G07 | reverse complement strand
GCATCGGCGGGTCAGCCTTCACCTGCGCCAACTCCAGCACCTCAATCTGCACGTTCGCCTCCTCCTGCGCCTCACGCAGGCAGGTCAGTGCGGGGCTTTCCCCCGGGTCCACAATGCCTGTGATCGGGGTCCACGCCCCGTTATCGCTACGGCGCACCAGCAGCACCTTAGAATCCTGCTCACGGTACACCACAGCCGTCGCACCGGACAGCCACAGGTAATCCGAACCAATCCGCTCACGCAGCTTACGGATATAGGGAGGAGTAGGCATAACATCAACCTTTCAAACGCCCCGGCAAATCTATCGGGAATAGGTGCTAGAGAGCAGAGCGAACAGCCGCGAGCCGCACACAGAACGAGCCCGCCACTTAGCCGGACGGTCACCCTACTTCGGAATCTACCACAGAGAATACGCCGGAGCAGCCAACGCCACCAGCGCGCCCAGAAGCATAAACGGACCGAACGCAATGCGGGTGCTACCGCGCGCCTTCGTGAACAGAACCAGAGCCAAAGACACCAAGCCACCGGCAAGGAACGTCACCAGCGACGCCCAGCCCAGATTCGCCCAGGACAGGTACCCGAGCACGCCGCCCAGAATGCCGGCAAGCTTCACATCCCCGCGGCCCAGCGCGCCAAAAGACAGGATACGTAGAAGCAGGTAGCAGAACCACAGCACCAGACCGGCACCAATCACACGCCAAATATCGGCGGGGTGACCGGCAAAAAGCAAAGACACAGGCAGTGCCGTGTAGGTCGCAATAGCCAAAGGAATCAGGATGCGGTGCGGCAGACGGTGCTCCCGCACATCAATACGCCACAGCCGCAGGGCACACCACAGAAAATACAGTAGGTAGCTGCCGAGCACCAGAGCGGCAATAACGGAGGCGCCTCCAGCGTTGTAGAGGCGGGAAAGCTCAGCGAGCATAGAACGTCCATTCTGTATTGCTGGAGGCTGTACTACCGGCAGACTACTAGCCAGCGGCACTAGAGTACATAGGCGCTAGAGCATCTAAGTTCTAGGAACCGAAGCGGCGGGAACGGTTCGCGTAATCCCGCAGGGCACGCAGAAAATCAACGCGCGTGAAATCCGGCCACAGGGCACGGCAGAAATAAAACTCAGAATACGCGCTCTGCCAGGTCATGAAACCGGACAGGCGCTGCTCACCCGAAGTGCGAATCAGCAGGTCCGGGTCGGGCATATCGGCGGTGTACAGGTGCGAAGAAATATCCTCCACGCTCAGCTGTTCGGCAAGCGAGTCCAAGGATGCGCCCTCAGCGGCAGCCTCGCGCAGAACCGAGCGGACCGCGTCCACAATCTCCTGGCGGCCGCCGTAGCCGACCGCAATGTTCACGCGAACACCGGGCAGGTGCGCAGTCTGCTCAATCGCCCAATCCAGGCGCTCGTGCAGCTGGCGAGGAATCAGGTCAATATTGCCGATAGCGCGCACCGGACCGCAGGCGGACTCCACCAGACGCACCAAGAACGCATCAATCACAGCGACCAGGCCGGTCAGTTCCTTCTCGGGGCGCTTCAGGTTCTCAGTGGAGAGCATGTACAGGCTCACCTGCGGAATCGACAGCTCAGTACACCAGGCCAGAAAATCAATAATTCGCTCCGCACCGGCGGCGTGGCCCTCACGGGTGCTCAAACCGCGCTGAGCCGCCCAGCGGCGGTTACCGTCCACCAGCACTCCAATATGTGCCGGCAGGGATTCGGGGCTCAGCGAGCGCGCCAGAGCCTGCTCATAGACGGTAGGCTCAGTGACAGTGCCGGGGTTGCTGGCGTGGCCGTGCACAGTAATCACGGGCAGGGCGTTGGCGCTCATAGCTCATACCTCATTCGGCTGTCGTGGCAGATAATTCAGCGGGCTCATAACGAAAGAGTCCAAGCTCTTATTCTACGCCGCCGCGCCGTACCTTCGCGGCAATCAGCATCGCGGTTGGGCTGAGAATCGGCTCAAAATTTGTGGCATCTGGTGGCGGCATTCGGGGTTGCGTACAGGGGCTGCACACATCGCGCGCCTAAGAATGGATGATGCCCTTCACCTACAACTCATATCGTGGGTGAAGGGCATCATTGTAACGCGCGGGGCGATGCACCCCAGCCTAGATAACGTAGTAGTCGCTCAGGCCCTCGTCCAGGCTAGATTCGGGCAGCTGAACCTCAGTATGCGAGGCGGCCAGCGTGTAGTCCTCCCAGGGCCAAATGTCCTTCAGCTGTTCGCTGGGAACGGCGAAAAACACGCCGTTCGGGTCCACCTGCGAGGCGTGCGCGCGCAAAGCCTGATCGCGCTGCTCAAAGTGATCGGTCACCAGGATGCGGGTCGTAGTCTCGTGGCGAGGCGCCTCCCCCGAGGAGGCGCGGTGCGCGAGGTTCTCAATCCAGCCGCTCAGCAGACTCTCACCGTGCGTATCGAGCAGATGCTCGTGCAGGGCGAGGGTGCGTTCGGGGTTGAATGCGCGGTCGTAGTAGAGCTTCAGCGGGGTCCAGGGCTCGCCCTCACCCACGTAGGCTTCCGGGTCGCCTGCCTTCTCGAATGCTTCCACGGCAACCTTGTGGGTCATGATGTGGTCGGGGTGCGGGTAGCCGCCGATCTCGTCATAGGTGATGATGATGTGCGGGCGGTAGTCACGCACCAGACGCACGAGCGGCGCGGCGGCACAATCCAGGGGCATGGTGCCAAAGCTACCGAAGGGAAGCGGCGGCATCGGGTCGCCTTCGGGCAGACCCGAGTCGAAGAAGCCAATCCAGCGGTGTTCAATACCCATAATCTCGCGGGCAGCCGCCATCTCAGCGCGGCGCAGACCCGGCAGGTCACGGTGCGCACGCGGGCTCTTATCAATCTCCTCATTCAGGATGTCACCGCGCTCGCCGCCGGTCATCGTCGCCACCATGAAGCGGGCGCCACGGGCAATATACGCCGAGGCGGTACCGGCGCCCTTGGAGGACTCGTCGTCCGGGTGGGCGTGCACCGCGAGGATGCGCAGACCGGTGTAGTCCTCCTCCAGCGGTTTGAGGGAGTCCACGGGAGGGTGAGACGGCAGGTTTGCCTTCAGCTGTTCAATGGCTTCGCTCACGGTGGTCTCCTTTAGGTGATGCGCCAGGGGTCGATGATGTGTCTGTGACTCGCGAATACGAGCGCTACACGGCAGAAATTTTACGGTTGTAGCTTCTCGTATGATACCCAAGGATAGCGCCGGTGCACTAGCGCAGATGACGCCGTGTGACATCGTGAAACGTGCCGTCATATCAGCAGATTCACGGGCATGAAACAGTCTGATACTGGCGGAGTGTTCAGCTACCGGCGTGCGTACCGACGAAGATGCGTTCAGAGGGGAAGATACGACCGGCATAACAGCCGAAAATCCTCCGGTGCTCTAGAATAGGTCTGTTGATTCATTCCGTTACCGGTACCGCCGCGCATTGAACGCGGCACGCGGTAGCGGGTTTATTCGTTTCGCACCGGCAGAGCCGGCGCATAAGCAAAGGACACGCATGGCTGAAAACACCGGTGCATGGCTCACTCAGGACGCCTTCGACCGCCTCACCCAGGAGCTGGAGCACCTCTCCGGCCCGTACCGCCAGGAAATCGTTGACCGCATCGCGCAGGCACGCGATGAGGGTGACCTCCGCGAGAACGGCGGCTACCACGCAGCACGCGACGAGCAGGCTAAGAACGAGGCGCGCATCAAGCAGCTCAAGCACCTGCTCGAAACCGCACAGATTGGTGAGGCGCCCGTTGATGACGGCGTGGTAAGCCACGGCATGGTCATCGAGGCTGAGGTTGCAGGCCGCACCCTGAAGTTCCTACTCGGCTCCCGCGAAATTGAGGACACCCTCCCTGCCGGCACCGACCTGAAGGTCTTCTCCGAGAAGTCTCCCCTCGGCGCAGCAATTATGGGTGCCAAGCAGGGCGACGAGGTTTCCTACACCGCTCCGAACGGTAAGGAACTGAGCGCCAAGATTGTCTCCGTGACCCCCTACCAGGGCTAAGAAGTTAGAGCTAAGAGACAGCGCTAGATTTAAAACAAACAGTGCGGGGTGCTGACTATAACGGTCAGCACCCCGCACTGTTTTTTGTCTGCCTGCGTGCGCCTATCTGGTTGCCTCCACCCTTCCGATTCGAGGCAACGCTATAGCTCGTCGGCTAATAAATATATCGGCTTAGTAGACGATGATGGGCTTGAAACCCTCATCCTCCAGGGCAGAAATCACCTGGCGGCAATGCTCCACGCCCTTGGTTTCCATGTCGATGGTAATCGACACATCACCCATGGACAGCGAACCACCCACACGGGTGTGATCCACACCGGTCACGTTCGCATCATTCTCAGAAATAATGCGGGAAATGTTCGCCAGCTCACCCGGACGGTCAGACAGCATCATCTTCACGGTCATGTAGCGGCCAGCCGCAGACAGACCGCGCTGAATCACCTTCAGCATCAGCATCGGGTCAATATTGCCGCCGGAGAGCACACACACGACCGTACCCAGGTCGCCGTACTCTTCCTTCAGCTTGCCGTTCATCAGCGCAGCCACGGGCACCGAACCGGCAGGCTCCACCACAAGCTTGTTACGTTCCATCAGGAAGATCAGGGCGCGAGCGATATCGTCTTCACTCACGGTCGCCACATCGTCTACCAGCTCCTTAATGATGGAGAAAGGCATCTGGCCGGGGCGACCCACCGCAATACCATCAGCAATGGTGGAAACCTTCTTTAGCGGCACCAGAGCATCCGCAGCCAGCGACAGCGGGTACGCCGCCGCGTGCTCCGCCTGAACACCAATAATCTTGATCTTCTTGCCGAGCTTCTGCTCCTTCGCGCGGATAGCAGCGGACAGACCAGCCAGCAGACCGCCGCCGCCAACACCCACAATCACGGTGTCAACGTCCGGAACCTGCTCCAGGATTTCCAGACCGATGGTGCCCTGGCCGGCAATAATGTCTTCATTGTCGAAGGGGTGCACGAACACCGCGCCGGTCTCTTCGGCGTAGCGCTTCGCCTCCGCCAGAGCCTCATCCACGGTCAGGCCGTGCAGCTCAACCTCAGCGCCGTGATCGCGGGTTGCGGTAATCTTAGGCAGTGCCGCACCCAGCGGCATGTAAATGCGAGCCTTAATGCCCAGACGGTCAGCAGCCAGAGCCACACCCTGAGCGTGGTTACCTGCACTCGCCGCCACGACGCCGCGCTTCTTCTCCTCCTCGGAGAGCTTTGCCATGCGCACATACGCGCCGCGCACCTTGAACGAACCGGCGCGTTGCAGGTTCTCACACTTGAAGAACACCTCGGAACCCAGGCGCTGGCTCAGGGCACGCGAATGGGCGACCGGGGTGCGTTCAATAACGCCTTCGAGCAGCTCTGCGGCACGTTCAATATCGGTAATGGTCACGGGCAGGGAGTCGAGATCTACGCTCACGGGTTTTCCATTCTGACGGTGCGTTGTCCCGCGGGCGCGGGATGGTGATGTATTGCTCATCCCATTTTAGAGGATGGGTACAGCGAAGGGGGCTACCCGGTCGCAAGTAGCCCCCTGGCGAGACACCGCCGTAGACGGCATCGCGGCCGGCGGTATCGCCGGGACGAGTTAGCGGTGCGTTATCGAGGGTGGCGGGGTGCCCTACGCCAAAACCTCCCGCTCGATGCAGGCCCCTAGTCTTCGGAGGAGTCCGAAGCCTCGGAAGCCTGGTTCTCAGGCTCCTCAGCCTTCTGACGGCTCGGCACCCGGGAGGCCAGATTCTTGACGCTCTCCTGCCGTTCCTGGGCCTTCTCCTCAGCCTGCTCGCGGCGAGCCACCTCGTGCGGGAAGAGGAACTCCTCCTCACGAGGTGCTTCCTTCTCCCAGTCACGGTTCGCCAGGTAACGCACCACCGCGTTGACCACAGCCAGAGTCGGCACAGCGAACAGAGCACCCACCGCACCAAAAATCATGGATCCACCAGCCACCGAGAAAATAACGGCCAGCGGGTGCAGTGATACAGCCTTACCCATGATGAGCGGCTGCAGAATATGCGACTCCACCTGCTGCACCAGTAGCACGATGCCCAGCATAATCAGCGCCTGCACCGGGCCCAGAGCAACCAGCGCCAGAAGCACCGCCACCGCACCGGAGAACAGCGCACCAATCACCGGGATAAAGGAACCCAGGAACACCAGCACGCCCAGCGGAATCGCCAGGGGCACACCCAGGATGGCGGCGCCCAGGCCGATACCGATGGCATCAATCGCGGCCACCAGAATCTGCACGCGGACGTAGGCGCCCAGGGACTTCCAGCCCGCGCGGCCCGCACCATTCACGGCCTCGCGCGCGTCCTTGGGGAAGAGACCGACGACGAACAGCCAGATGCGTTCGCCCTCCATCAGGAAGAAAAGCAGCGTGAACAGGGTTAGGAGCACACCGGTTGCGACATCGGCAGCGGTCGAACCGACCCGAGACACGCCGTTCAGCACGGAGCTGGGGTTATTGGTTGCAGCACTCTCCATCTGTTCCAGCAGCTGGTTCAGCTGGTCTGCACCGAACTCGTAACCGAGGTCCTTCAGCCAACCAATCAGCTGCTGGTAGCCCTGCATCGCCTTATCCGCCATGGACACAAAACCGCGCAGAATCTGCTGACCGGTCAGCGAAATAATACCGGCGAGCACCAGAATCATACCGATTTCGGCAATAGCCGCCGCGCCGCCGGCCCGCACGCCCTTCTTCCGCAGGAGCATGACGGTCGGGCTCAGCAGAGCCGCCAGGAGCATGGCCACCATCATCGCGATGACCAGCAGGGAGACGTGCCCCAAGCCCTTCCACACGACCCAGCCCGCGCCGGCAATCACGATGAGGCGCCAGGACCACGCGCCGGCCACGTCCACGGCGAAGGGAACCCGGTAGCCCTCCCCCGCCCGACGTTCTTCGGCACTCGATATATGCTTCACGCTGTCTCTCTTTCTCAAGCCCGCCAGGTTGCTGGGCGAGCCGGTATTCGTGGGGCGCTAAACCCCGCCAAAGCCGCGAAAGCGGCGGCACCATCACGGTACCGCCGCCTCAAAGTGAGCTTTAGTCGTTGCTAAAGATGCTTGCCAGGTACATGAGAACACGCAGGATCTCAACATACAGCCAGACCAGAGAAGCGGTCAGGCCGAAAGCAAGGCGCCAAGACTCACGCTCGGGCAGGCCAGCCTCCACAGCCTCGGAGGTGGTGGTGAAGTCCAGCAGCAGCGAGTAGGTTGCCAGCGCAACAGCGAACAGACCAACCACCAGGCCCAGCGGAATACCACCAATAGAGAAGCTGTTCAGCGAGGAACCGAAGATACCCGCGGTCAGCATGGACACCAGGCCGTAACCCAGGTAGCTGAGCGCACCAATCATGAAAATCTTATTCAGCTTGGGGGTGGTGCGAATCTTGCCGTTGGCGAAGAGAGCCAGGGTCACACCCGCAACCACGAGGGTTGCCAGAACCGCCTGAACTGCCACGCCGGGGTAGCGCATATCCACAACAGCGGACAGACCACCGAGTAGCAGACCTTCCATGAGCGCGTAGGTCATGACCAGAATCGGGGAAACCTTCTTCTTGAAGGAGTTCACCAGACCCAGGACCAGACCGCCAACCATGCCCAGGAGCAGCAGCACCGGTGCATTCCATGCAACAGCGGCACCGACAGCGACCAGGCCCAGGTTGATACCGGTCTTAACCAAGACATCGTTCATGGTCAGGCGCTCACCGGCGGGGATGGGCTCCGAGTAGGTGGGGGCTGCTACGCCGTAGTCAGCCTCACCGTACGGCTGGCCGTACTGTGCCTGCTGACCGTACTGGGGCTGACCATACTGCTGGCCATAGGGCTGCTGGCCGTAGGTGTTCTGGCCGTAGCCCTGCTGATCATACTGCTGACCGTACTGGCCATAGGTCTGCTGCTGACCGTACTGTGCCTGCTGACCGTACTGCGCCTGCTGGCTGGTCTGCTGCGGCTGCGCACCAAAACGACCGAAACGAGAGTCACCCTGAGTGACATTCTTCGTCATTGAATTCAGAAGCGGGTTTCCCGCCATCTTTCTCTCCTTAAACGGGTACAAAACTAATTCTGTTAATTATATCGGATAGATTCTGTGCTCACGGGCGCTGTTCGTTACCAGCATGGGCTTCTAGCGACCTTGCCAGAATATTTCAGGGCGGTGTTTACCTGAGGTTCACCCAGGCCCGCGCCGCCCCGCATGCAAAGGCTTCTGCGCGTCTCTTTGTGAAGCGTCTAGTGCGAAGCTTCCAAACGGTCCAGGAGCTGTTCCAGATACTCCAGAACTGCCTGTTCCTCGTTCGAGCCAATCACCTCATCAGCAGCATTTCGCACAACCTCCGGGGCATTAGACATGGCAACACCCCAGCCCGCGTAGCGGAGCATTTCCATGTCGTTCTCACCGTCACCGAAGGCAAGAATGCCCGCCGGATCAGCATCCAGACGCTCGCACAGGTCCTCCAGACCGGTCGCCTTATTGACACCGGTACGCACCAGATCAATGGCACCGAAGCCGCTAACCATCGGAGTGACGGTCTGCGGAAGAACCTCACGCAGGTAAACGCTCAACTGCTGCGTCTGCTTAGGCGGAGTCAACAGCGGGAACTTAATGGGTGCGCCCTCAAAATCCTCAACAGAGTCAACCATGACCGAGCCGGGGAAGAAGAACGCCGCAAAGTCCTCCAACGTGAGGGTTTCGGGAAGCTCCTGACCGGTGTCTTCAAAATAGCCGCGAATCATGTGCACAATCTGGTCGCAACGGTCCTTGGGCAGGTAGATACCTTCGGTGGTGCAAACCAGCAGACCGATCCGGTCCAATCCCTGCACTACCTCAATAATGCGCGGCACATCTTCGTCCAGAAAGGGATGCACGGCAAGCTTGCCACTCTCATCGGCAAGATACGCACCGTTTTCAGCGATATAGATGAGACCCTGGTTCTCGAAGCCGCGCATATAGTCCTGCAGCTTGGCGTAGGTGTTTCCGCTCGCCACAACAAAGTGGATGCCCTGCGCCTGCAGGCGGGATAGGATGCGCGAGAAACGTTCGGTGTCGAACGTTTTGGAGTCGGTGAGGAAGGTGCCATCCATATCGACGGCAATGATGGAGGGCTTAGTCTGCATGTTGTGCCTTTCTGACTCTACTACCCCATTCAGGCGGAGGTGCGTCTGTGGCTGTGTCTCTATATAGGGTCTCATGTTTTTGGGCTCCAGAAGACGGTATGCGGGCGTTTTTGAGAGTGGAGCCCACGGGTACCATCGCTTCCTTCGAGCAGGTGGGCATCCCCATGGCAACCGAACTGGTCGGGGGCATCGTCTTTTACCCCCCCCAAAAAAACCCAGACATGTAAACCTTCAAACACGCGAGCGGCGACTCCTCCCCTACGGGAAGAGCCGCCGCCTATCTATACCGCGCATCTACGCGTGTCTATGCAGTGCCCCCACTGGGACTCGAACCCAGAACACAAGGATTTTAAGTCCTCTGTCTCTGCCAATTGGACTATGAGGGCGTATCCCGAACAGTCCGGGACACAAATATTTATTATTCCACGAAAACGCACCCGAATCTAAGCAGAGACACATTTCAAACAGTTCCCCGCACCCCACCGCAGCAAGCATCACGCAAAAGCGCTGGTGGGGAGCTAAGCTAGACAGCTCGCAAGCATCCAGGCGCAAAATAGGCGGTGCGGAAGACCAAAGTCTTCCGCACCGCCCATTGCTTTTATCTCAAATGCGCTATCCCAGGGGCGTACCCCTAAGTCAGGCTATTTTAGAGCTTTGCCTTCTGGCGTGCCGGTGCAGTACCGGTTGCTTCCTGGAATGCCAGGCGCGGGGAACGCTGGTGGCGAATCGAGGAGGTGTCGCGACCGAAGATCTGGTTCAGAGCCCAGGTGGTCATAACGCGAACGGTACGCTCGGTGGTGGGGATTGCAGAGCCGTGGTAGCCGCGGTGCATGATCCATGCCAGCGGGCCGCCAATGGTCTTGCCCTTGAAGTTTGCAACGCCCTTCCACAGGCCCAGACCTGCCACAACACCAATGGTCTCGTGGTAGTAGTCGGTCAGGGGCTCGCCGCGGCGAGCAGCCAGCAGGTTCTTAGCCAGAACAACAGCCTGGCGGGAAGCGTGCTGAGCGTTGGGAACGCAGAAGCCGCCCACGCCGCCACCGGAGAGATCCGGAACAGCTGCGTTGTCGCCTGCAGCCCAAGCACCCTCAACCACGCCGTCGTCGCCGGTGACGCGCAGGTCTGCGCTCACGCGAACGCGGCCACGCTCGTCAATCGGGAAGTCGGTGTTCTTCAGCATCGGGGATGCTGCCACGCCTGCGGTCCAGATCAGGGTGTCGGTCTTGATCTCGCCTGCGGGGGACTTGTCAGCCATGTTAATCAGCTGCAGGTTACCGTCGGTTGCGTCGGAGAGGGAGGTGTTCAGCAGGATTTCGATGCCGCGCGCACGCAGCTCTGCAACGACCTTCTCTGCACGGTCTGCGGGAACCTCGGGCATGATGCGCGGTGCAGCCTCAATCATGACGAAGTGCAGGTCAGAAACGGAAAGACGCTCGTTGCGCTCAACAGCAACGCGTGCCATGTCTTCGAGCTCGGAGATGGTCTCAACGCCAGCGAAGCCACCACCAACAACGACGAAGGTCAGGGCACGACGACGTGTTTCAGGGTCGGACAGCATGGATGCGACCTCGATGCGGTCCAGAACCCAGTTACGAACAGAAACTGCCTCTTCAATGGTTTTCAGACCGATAGCAACCTCTGCCAGACCCGGAATCGGGAATGCACGGGTCACAGCGCCTGCGCCGAGGACGATCTCGTCGTACTTCAGCTCGAAGGGCTCACCGTTATCGGTGGGCTCCACTACAGCGGTGCGGTTTGCGTGGTCGATGGAGAGAACGCGGCCGGGGATCAGCTCGGTGTCGCGCAGGTGCTGGCGCAGCGGCACAGTTGCGTTACGGCCTTCCATGGAACCTGCTGCAACCTCGGGGAGGAAGGGCTGGTAAGTCATGTAGGGGTTCGGCTCAACGATGGTGACAACGCCACCGGTCTCCTTGATAGCCTTCTGAATCTTCTTAGCAACGGTGAAGCCGACGTAGCCGCCACCGACGATCAGGACGCGAGGACGGTCCTGTGCCACCTTAGTGAATGCCATTTTGTTACTTCCTAGTCTTTAGGTACCGAGGTTCGGTAGCCCCGGTAGGGTGGTATGCGTAACTTTCGGCTCGTTCCGAAAGCTCCCCTGACGAACAAAGCGGCCCGCTCTGGAAGTCCTTACGCAACGCGAAGTGGCTAGCAGCACGAGCCTGTCTATCACATACCTGTTGTCTTCTATTTTACGCCTTTGTTTAGGTAATTTCGCACTTATGATTCCTTTGAGCTGACCCTAAGTTAAAAGTTTTGAAGATATGAACAGGGTTCATCTCGTGATGCGGGTTACGGTCAAAATTACCCTTTCCGTTTTTTACGCGGCATGTTCGATATTTTCGTTTATTGATGCGTGCCGTCTTCCGAAACTTAGGTTCCAACAACAAAGCCCGGGACCAACTCAAAAGTCAGCCCCGGGCGAACAGAAGAAGCTCCCTCAGAGAAGAAAAACACCGGCAACCCAGACTCGCAAGAGCCCTAACGAGTCCCCTTCCGGGCACCCTGCTGCGACCCCACAGAAACGCGACGCTTTCCATGATGAGCACCCGGATGATGCGCCGCATCACGAGCCATACGCGCAGCCTGCCCCGCACTCACGTGCATCCTGTGCAAACGATGCACCGAACCAGCCGTAATAATCGTCAACCACAACGTCAAAGCCGCCAAAATCACCGGCGGCAACCAACCACGATCCTCCGGAGGGCGACGCGCATCCGGCGCAGCCGCCTTCACAATGCTCTCACCCTCCTCATGCACCGGAGCAGCATCACTCGGAGTCGGCTCACTCACCTGCTGCTTACGATGCACCGCAATCCACTCAGAAATCGAGCCCAGCGGATTTGCCGTCACCGTAGGCGCGGGCAAAGCCATCGCATCCTGCGGGTTAAACACACCGTAACCGTACAAAGGGTCACGGCCCGTCGCACCAGCATCATCAGCCGAAGCAATCAAACGCTGAGCCAGCTGAGCCGCCGACTCCTGCGGATACTTCTGCTTCAACAACGCCGCAACACCCGTCACCAGAGGGGCTGCCGCCGAAGAACCCGACCACAGCATGTACCCATTACCGGGAGCCGCCGCAATCATGTCCGTACTCGGAGCAACCACAGCAATCGAAATGCCCTGAGTCGACGACCCCTCAGAAACCTGCTTATTCCGGTCAATACCACCCACCGTCAACACGCCAGGAATCGTCGCCGGAGCACCAACCTGCGTCAAACCGCTACCGCGGTTACCCGCAGCCGCAACAATCAGCACGCCCTTCTGCTCCGCATACGCAAAAGCCTCATCCCAGCTCTGCGGCCAGCTCGTCTTATTCGAGCCAATCGACATATTGATAATCTGAGCCCCGTGGTCGACCGCATAACGCACCGCCGCCGGAATCTGCTCATCAATGCTCTTGCCGCCGGTCGTACCCATATTCAGCGAAATCGGCAGAATCTTCGCCTCGGGAGCCACACCAATCATGCCGGTCGGTTTACCCGGCTGGCCAGCAATCGCAGAGTAACCCTGCGTATCGTGGCCGTGACCTGCAATCAGAGAAGCAACCTCCGTGCCGTGCATCGGCTCAGCACCCAGGCCCTTCCAACCGTCCTCGCTACCCACGCCCGAGACATCGGTACCGCGCAGAACATTACCTTCAAGATCCGGGTGGGTACCGTCCACGCCCGTATCAATTACGGCAACCGTCACGCCCTTACCCGTAGCCTGCGACCACAGCGACGTAATACCGTACTCGCGTAGCCAATACTCGCGGTGACGTACATCATCGCCGCTGGCAGTATCCGCGCCCTGACTTGGAGTTGCCGAAGTCTTTGGCACCGCAGTACCCGACGGCGAAGGAGTAGCCGTCACCTCCCTCTTCGGGCTCGGGGACGCAGAAGCTGAAGGCGTCGGGTCCGTCGCCCAAGTGGCAGGCGCCAGCGGGGTCCACAACGGCAGAAGAGTCAACGCGGCACTAGCGCCCAAAGCTGCAACCTTAGGGATGCGGCGAGTAGCGCCTCGGTCAGAACCAACCGAAGCGCGCACACCAAATACACGAGACGCACAGGCGAAAGACGGCGCAACAGACCAGCCGGGCAGGGGCATACCTCGCCGACGCTCAGAATGGAACATTAAAACTCCTCAAGCTGAGCCGCGCCGCGAACCACCATCGGTTCACGGCGCGAGCGCTCAAGCCTACAGCTGGGACAGAGCGATACCGTCCAGAATGTCGTGCTCGCTGACGGTCACCGAATCCACGGCACCATCAGTCATCTCATTCAGACGGGTCAGGATGCGAGCGTAAATCGTCGCGCCGGCACCAATCACATCCACCCGGCCGGGGTGCATGTAGCCGAGCTCCTCACGCTCGGCTCGGCTCAGCGAAGCCAACCAGCGGGCGGTCTTCTGAACGGTCTCTACGGAGAAGCTTTGAGCGTTAATAGCCTCAGAATCGTAGCGGTCCAGACCCAGCGCAGCGGCAGCCACAGTGGTCGCGGTGCCAGCCACAGCCACCACACGGCGTGCATCCTGCAGGGGCACAGTCTTACGAGCCACCTCGAGAGCCTCGTCAGTATCAGCCTCAACACGGGCAATCTGCGAGTCAGTCGACGGGGCGCTCATCATGTGACGCTCAGTCAGACGCACACAACCAATATTGACGCTGCGGGAAGCCTTCACACCCGACTCGTCACCGAGCACGAACTCAGTCGAACCGCCACCCAGGTCGAACACCAGGGTATCGCCATCACCGTAACCGACAGCGCGCACCGCACCAGCAAAGGACAGAGCAGCTTCCTCATCACCGCTGATAACCTCGGGCTCAATACCCAAAATCTCGCGGATACCGTCCACAAACACCTGACGGTTACCCGCATCGCGAGTCGCACTGGTCGCCACAAAACGTACCGAATCAGCGCCGTGCTCCTTCAGCAACTGCGCGTACTCACGAGCCGCAGCGAAAGTACGGTCCAGCGCCTCCTGCGCCAGCCAGCCGGTCGCGTCCACACCCTGACCCAGACGCACAATGCGCATCTCACGCACAACGTCCTTCAGGACGGTCTTCTCGACCCCGTCCACCACCTCAGTAGTGGAATCAGCAATCAGCAGGCGAATAGAGTTCGTACCGCAGTCAATCGCTCCAACGCGCACGGTGGGTTCCTTTCAGGTCTTCAATACCAATCAGTGCCAAAAGGCAACGCGAGCGCCGTAGGCGAAAAATTTTCGCTTTTCGGCGCTCTTTCTTCTATCTATTATGCGCCCGCACCGTCCTTCAAGACGATGCGGGCGCACCAGAATCAATATTTAGGCTTCTTCACGCCACGCGGGGTCGCAGGAGCAGACCTCGGGGGTCCACCACTCGGCGATAGCGTCCAGGCCGCGGTCACCCATCGGGTTCACGCCGCGCCCCACCGACAGGGTGTGGCCGATAACGGCGTGCAGGCACTTCACACGGGTCGGCATGCCGCCGGCAGAGATGCCGTCAATCTCCGGGACCTCTTCAGTGCCGCTGATTAGGCGGATGCGCTCACGCTCAGCCAGGTAGTTCTCGTGCGCGGCAGCGTACTGTGCCGCCAGGTCCGCGTCCTCAGCCAGCGAGTCGGTCATCTCGTACATCAGGCCGCCCGCCTCCAGGCGGGAAGCCGCAGCGGTAATCACCGGATGCGCCAGGTAGAAAACGGTCGGGAAGGGGGTGCCGTTGCTCAGGCGCGGCGCGGTAGCAGCCACGAGCGGGTTACCGCACACGCAGCGTGCCGGAATCTCAATCACGTCGCGGACCTTACGGCCCAGCTGCGCGGAGAGAACACGGATGTCCTGCTCGGTGGGGGTCAGGGTTTCAACAGTTACGCCGAAGCCGCCGGGGGTGCGTGCCTTCAGCTCTTCAATGGTGTTTTCGGTGCTCATAATCCTAAGTTTCTGGTACGAGGGGTCACCTCGTCCGCTTATGCCGGGTGCTTGCCAGGGCGGGGGTTCCTGCCGGTGGCTGGGGCTAGTTCTTCTCGAGAGAATTCCAAACCTTCGTGGTCCAGGCTTCCTCGGGGGCGTTCTTCGCGTTCGCAGAAGTATCGTCCGCCTTCGTGGAGTCCTCGGTAATGCCGGTGACCACGTAGGGGGTGTCGCCGGGGTTCACATAGTAGAGGCGGCTACGTGCCTGCTGACGAACGTAGTTGTCGTCGTTCCACCAGGTCTGCTCCGCCTTCAGCTGGGCGTTCTCCTGCTGCAGCTGGGAAATGTGCGTGTTGATCTGCTTGATTTCCCGATCCTGGTCAATGTAGGTGACCACCGGGTAAGCGGTACCGAGCGCAATCACGCCCACCACAACAGCGGTCAGGAAGCTACGACCGGAGAACATATGAGCCGCCACGGGGGCATCGTATCCGCCCTCTTCACTGCCCTGCTGGGCTGCGGCGCGGCGGCGGGCACGCTCCTCACGGCGAGCCTGCGCCTGACGTTCACGTTCAGGGTGGCGCTGGTTCAAGCCCACGCCGAAGAAAAGGGCACTAGCCTTTTTCATCAGGGAGGTGCGGGCTTCCTTAGCGGCGCCACGCGGCGCATCGGAGGCGGTAGCGCCCTGAGCGGGTGCAGTGGAACTCGTAGAGTGCGACCGGGTCTGCTGGTTTGCTCGCTGGCTCATTGCTCTGTCCCTCGTTCCATTCTGTACCGCTAAGCGCTTCCTTCATATTCTACCGGGTTCGTAGCACCACTTTTCTTCACGGATGGGGCAGGAGCTGAGGATTATAAAATCTGTCGTTGACGCAGAATATCGAGCAAATCCTGCGATTTTTCAGCATCAACTTTTCGGATGAACCACTTACCTGACGCATCAATCTTCTCAAGATCACCACTATTTAGAAGAGCGGGGTTCTCGCGTTCAGGATCCCAATCAATGTAATGGTGATAAACTTTGTTCTCTTCCTTCATAGTTCCAGGAACAAGCTGACCATCGGTATCCCAGTTGGTAGCATGTTCCTTCGCAGAAGAATTCAGGAGAGCAGTGGCACCCCAAATCTCATCAGAAACGTGGGTTTTCCGCAAGAACTTCTGCATAGCCTTGCCCTGATTGGAATCAAGGAATTTCACCATTGCCAGCGCTCCTTCACGAGAAACAACCCAAGAAGAAGAGCCACGGTAAAACTGCACCGGATACTTCATGCGAGGCCGACGAGAGTAGTATACGTCCCAAAGTTTCTGAACCAGGGCGTACACCTTATTGCCCAAACGCGCCTTCAAGTCATAGGAACGCGGGTACTTCAAAACAGTATAGAACTGCGTACCAGGTGCCATTGCGTAGAAGTTCATCCAGCATCGGTCACGGTTCTCTTCTCGGCCTAGGTACTCAATGTATTCAGTGAGCGGACGAGCCGGATAATCTTGGCCAGACAAGAAAATATAGTGATGAGCGTCGGGGTAGGTTTGCAGAGCCTCACGCAGCAGAACCTGCATAGCACGTGTCAGGGAATAACCTCCCCAGTTAACGTTAAACCGGCGGCTTACAAAATGAGCATCAGCAGTTTCAAATTCCTGCAAATTAGCTTTTTTATCAATAAAAGCGACTGTTTCTCCACCCGAGTTTTTAATGATTCGGGTGAGTTCAAGAAATTGCTGAGGTCGCGAATGGGCGAGGATCATAAAACATACAGTCATGACAGTCCTTTAAGAAATTGAGTGGAAAGATCTGGGTGTCCTATCAAGGCATAAAAATAAGGTCGCACCGTAACTATCTGTCATGAATCACATCACGATATAGTCAGGTACGACCCGAGTAGCCGAACAGAGAGCACCAGTTAGCTCATAGGTTTAAGTCGTCAATTGACGTCTTAAACCATTTGAAAGTATGAAGCGTGAGTGAGTATATACCCAAGATTATATGCCTCTAACAAGGAAAAACCGGGTCGACCCACAATACATGACGTGATGAATTACCTCACGATGTATCCGGATCGACCCGGCCTGTTCAGGGAAGTCCAACAGAACATCCCTTATAAGCTTTCAAGCGTCATTATGCCTTGAAGCGGGGGAATGCGGACTTGCCAGCGTAAACAGCTGCGTCGCCCAGCTCCTCCTCAATGCGCAGCAGCTGGTTGTACTTAGCAACGCGCTCGGAACGTGCGGGAGCACCGGTCTTGATCTGGCCAGCGTTGGTTGCAACAGCCAGGTCAGCGATGGTGACGTCCTCGGTCTCACCGGAACGGTGAGAAACCATGCAACGGTACTCGTGGCGCTGTGCCAGCTCCATTGCATCCAGGGTCTCGGTCAGCGAACCGATCTGGTTCACCTTCACGAGCAGAGCGTTAGCTGCGCCCTCTTCGATACCGCGAGCCAGACGCTCGGGGTTGGTCACGAACAGGTCGTCACCGACAATCTGGACCTTGTCGCCGATCTGCTCGGTCAGGGTCTTGTAGCCCTCCCAGTCGTTCTCATCCAGGGGATCCTCGATGGAAACCAGGGGGTACTTTGCAACGAGGTCAGCGTAGTATGCGCTCATCTCAGCTGCGGACTTCTTCTGGCCCTCGAACTCGTATGCACCGTCGTTGTAGAACTCGGAGGATGCAACGTCCAGTGCCAGTGCAACCTGCTCGCCCGGCTTGTAGCCAGCCTTCTCGATTGCCTCAACGATCAGGTCCAGTGCAGCTGCGTTGGACTCCAGGTTGGGTGCGAAACCACCCTCGTCGCCCAGGCCGGTTGCCAGGCCGCGGTCGTGCAGCACGGACTTCAGGGAGTGGTAAACCTCAACACCTGCGCGCAGAGCGTCAGAGTAGTTGTCGAAGCCGATGGGAGCAATCATGAACTCCTGGATGTCAACGTTGGAGTCTGCGTGAGAACCACCGTTGAGGATGTTCATCATGGGGACGGGCAGAACGTGAGCGTTCGGGCCGCCGAGGTACTTGTACAGGGGCAGGTCAGCGGACTCAGCAGCAGCCTTAGCAACAGCCAGGGAGACACCCAGGATTGCGTTTGCGCCCAGCTTGCCCTTGTTGTTAGTTGCATCCAGAGCAATCATGGCTGCGTCAACAGCGCGCTGGTCGGAAGCCTCAATGCCGATGACCTCTTCAGCGATTTCTTCGATAACAGACTTCACTGCGCCCAGAACGCCCTTGCCCAGGTATACGGACTTGTCGCCGTCGCGGCGCTCAACAGCTTCCCACTCACCGGTGGATGCGCCCGAGGGCACAGCTGCGCGTGCGAAAGCACCGTCTTCGAGCAGAACCTCAACCTCAACGGTCGGGTTGCCACGGGAATCCAGGATCTGGCGTGCGTGAACTGCGGTAATAACAGCCATGAATTGTTCTCCTTATGAGATGTCAAGGATGTGAACGGCTCACCCGGTAGTGGACAAGTCGCGTCCCCTAAATTCTAGCAAAACTCCCACACAAACACACTAGTTGCCACCGCTTTTTTATTGCCTTAATGAAGGTCTAGATAACCCTTAGTCAGGCGCTACAAAGCGGAACAAGACCCACACTCCCCCACATTGTGAGGGTGTGGGTACTCCCCCAAAGCACAACATGAGCCCAAATGCCGGGGTATGTGCCACGAGCATCCTCACGGTTGCCCAACACAACCCCAAACAAACAGAAGGCGCTTTGAAACCTTTCATTCCCTCAGAGAACAGATTTCAAAGCGTCTCACAGAAGAACTCAACCAGCGTTTCTAATAGCTCGGCTCATCATGCGTATGCTGAGCAATATAGCGACGAGTGTACGAACGCAGGGCACGCTCCGGATCCAAACCATTACGCTGTGCGCGGCTCACCAACGCAAAGAGCAGCTCGCCGAATTCCTCTTCAGTGTGCATATAGCGCAGGTCGTCCTCCATGCTCGTGGGCTCCGGCGGCAGAATAATACCCGCCTTACGTGCCTTCACAGCAGTCTTCTCAGCCATAGCGAGCGCCGGCAGATGCGGTGGAATACCATCCAGCGCGCCACGGTCGCTCTTCTCCTTCTTCTTCAACGCATCCCACGCCGCCTGCTGCTCAGCCGCGGTGCGAGGCGCCTCCGAAGAGCCCTCAGACTCAGCCGCAAACACATCGGGGTGGCGCGAACGAAGCTTCTGCACAAGGCCCTCAACCACCTGCACGATGTCGAAGCCCTGCGGGTTTGCCGCAGCAATATCAGAGTGGAACACCACCTGTAGCAGCACGTCGCCCAGCTCCTCACGCAGCAGCGGCATATTCGGCTCGCCGCCGGTTTCTACCGCCTCGACAACCTCGTAGGCTTCCTCCACCAGGTAGCGGATTAGGGAGGCGTGAGTCTGCTCAGCATCCCACGGGCAACCGCCCGGTGCGCGCAGCAGCGCCATGGTTTCCACCAGGGTGCCGAAGGCTTCAGCCGCGCGGGCGGCAGTGTCCTGAACGTTCTGCGCCGCAGAAGCCTCAGGAGTATTAGGGGTATCAGTCATAACAATCTTCCTCATCGAAAAAATGACAAACATAGCGCGCCGCGCCGACCCCCACACGGGGAGCCGGCGCGGCACACCTTACAAGGTTTTAGAGGTTCCAGTGCGAAAGCGCGCTCGTCATATGAGCCGGGATCTTCGAACCCAAACGCGGGAACATACGCAGCTCCTCAACGTAACGCTCAGCATCCAACGGACGCGGGTAGGTGACAAACGCCTGCTCATTCGCATAATCGAATGCCGCCTGAACCGGCACGCCCGGGGTGAAGGTCAGGCTCATAGCCAGCGGCGAGCCCTCGCCCTCGCTGTACGAGTCGGTCTTCAGCGCCGGAATGTCCAGCAGGGTTTCGGGAATCAGCTCGAAGGTACGGACCTGCTCCCAGAAGCCGTTGCGGCGCACGTGGGTCAGGGCGTCGTAGTAGGAACCGAGGGCGCGTACACGAATCAGCACGGTAGTGGCGTCCTTTGCGGTGCCGTTCTCGCCGAAGAGGTGCTCGACGACCGGCGCCAGACGCTGAGCGACCTGAGCCTCGGTCAGAACCAGGTTACCGGCTGCCAGCTGAGTCTCCGAGGGAACCAGCGGGCTCTGCACCGCGGCGGAAGGGGTGTCCGGCTCAGCGACGATGGTGGGCAGCTGGTTAAGCTCACTCAGAGCCGACGCAGAGATGCTGGAGGAAAGGCCCGCGGGGGCGGTCTCCGGCAGAGCGGCGGGTGCAGCAGGGGCAGCCTGAGCGGCAGCCTCGGATGCGGGCGCAACCGCTGCGGGAGCCTCACCAATCTTAGCCGCGGGAGTTACCTCAACGGTCTTGAGCTCAGCGGCCTTCTCAGCGGGCTCTTCCTGAGCGACAGGAGCCTTTACCTCGGTAGCCTTCGACTCAGATACCTTTGCTTCGGTTGCCTTCGCAGCGGCGCCGGCGGTGCCCACAGCGGCAGCTGCGGCAAGAGCACCAGCCAGGCCGGGAGCGACAGATGCGCTCTCGGAGACGGGCTCAGCGTCTTCCAGGGCAGGTGCCTCAGCGTGCGCTTCAGCGGAAGCAGCGGAGGTCTCCTGCTCAGCCAGCAGTTCAGAGTCGTCCAGGAACGCGGGCAAGGCGGGCTCTTCAGCCTTCTCTGCGACCGGCTCATCAGCAGATTCCTCAACGGGCTGGGTACGATCCAGAGTGAAGGACTCAGCAACCACGGGAGCGGCAGCCTTCTGTTCCTCGACAGCCGAAGCTTCCTCAGCGGGTGCTTCCTCAGCAACTGCGGCAGTTTCCTCAGCGGCAGGAGCTTCTTCCTCTGCATCCAGCTTCTTCTGAGCGTTGGCAACGATGGCAGCCAGGGCGGCTTCCATGTCTTCGCCAGACTCATCAAGCTCCTCAGCGGAGGTCTCAGAAGCCTCAGATGCCTCAGCGGCAGACTCTTCAGCCTGCTCAGTCTCGGGCTCTACGGTAGCCGCACCGAAGACCGGGTCGTTCTCGTAATCGTGCTCGAATTCAGCTTCAACCGGCGCAAACTCAGTCTGAGCAGGTTCGTCAGAAGCTTCGACAGATTCCTCTACGTCTTCCTTCTCCTGTGCGGAGGCGACAGCGGCACCAGCCGCTACGGTACCGGCCGCAGCAAGACCGGCGGCAGGCAGCAGACCCGAAGAGGTACCCTCTTCAGCAGCCTCAACGACAGGCTCTTCAGTGGATTCAACAGCGGCCTCAGCCTCGTTAGCCGCCTGCTTCTGAGCAAGCTCAGCCTCCAGCTCACGCTCGATAGCCTCACGCTCAGCCTCAACCGAGTCAGCACGCTGAACAGCAGCTTCCTGAGTCTCCTCCTGCGAAGTAGCCTCAGCAGCCACAGCGGTTGCAACGGGCTTAGCCTCGACAGCGGTGCCCTCCAGCAGGAAGCTCTCACGGGTAGTCTGGCCGTCCGCCATACCCAGGTAGGATGCGTGAACCTCCAGGCCGTCACCTAGACGCGGGTTCAGAGAGACCGCCGCGCGGTTCCAGGTTGCGCCGGCCTGCTGAGCCTCGGTGTACAGTGCCGCCACGGGTGCGAACCAGTCAATGCCGGGCGCCACAATGCCGGTTTCGACCTCGCGACCGCGGTGCAGCAGACGGTAGTGCATATCCTCATCCACCTGGCGCAGTTCCAGGCTCATGGTGCCCGAACCGCGGGTGCGCATGAGCTCCGCCAGGCCATAGAGGGCACGCTGCTTGGGGAGAGCGGGCAGGGTCGCTGCGCCCTCTGCGGGCTCGCTCAGGATGATGGACTCGGCAACCAGCTCTGCCTCGTCTTCGCTGAGCTTCTGCTCAGCTTCCTTCAACTCTGCAGCGGGCTCCTGAGCGGACTCTTCACGAGCGGAAGCCTCCTGCTTCTCGGCTTCCTTCTTATCGATGGCCTCTGCGGTCAGAGCGACCCCCTGAGAGGTACCCTTTTCTGCCTTCTCCTCAGCCTTATCAGCCTTTGCGGCGGAGGCAACAGCAGCGGCAGCAGCCACGGGTGCAGCAACAGCGGCAAGAGCAGGAGCTACAGAGGAGCTCTCGACGGGCTCGTCGTCCTCAGAACCGGAGCCTTCAGCCGCGGAGTCCTCAATCTTGGTAGCAGGCTCTTCCGTAGCGGTTTCTTCCGCGGTGCTGTCCTCAACAGCGCTTTCTTCAACAGCGGAAGTGTCAAAGATCAGCTCTGCGGTGTTCTCTTCTTCAGCGTCGAAGTCCTCAGCCTCGAGCGATTCAGAGACGGACGCTTCGTGCTTCTCCTCAACGGATACAGCGGAGAGCAACTCGGTCTCATCAGAGACCGCGTCTTCTTCCTCAGTAAGTTCAGATGCCAGCAGTTCAGGTGCCTCAACGACAGCCTCAATCGGCTCTTCCTCACCAGCGGCAACAGGCTCTGCAGCCTCTTCTACGCCTGCGGTAAGGTCAATGGTCTCCTCGGATTCGAAGTCTTCAGTAGCATCAGCAACAGGTGCGGGTGCCTCAGAGGCCTCAGCGTCTTCGACAGATTCAGCAGCTTCAGTGGACTCGGGTGCCTCAGCGGACTCTGCTTCCTCAGCAACTACCTCATCAGCGGGAGCTTCTTCAGCGATTACCTCATCGGAGGCGACCTCGCCGAAAGTCTCCTCTTCGCTATCGAGGGTGATGCCCAGGCGAGCAGCGTAGGCTGCCGCCAGGTCGTCCAGGCCGGCGTTCTGTGCCTCGGTGACAGCGGCGCGGGTGCGGGCAGTCTTCAGGTCTTCTGCGGTCAGGGAGTCTTCAGCACCTGCAGATACGTCCTCAGCGGCAGATGCAGAATGAGCGTTCTCAGACTTGTTCTCAGTAGCTTCTACAACAGCGTCGGCAACCTCAAGCTCTTCGCCACCCTCTGCCTCGTCTGCAGCCGCTTCAGCGACCTCAGCGGCAGTATCTTCGACATTCTGGGCACGCAGAGCACGCAGGTGCTCTTCAAACTGGGAACGTGCATCCGCTGCGACGTCCTTAGGCTCCTGCGCCTCGATAGATGCGTCCTCAGCTTCGGACTCTTCATCATCGCGCAGGAACGCGGGGGTAGCGGGCTGAGCAGCCTCAGCAACCGGGGCGACTTCTTCTTTAACGTCCTGGTCCTCAGTATTCTGCTCGACCTCAACAGGCTCCTCAGATTCCTGCGGGAAAGCACCAAGCGCAGCCAGCAGGCTACGACGCTCCTGCTCCTCCGCTTGTTCCTCGGTCAGCTCCTCAGCAGCGGAAGATTCTTCAACCTTCTCATCGCCGTGCAGGAGGGCACGCTTGAGATCCTCAACAGCGCGGTGCTCTTCATTCTGCTCTTCGTCGTGGTTCTGGTGGCGTGCGCTTTCAGACTTCACGAAGCGGCGCAGGGAGTCCTCCCACTGCTGCTGTTCCATAATCTTTTCGCTCAGTCGCGCGCTCTTAGGAGCGTCTTCGCTTGCCTGTTCTTTCTGAGCCTTAGCGGTTTCGGCGCTCTGTTCTTCGCGCGACTGTTCATCCAACTTCTTCTTGCCGATTCCAAAGAAGCTCATTGGGTGTCCTCCTCCGGCGTGCGCCGTGTGATGGTGCGCCATCTCCTTCAACCCCCGCAGGTGTGTGGGCACGGAGTCGGGAACATGACGCAGATGTCCTCATAATCCTTTTAATTCTATCGTGTGCATAGAGTTTCACCCCGCTACTCGGTGAGAGGTAACGGGGTGAAACTTGTACAGTTTTCAAGGCTTGATGCGGCTATATAGTCGTACTTTCAAGCCTGACTTATAAGCTTTCGAGAAGCTCTTTAGCGTGCCTCATCGCGGATGGGGTTCGCCGCCTTCGCAGCCTTCGCCAGCTCAAAACGGACGGCGCGCAGGGCAGTTGCCGCCATGACGCGCACACCAATGCCGATCGCCTGCTCGCTCGGGGCGTAATCGCCCTGGTGCAGATCGTAGGTGGGGTCGCCGGGGGCACGGGTGCCCAGGCGGAACATGGAGCCGGGAACTTCCTGCAGCATCCACGCGAAGTCTTCGCCGCCCATGGACTGCTCAACCAGCACAATGGAGTCTTCGCCCAGTTCGGCGCGAGCCGCGTTCTCCAGCATGGTGGTTTCCAGGTCGGTGTTCACGACCGGGGGCACTCCGCGGATGTGCTCCACACGCGCGGTCACGCCGAAGGGTACGGCAACCTGCTCGATGACTTCATCCAGCATGTTGCCTGCCTGACGCCAAACCTCAACATCCAGGCAACGCATGGTACCCGCCAGGTAGCCCTCGGCGGGAATAGCGTTGGGGGCAACGCCAGCACTGACCTGACCCCATGCCACCAGCACACCCGAACGAACGTCGGTGCGGCGGGTTAGCACGGCGGGAACCTGCACAGCAATCTGGCTCATCGCATAGATGAGGTCCTCAGTCAGATGCGGGCGAGAAGTGTGGCCGCCGTGACCGCTCAGATGAATTTTCACGGTATCCGAGGCGCTGGTAATCGCACCGATGCGGGTACCGATCTGGCCCAGGTCCACCTTCGGGTCACAGTGCAGAGCGAAAGCACGCGGAATATCCTTGAGTAGACCCTGCGAAATCATCTGCACCGCACCGCCGGGCAACTGCTCCTCAGCGGGCTGGAAGAGAATACGGACGCTACGGCCCAGCGGGGTCTTCTCGTTCAGCTCGTGCAGTGCCAGCGCCACACCGAGCATGACGGTCTGGTGAATATCGTGACCGCAGGCGTGCATCACGCCGGGCACGGTAGAAGCATAGGGCAGGTCGGTCTGCTCAACAATGGGCAGAGCGTCAATATCGGCGCGCAGAGCCACAGCGAAGGGGCCGCTCCCGATATCTACGTAGCAGCCGGTACCTTCGCAAGCAACGGGGTTCATGCCGGCTTCTCGCAGTCGATTCATGAGGCGCTCAGTGGTCGCCACTTCACGGAAGGAAAGCTCCGGGTTGGCGTGCACTTCGCGGCGGAACTGCACGAGGGTACCCATCATGCGCTCCACCCAGTCGTCGAAGACAGGGGTGGACAAATCGTAGCGAGAATTAGCGAAAACCATACACAGTAGAATAACGCCGCCCGCCGGGGTTTACCTACCCGCTCCCCCTTTCTGACAGCCCTCGAGAATATCTATGACTTTATGACAGATTGTGAAGAGTTTTTGTGCACGCCGAAGCCCCTGAAAATGCTCTGTGCCATCATTTCCATCAGACTTTTTCTGTCAAACAATTCAAGCCGCCACCCGGTGTGGGTGACGGCTTGAATCGTCAATGCTGTATCAGCTGATACCGCGTACTCAGATTAGAGCGAGCGGCTCAGGATTGCCTGCTTCACCTCGGCAATAGCCTTGGTGATCTGGATGCCACGGGGGCAAGCCTCGGTGCAGTTGAAGGTGGTACGGCAACGCCATACGCCTTCCTTGTCGTTGAGGATCTCCAGACGCAGGTCGCCTGCATCATCGCGCGAGTCGAAGATGAAGCGGTGTGCGTTCACGATAGCGGAGGGGCCGAAGTACTGACCGTCGGTCCAGAAGACCGGGCAGGACGAGGTACATGCTGCACAGAGGATGCACTTGGTGGTGTCATCGAAACGTGCACGGTCCTCAATGGTCTGCAGGCGCTCACGCTCAGGCTCGTTCGAGTCGTTGATGAAGAACGGCATGATTTCGCGGTATGCCTGGAAGAAGGGCTCCATGTCAACGATGAGGTCCTTCTCGCAGGGCAGACCCTTGATGGGCTCAACGGTAATCGGCTTGGACAGGTCAAGGTCCTTCAGCAGGGTCTTGCAAGCCAGGCGGTTACGGCCGTTGATGCGCATCGCGTCCGAACCGCAGATGCCGTGTGCACAGGAGCGGCGGAAGGAGACGGAGCCGTCTACTTCCCACTTAATCTTGTGCAGAGCATCCAGCACGCGGTCGGTGCGGTACATGGTCAGCGGGAATTCATCCCAGTACGCCTCGGAGGAAACTTCCGGGTTGTAGCGACGAATCTTGATGACCACATCGTACGTGGGGATGGAGTCGGAGTCGCCGCCGGTCATACCCTCAAACAGCTTGACGGATTCCGGTTCGGGGAGTTCGTTTTCAGCCATTTTAGTACTTACGCTCCTTCGGCTCGTAGCGGGTGTAGACAACGGGCTTGGTTTCGAATCGCAGGCCCTTGACACCCTCAAACTCGGATTCGGGGTCGAGGTAGACCATCGAGTGCTTCATGAAGTTGACATCGTCACGCTTGGGGAAGTCCTCGCGGTAGTGACCACCACGGGATTCCTTACGGTGCAGCGCGCCAACGGACATGACCTTTGCCAGCTCAATCAGGAAGCCAAGCTCAACAGCCTCAAGCAGGTCGAGGTTGAAGCGCTTGCCCTTGTCCTGGATGGAGATGTTCTTGTAACGCTCTTCCAATTCAGCGATGGTTGCCAGTGCTGCGCGGATGGTCTCGTCGGTACGGAACACCTGCATGTCAGCTTCCATAGCCTTCTGCAGGTCTGCGCGGATAGCGCCGACCTTCTCGGTGCCCTTGCCTTCGAGGATGCCGTTGAGCATGTTGAGAACGCGATCTGCTGCGTCGTCCGGAACCGGTACGAACTCAGCGGATGCTGCGTACTCTGCTGCCTTGCGGCCTGCACGCTTACCGAACACGTTGATGTCCAGCAGGGAGTTGGTGCCCAGACGGTTTGCACCGTGGACGGACACACAAGCAACCTCACCAGCTGCGTAGAGGCCGGGGATGGTCTCTTCGCTGTTGCGGTAAACCTCGGTCTCGTTGTTGGTGGGGATACCGCCCATTGCGTAGTGCGCGGTGGGGAACACCGGGATGGGCTGGTGGTGCGGTTCCACTGCCAGGTAGGTACGAGCGAACTCGGTGATGTCCGGCAGCTTCTCGTCGATGTGCGAGGGCTCCAGGTGGGTCAGGTCCAGCAGCACGTAGTCCTTGTGGGGACCGCAGCCGCGGCCTTCGCGCACCTCGTTTGCCATTGCACGTGCCACGATATCGCGGGGTGCGAGGTCCTTAATGGTGGGTGCGTAGCGCTCCATGAAGCGCTCACCGTCAGCGTTACGGAGAATACCGCCTTCACCACGAGCACCCTCGGTGACGAGAATGCCCAGGCCAGCCAGGCCGGTCGGGTGGAACTGAACGAATTCCATGTCCTCCAGGGGCAGGCCTGCACGCAGTGCGATGGCCATGCCGTCGCCGGTGAGGGTGTGGGCGTTGGAGGTGGTCTTGAAGATCTTGCCGCAACCGCCGGATGCGAAGATCACGGACTTAGCCTGGAAAACGTGGACCTCACCGGTTGCCAGGTCGTAGGAGACGACACCGGCGGGGCGGGGCTTGCCCTCTTCGTCCTTGACCAGAATCAGGTCGAGCACGTAGAACTCGTTGTAGAACTCCACATTGTGGCGAACGCAGTTCTGGTAGAGGGTCTGCAGAATCATGTGGCCGGTACGGTCAGCTGCGTAGCACGCGCGGCGCACAGCAGCCTTACCGTGGTCACGGGTGTGACCGCCGAAGCGGCGCTGGTCGATGCGGCCTTCGGGGGTTCGGTTGAAGGGAAGACCCATCTTTTCCAGGTCGAGCACAGCGTCAATAGCTTCCTTAGCCATGATTTCTGCTGCGTCCTGGTCGACCAGGTAGTCGCCACCCTTGACGGTGTCAAAGGTGTGCCACTCCCAGTTGTCCTCTTCAACGTTAGCCAGAGCGGCGCACATGCCACCCTGTGCCGCACCGGTGTGGGAGCGGGTGGGGTATAGCTTGGTCAGTACCGCGGTGCGAACTCGCTGGCCGGCCTCAATGGCGGCACGCATACCTGCGCCACCGGCACCGACGATCACTACATCGTACTTATGTACCTGCATGATGTTCTTTCTGTGTTTTAGATGTTTTCGTTTGTCTCGGATACGTCGCCGTTAGCGTGCCGAGCAGAAGCTGGGGAGCAGTTCAGCCGCTGCGCCGGAGGGGCAGGGGTCGAACGCGAAGATGGTGAGGGTACCAATGAGCAGGACGAATGCGCATGCTGCGAAGAGGATGATCTTCAACCAAGCGCGCAGGCGGTCCTTCTCTGCGTAGTCATCGATGATGACGCGGATACCGTTAGCACCGTGCAGCATAGCCAGCCAGAGCAGCAGCAGATCCCAGACCTGCCAGAAGGGGTTCGCCCACTTGCCGCCCACGAAGCCGAAGTCGATGGCGTGGATGCCGTCGCCGACCATGAGGTTGGAGAACAGGTGACCGAAAATCAGCACGACGAGTACGACGCCGGACAGGCGCATACCCAGCCAAGCGAACATCTCAAAGTTGTTGCGCTTGGAGGAGGAGCGGTTGTACTTCACACCGTCGATGCGGTTGTCACGCAGACGGGGTACATAGGTGCGGGGCTTAAGCGGAGTAGCCATAGTTTAGTGACCTCCCATGTGCGAGAAAACGATCGGCAGGTGACGTGCGGCGAAGCCAGCAACGGTGATTGCCCAGAGGAAAAGCACAACCCAGAGAATCTTGATGTGCGTGTAAGTTGCCTTCTGGCTGATTTCGACGTTGCCGTCCTTGTTCTTCGCCTGGATGTGCTCCACGTGTGAGTTGGTTGCCTTACCCCAGAAGTCAATGAGGATAATGCGGATACCGTTGAACGCGTGGTAGACGATGGCGGCGACAAGCGCGGTCTCACCCAGACCCATGATGGGGTTCTTGTACAGGCTCAGTACGCCGTTGTAGGCCTCCGGGGAGATACGCACGACGGCAGTATCCAGGATGTGTACAAGAAGGAAGAAGAAAATCGCGATACCGGTAATGCGATGAGCAACCCAGGACCACATGCCCCAGCGGCCGCGGTAGAGGGTTCCTTTAGAACCATTCAACACTGAATAACCTCCTGCTGCGACGGCGAGCTTCCGGGTTCTGAGGGGTCATTGTGACCCTCAGCTTCCGGGCACAGCTGTGTGCTCACCGACTGCTTTTGTTCGTCTGTTACTTCCAAGATATCAGGTAAATTCACAGCTTATTGACACCCTGTTTAGGGAATTTTTACAGGTTCTAAAAGTGAATTAGGGCATGTTTTTATTACCATATCGCCTACTTCCCCGTGTTTGTGGGGAACTTACCTTAACCTAACCTCAAACATCGCCTAAATGAGAGCCGCCTGACACTTTTTTGTTAAAACCTAAAAGAATTCGATATATGACAAATTCACCCGCTATTCTTGAAGCGATGAATACTGCACTCACTCGATTCCGCCCGCTCATTCCCGCCGGCGGTGTTGGCTCGCGTTTGTGGCCCCTGTCCCGCGCGCACGCCCCGAAGTTCCTGCTCGACCTCACCTCGTCGGGCAATTCTCTGCTGCGTGACACCTACGACCGTCTCATCGATCTCAGCAACGGTTCCGTCATGGTGGTTACCGGCACTTCGCACGCCAATGCGGTTACCCAGCAGATTCCTGAACTGCGGGCCGCTGACCTGGTACTGGAGCCCTCCCCCAAGGATTCGGCTGCAGCTATCGGCTTGGCTTGCGCCATCATCCACCGCCGCGAACCGGACGCTATTATCGGCTCCTTCGCAGCTGACCACGTCATCAGCCCGGTGGACGAGTTCCACCGTGTGGTGACCGAGGCTGTCATCACCGCGGCAACCGGCAAGATTGTCACCATCGGCATTACCCCCACCGAGCCCTCCAGCGCGTTTGGCTACATTCACGCCAGCGAGTCCCTGGGCATCGAGGGTGCACCCAACGCGCACGCGGTGGACACCTTCGTGGAGAAGCCGGACACCACTACCGCACAGAAGTACCTGGATTCCGGCGAGTACACCTGGAACGCAGGCATGTTCGTGGCACCGGCAGCCCTGATGCTCAAGCACCTCGAGGCGAACGAGCCCGAGCTGTACGCGGGCATCATGGAGATTGCTAACGCATGGGACACCCCCGAGCGCGAGGCCGTCATGGAGCGCGTGTGGGAGACCCTGCCCAAGACCGCTATCGACTACGCTGTGGCTGAGCCCGCTGCGGCAGCGGGCGACGTTGCAATGGTTCCCGGTTCCTTCAGCTGGGACGATGTGGGAGACTTCGACGCTGTGGCACGCCTGAACACCGAGAAGAGCGGCGAAGAGCTGACCATTCTCGGCGAGAAGGATAACGTTATCAACCACGGTTGTTCCGGCATTATTGTCGCGAATACCGACCGCAAGATCTCTATCCTTGGCCTCGACGATATCGTTGTGGTGGACACCCCCGACGCCCTGTTGGTCGCTCCGCGCTCCAAGGCACAGGCTGTCAAGGATGCAGTGGGTGAGGTCAAGGCGCGAGGCTTGAACAACCTCCTCTAAATTTTTGGCTCTGAGTAGGTACATGAGCCTTACTCGAGCAAAAGATACCTCTAGAGACCGGCTCTCTTCTTTTCGGAAGGGAGCCGGTTTTTTATGCCCTGATGAGCCATTTCGCGAGTCGATTCAAGGCTTTCACCTAGTGGGGGCACAAAAGGACACTTCCTTCGGCTGGGCAGGGGCAGAATACCTTACACACCCCGCGCAGATTGCACTTCCAGACTCTGATACGAGCCAAGGATCAACCACTATAGAGAACCATTCTCATGTTAATCTTGGTACATGCACATGACCCGTAAGTTTTTCCTCACCCGTGCCGGCGCACTCGGCGCAGTAGCCGCACTCGCCCTGACCGCATGCGGCTCCCAGACCACCCAGAACGCCCAGACCAGCCCCAGCGCCTCCACCTCTGCAAGCGCAACCCCCGCCCCTATCACCGAAGGCAAGGGCGCGGCAAGCCGCGTCGCCATCACCTACGACGGCGGCGTGCTCGTCTACGACGCCAAGGACATGAAGTTGCTCGCAGACATCCCCAAGGAAGGCTTCCTGCGCCTCTCCGACGCTGGCGATAACCGCCACCTCGTCGTTGCAGACGGTAACAGCTACACCTTCCTGGACACCGGCGTATGGTCCGTAGCGCACGGCGACCACTCGCACTACTACACCACGTCCCCGTCGCTGTCCTCGCTGTCTCTTGCGGCTGACCACACCGGTCACGTCATCAAGGACAACGGCAAGGTCGCGGCATTCGCTGACGGCACCGGCTCCTTCGCCGTGTACGACCCGGCGAAGCTGACCCACGATAAGCGCACCGCTTCCTCCCTGGAGACCACCACCGTCACCCTGCCGCAGCCGCACCACGGCTTCGCAATCCCGCTGCCCAACGACCAGTACCTGGTAGCGGTTGGCGACTCGAAGACCCGCACTGGCGCCGCTGTTGTGGACGCACAGGGCAAGACCGTCATCGAGAGCCCCGCCTGCCCCGGCGTTCACGGTGAAGCCATCGCCAAGGACGGCGCGTTCTCCATCGGTTGCACCGACGGCGCGCTGGTCTACAAGGACGGCAAGTTCACCAAGATCACCAATCCCGAGGACCCGTACTCGCGCTCGGGTAACCAGGCTGGCAAGGCTGACTCCCAGTACGTTCTGGCGGACTACAAGACCGACAAGGACGCTAAGCTGGAGCGCCCCGAGAAGTTCTCCATTATCGACACCGTTGCGGCAACCCGCACCGTCTACTCCCTGCCTTCTGGCGTGAGCTACACCTTCCGTTCGCTGGCTCGCGGCCCCCAGGGTGAGGCGCTGCTGCTGACCACCGACGGCAAGCTGCGTGTCTTCGATCCGGCGACCGGCGCGGAGCTGGGCTCCGTACAGCTCATGGAGGCGTGGACCGAGTCTGAGACCTGGCAGGACGAGCGTCCGGCACTGTGGGTGGACGGTAAGACCGCCTACGTGACCGACCCGGCGACCAAGAAGCTCATTGCGGTGTCCCTGTCGAACCCGGCAGCACCCAAGGAGCTGATGAGCGTGGAGCTTCCGAAGACCCCGAACGAGATTCTGGGTGTCTCCTCCTCGAACGCTGCACCGGTTGAGGCTGAGGCTCACGGTTCTGAGGCACACGGCACTGCTTCATCCTCGGCTTCGGCTGACGCGCACGAGTCCGGCGAGGCTCATGAGGGCCACTCCCACTAGGGCTCTCACGCTGAGATAAACCTAGCGAAAACATAAAGAGAGATGCGACCGATAACTTATCGGTCGCATCTCTCTTTACGTTTATACGCCAGCTACTAGCGCAACGGCAGAACCGTCATCTCTTCCCAGTCCTGCCCGTCATAGGAGTAGCAGTGTAGGTGATCCACGGTGAAGGTGCGCTGCTCGGCGGGCAGAGCATCAAACACCTCACGGGCGTTCGCCACCTGCTCTTCCGTGAGCCCGTGACCCAGGGTCACGTGCGGCACGTAGGGGAAGGACGCCGCGCCGGCACCGAATAGCTCAACCAGCTTCTGGTGAATCTGCTCGAACTCGGCCTTGCCCGCCTCCAGGTTCAGGTACTCCACCTCGGTGACCGGGCGGAAGGAGTGCACCGAACCCCAGCGCGCCTCAAAACGCGGCGTGTCCAGCGCCTCGCGGAACTGCGGGGAGTGCACCTCAGCCATTAGAGACTCGTTCAGCTCCGTCAGGTACACGGTCACGTGGGTGCTGATAGGCGCCACCGCACCACCGGCTACCGCGCGCTTCCACTCTTCCAGGCGCTGAACATTCTCACCGCTCACATGCGCAATAACGCTCAGGTAGCGGTGACCGGGTTTCAGGGTCGGGGATACAGGAGCCGTCGTGGGGCTCGAAGAGTTCTCTTGTGCTGTCATCTCAATCGTGCAGGTAATGCGGCGTCTCAGCCGGACTGGCTGAACAGCGCGCTAGATTGCGGCGGCAGGCAGGAAGCCAACCTTCTTGTACACGTTCTCAATGGTGACCGTAGCGATCTCGCGGGCGGCGGAGGCACCCACGGCCAGCAGGCGGTCCAGCTCAGCGGGGTCGTCCATCAGCTCGAGGGTGCGCTCGCGCACCGGAGCCAGGCGGTCCACCACGATATCGGCCAGGTCGACCTTCAGGTGGCCGTACATCTTGCCCTCGTAGCGTGCCACAATCTCGTCGATGCTCTCGCCGGTCATGGCCGAGTAGATAGAGAGCAGGTTGGACACGCCGGGCTTGGCCTCGCGGTCGTAGGCGATGACGGAGCCGTCGTCGGTCACGGCGGACTTAATCTTCTTCTGGGTAACCTTGGGGGTGTCCAGCAGCTTGATGAGGCCCTTGTCGGATGCCGCCGACTTGGACATCTTCGAGGTCGGGTCCTGCAGGTCGTAAATCTTGGCGGTTTCCTTCAGAATCACCGGCTCGGGCACCACGAAGGTCTCACCGAAACGGGAGTTGAAACGCTGAGCCAGGTTACGGGTCAGCTCCAGGTGCTGACGCTGGTCCTCACCCACGGGCACGCCGTCCACCTGGTAGAGCAGGATGTCGGCAGCCATCAGAATCGGGTAGGTGAACAGGCCCACGGAGGCGTTCTCGGCGCCCTGCTTCTGGGACTTGTCCTTGAACTGGGTCATACGGGAGGCCTCGCCGAAGCCGGTGAAGCAGTTCAGAACCCACGCCAGCTGGGCGTGCTCGGGCACGTGCGACTGCACGAACAGCGGGGTGCGGGTCGGGTCAATGCCGGAGGCGATATACTGCGCCGCGGTCAGGCGGGTACGCTCACGCAGCTCCTCGGGGTTCTGAGGAACGGTGATGGCGTGCATATCCGGGATAAAGAACAGACATTCGTTATTCGGGTCGTCCTGCAACGCCACCCAGTTGTTCACAGCACCAATGTAGTTACCCAGGTGCATCGAATCAGCCGACGGCTGCGCACCCGAGTAGATACGTGCCTTCTGCTGAGAGGCGTTAGGGATGAGGGACTTATCCTGCTTCTTTTCGTCTGCCATAGTTATTTCCTGTGCAGTTCTTCCTGTGCGGTGCTGCGGACGGTGCAGCACATCTTCAAAAACTTATCTGTAGGTGGGTCCGCGTCTTACTCACCGATGCGGTAGTCAACCACGAGCGGCGCGTGATCGCTGAAACGCTCGTCGTAGCTTGCCGCGCGGTCCACGACCGCTTCCACGGCGCTTTCGGCGAGCGCCGGGGTCGCCATGTGGTAGTCGATACGCCAGCCTGCGTCATTATCGAACGCCTTACCGCGGTAAGACCACCAGGTGTAGGGGCCGGGCACCTGACCCGCCAGCTCACGAGCCACATCGCGGTAGCCGATATCGCCGAAGAAGCGGTCAAAGTAGGCGCGTTCCTCCGGCAGGAAGCCGGCACGCTTCTGGTTAGCCTTCCAGTTCTTAATGTCCAGCTCGGTGTGGCCCACGTTCAAATCGCCCACGATGAGCACGTGGTCTGAGTGCTTTGCCAGTTCAGGCATGCGCACCAGCATGCGCTCCAGGAAGCGGTACTTATCGTCCTGCTTCTGGGTGCCGACCTCGCCGGAGTGAACGTAGGCGCTGACCACGGTCAGGGTCTTACCGTTGGGCAGAACGTAGTCCGCCTCAACCCAGCGGCCCGAATCGTCAAAGTACTCTTCGCCAATATTCGAGCGGGTCGCTACCGGCTGGTTCTCCAGAACTTCACCGGCCGAGTTCGGGGTGCGGCGGGTCGCCACCAGCACGCCCGCACGGCCCTTCGCGGCAGCCTCCGCGTGCAGAATATGCCACTGGGATTCGTCCAGCAGCTCACGCACGATAGCGTCGGGGGCGCGCACCTCCTGCAGGCAGAGAATGTCGATGTCACGGCTCGCCAACCACGCCGCCATATCCTTCTTATAGGCGGCGCGGATACCGTTCACATTCACGCTCGCCACGCGAAGCAGACCGCTCGGGCGCGGTGCAGGGGTGTTAGAAAAATGCATAGTCTTAATTATGCCAGTTTGAGGGAAGAGAAATTTTCACTCGTGCGCGTTTTTTCTCTGGCTGAACGGTAAACTATTGGGTGATGAATTCACACTCCTCACAGACCACCGACCACGGTGCCCCCTCACATTCTGCGGGCACCACCGCATCCGAAAGTACCGCTCACAACGCTGAGAGCCGCTACGAGCTACCCCCGATTCCCGGCCCGAAGTACGAGCAGGTCATCCACTACATTGAGCAGCGCTACATTATTCCCGGCAAGCCCGGCGATAAGCTGCCCACCGAACGCATGATTCAGCAGAACTTTGGGGTGAGCCGCCAGACGGTTCGTAGCGCCCTGAAGGTTCTGATTGAACGCGGCCTGCTCTACAACGTGCAGGGCTCCGGCACCTACGTTGCCGAGCGCACCGACGCCACCTACATTCCGCGCGTGGACACCTTCGTTGACGATATGCGCCGCCGCGGTTTTGAGGGGTCCACCCGCATGATTGCGACCCGCTGGGTGGACGCCACCGAAGAGATCTCCACCCACCTATCCGTGCCGGTGGGTGAGCAGGTGCTGTTCGTGCGTCGTCTGCGTCTTGCCAACCACGAAGTCATCGGCTTTGAGCGTTCCTACTTTGTCAAGGCCGCCGCAAGCAGCATCCTGGACGCCATGATGGCGGAGATGTCCGGTGCGATGAGCTCGCTAGACCAGCTTGCCGACACCCCCAACGCGATTAAGCACGCCCGCGTACGCACCAGCGCGGCGCTCTTCACCGACGCCGACGCCGAGGCGTTCAACCACCAGGTTCCCGTGGGCGAGGCGGCGTTCAAGGTCTGCGCGACCGGCTACACCGAAGAAGGTAGCCCCGTAGAGTACGCAGAGACCCTGTACCTTGCCGATGCCTACTTCTACGAGATGATTCTCTAGCACCTGCCTTTTCTCTTGTGATGACAGTGTGAAGGGCGGTGCCCCGGTAGATTGTTCTACCGGGGCACCGCCCTTTTGAGTTATCAGCCCTGAAATGTTGCGAGCCTTACGCCGCCTGACGCTCCGCAGTCTCAACCACGTTCACCAGCAGCTCCGCGCGGGTCATCGGGCCCACACCGCCGGGGTTCGGGGAAACCCAGGACGCCTTCTGCGCAGCCTCCGGGGAGACATCGCCGAAGAGCTTCTTCTTGCCGGTCTCCGGGTCCTCAGCGCGGGAAACACCAACGTCCAGCAGGATTGCGCCGTCCTTGACCTGGTGAGCCTTCAGCACGTGCGGAACACCCACAGCGGCAACAATGACGTCAGCCTCGCGCAGTACCTCGTCCAGGTTCTCGGTACCGGTGTGCGCCAGGGTTGCGGTCGCGTTCACCTCGCGGCGGGTCAGCAGCAGGCCCAGCGGGCGGCCCACGGTAATGCCGCGGCCGAGCACCACAACGTTCTTGCCGTTCCAGTCGATGCCGTGGCGCTTCACCAGCTCAATGACACCGTTGGGGGTGCAGGGCAGCGGGGAATCCAGCGGCTCAGAAACGTTCAGCACGAGCTTGCCGAGGTTGGTCGGGTGCAGGCCGTCAGCGTCCTTCTCGGGGGCGATGCGCTCCAGCACGCGGTTGGTGTCCAGGTGCTTGGGCAGGGGCAACTGCACAATGTAGCTGGTGCACGCCGGGTCGTTGTTCAGCTTGTCGATCTCTGCGTCGAGCTCTTCCTGAGTGATGTCACCGGGCAGGTCCACACGGATGGAGTTAATACCGATCTCTGCGCAGTCGCGGTGCTTAGCGCCCACGTACGAGCGGGATGCGGGGTCGTCACCGACCAGCACGGTACCCAGGCCGGGGGTAATACCCTTAGCCTTGAGCGCCTCGACGCGCTCCTTCAGCTCTTCCTTGATGGCTGCGGCGGTTGCGTTACCGTCTAGAATCTGGGGCATTGTTTTTCCTTCCATAGATTGCGGCGGGTTCGCCGAAACGGACGGTCTGTGTGTTGGGTTCTAGGGTGTGCCCCTAGAGGTACCACTCCCCCGCTACGTCCCTCAACGAATGTGGCGGGTAGAGCAGCAAAAAGTAAGAGGGCGAAATAACCCCGCCCGCTCAGCACCCACAGGGAATGTTGAGCGAACGGGGTCATTCATGGGTCTACCAGTTCTCGCTGCCCTGGTAGAGGGGGTACTTGGCGCAGAGCGCATCAACGCGGGCACGCAGAGCGGCAATGTCCGGGTTCGGCAGCAACACGGAAGCGATAATGTCGGCTACCTCGGTGAAGCCCTCAGCGTCGAAGCCGCGGGTCGCCAGAGCAGGGGTACCGATACGCAGACCGGAGGTCACCATCGGCGGGCGGGGGTCGTTCGGCACAGCGTTACGGTTGACAGTAATACCGGCATCGTGCAGCAGGTCTTCTGCTTCCTTGCCGTTGAGGGCGTGGTTGCGCAGGTCAACAAGCACCAGGTGAACGTCAGTACCGCCGGATGCGATGGAAACGCCGGCGTCCTTCACATCCTGCTGCAGCAGGCGGTTCGCCAGGATCTGTGCGCCCTCAACGGTGCGCTTCTGGCGGTCCTTGAACGCGTCAGATGCGGCGACCTTGAACGCGGTAGCCTTCGCGGCAATCACGTGCATGAGCGGGCCACCCTGCTGGCCGGGGAACACTGCGGAGTCAATCTTCTTCTTCAGCTCCTCGGTGCAGAGGATGAAGCCGGAGCGGGGACCGCCCAGAGTCTTGTGTACGGTGGAGGAGACCACGTGTGCGTGCGGGACGGGGTTCGGGTGCAGACCTGCAGCCACCAGGCCCGCGAAGTGGGCCATGTCCACCCACAGGTACGCGCCGATTTCGTCAGCGATCGCGCGGAACGCAGCGAAGTCCAACTGACGGGGGTACGCGGACCAGCCGGCGATAATCAGCTTGGGGCGCTCAGCCAGCGCCAGTTCACGCACCTGCTCCATGTCAACGCGGCCAGACTCGTCCACGCTGTAGGCGACAACGTTGTACAGCTTGCCGGAGACGTTCAGCTTCATGCCGTGAGTCAGGTGGCCGCCGTGTGCCAGGGACAGACCCATGATGGTGTCGCCGGGGTTCAGCAGTGCATGCATGACGGCGTTGTTCGCCTGCGCGCCGGAGTGGGGCTGAACGTTTGCGTGCTCAGCGCCGAAGAGTTCCTTCACGCGGGAAATAGCGAGGGACTCAACGATGTCAACGAATTCGCAACCGCCGTAGTAGCGGCGGCCGGGGTAACCCTCAGCGTACTTGTTGGTCAGCACCGAGCCCTGGCTTTCGAGGACGGCACGGGGGACGAAGTTCTCGGATGCAATCATCTCGAGGGTGTTCTGCTGGCGCTTGCGCTCCAGCTCAATGGCTTCTGCAACCTCGGGGTCGAGGTCGGCGAGGGGCATCTCGAGGATCTTCTGCTCGGACATTACGCTCCTGGAAGTGTTTTTGCGTTATCTTCGGTCGCTCATCATCGAGGTTTCCGCGGCGTATGCCGGGCGTTCTTCAGGAGGCGGCGGGCGCCTCCAACTGAAAACCCCGAATGAAAAAAATATGAGCTACACCTCATAATACCGTAAAGCCCGCTTTCCTTCGAGAAGGAAAACGGGCTTTACCAAGCATCACGATGAAGTTTTCACGGTGTCTGCGCGAGTCCGGCGCGGGGCGCACAACACACCCCGGCGGGCTTATTGGCGGCAGTTTACGCAGGTCTGTGCGCCCTACGCCTGACGCAGAATAGCGGAAGCGTACTCCAGGTACGCCTCGCGAGCGCTTTCCTTCTTACCGCCAGCCACCAGCTGGGTCTGCACCACGTAACCGGTCAGCACCGACAGCACCGCGGCACCGATAACGGTCAGCCACTCTTCAAGCTCTTCTTCGGTGAAGTCCAGCTCAGCGGCACCCCAGGCGCGGTAGCGTTCCAGGGACTGATCGCGCAGGTAGCTCAGCTGTTCAGACACCACGGTCGCCAGCTGCGGCATTGCCACAGCCTCGCCCCAGGTGACGAGCAGGTGACGGCGAATCTTGGGGGTGTCCAGCACCTTCAGGCACCCGAACACGTAGTCCCAGGGCTGTTCGGCGCGGATGCGGTCGAAGGGCGCCATGTCCATGCGGGCTGCCGCCAGGATAATCTCATCCTTGGAGGAGAAGTGGTTATAAATCGCTCCAGCAGACAGGCCAGTGGCCGCAATAATCTCGCTCATCGAAGCCTTCTGATAACCCTGCTTGATGAAGCATTCGCGGGCGGTCTCTACAATCTGAGAACGCCTGTTCTTTTTGTATTCTTCGCTGACTTTAGGCACACCCTAATCCTAGCGAACTTTTAGCCAATCCGTGCGCATCCTGGTCGCTGTTGACGCGCCCTCATGCGCAAATCCGGCGCAAAATAGAGCAAAAATTCTATAAATACGACTGCCCACAATACGGATGCTCCACCGCAGATGTTCCAACACGAATGTCCCAGGTGGAGAGTATGAAAAAGCGGGGCATCCCAGGCTCACCAGAAGGTTCACCCTAGAATGCCCCGCTCACAGCGGGCAGCTCAGCGCAGGCTGAGCCCGCTACACATTTTTAGTGGAAGAAGTGGCGGGTACCGGGCAGGTACATGGTCACGCCAGCAGCCTTAGCCGCCTCGATAACTTCCTCGTCGCGAATCGAACCGCCCGGGTGCACGACGGCACGCACGCCGGCGTCCAGCAGCACCTGCAGGCCGTCAGCGAAGGGGAAGAACGCGTCGGATGCGGCAACCGCACCGCGGGCACGCTCGTTACCTTCACCGCCGAGAGTGTTCGCGCGCTCCACCGAAAGCTTGCAGGAATCCACGCGGTTCACCTGGCCCATGCCGATGCCCACGGCGGCACCGTTATCGGCAAGCAGAATAGCGTTGGACTTGGGCGAACGCAGTGCACGCCACGCGAACTCGAGGTCACGCAGGGTTGCCTCGTCAGCCGGCTCACCGGCAACCAGGGTCCAGTTCTTCGGGTCGTCACCCTCAGCCTGTAGGCGGTCAGCCTCCTGGAAGAGTGCGCCACCGGAAATGGGGCGGTACTCGATAGCCTCGCGGGCAAAGTTCTCGGGCAGAACCAGCAGGCGCAGGTTCTTCTTCTCACGCAGGATCTCCAGCGCCTCGGGCTCGAAGCCGGGAGCCACGATCACCTCGGTGAAGATGCCCTTGACGGTCTGAGCCATAGCGGCGGTCACCGGGCGGTTAGCGGCAATCACGCCACCGTATGCGGACAGCGGGTCGCAAGCGTGCGCCTTCGCGTGAGCGTCCGCAATCGGGTCAGCCGCGCCGGGGGTTGCCACAGCAATACCGCAGGGGTTGTTGTGCTTGATAACGGCAACAGCCGGCTCGTCGAAGTCGTAAGCGGCACGCAGAGCGGCATCAGCATCAACGTAGTTGTTGTAGCTCATCGCCTTACCGTGCAGCTGCTCCGCCTGAGCAATGCCGGGGGCAGCGGCGGGGTCAACGTACAGGGCGGCACGCTGGTGCGGGTTCTCGCCGTAACGCAGGGTCTCGCTGCGCTCGAAGCCCAGGCCAGCGTACGGGGGCCAGAAGTTAGCGTCCTCATCCTGCAGGAACTGGGATGCAGTCCAGGTGGCCACAGCGGTGTCGTATGCGGCGGTGTGGGCGAATGCGCCGGCAGCAAGGCGGCGGCGCTCGTCCAGGGAGAAGCCACCGTTCTTAGCGGCCTCAACGGTGCGCGCGTAGTCGGCGGGGTCCACAACAATAGCGACGGCGTCGTGGTTCTTCGCGGCAGCGCGAACCATGGAGGGGCCACCAATGTCGATCTTCTCGATGATGGCGTCCTGATCGGCACCGGAGGCAACGGTCTCAACGAAGGGGTACAGGTTCACAACCACCAGGTCGAATGCCTCAACGTCCAGCTCTTCGAGGGTGTCGATGTGCTCCTGCTTGCGGCGGTCCGCCAGAATACCGGCGTGGATGCGCGGGTGCAGGGTCTTCACGCGCCCTTCGAGGCACTCGGGGAAACCGGTAACTTCGGTGACCTCGGTGACGGGTACGCCTGCTGCCGCGATGGTGGATGCGGTGGAGCCGGTGGAGACCAGCGCGACGCCAGCCTCGTGCAGGCCGCGGGCGAACTCCTCCAGACCGGTCTTGTCGTAGACGGAAATGAGGGCGCGGCGCAGGGGCACGCGATCGAGCTCAATGAGAGACACAAATACTCCGATGCTTTAGACGTGCACGCCGGTTCTCGGCGGCACAGCTGGTGGATGGACGTAGCCTGCCCGGATAGACAGGATATGTGTGGGGTATTCCCCGCCGCTGTGCACCTTCCCCTCAGGGGTACTCGGGTGCCACAACGGAACGTGTGTGGGCGGCGGGGTGTGAGCTCGGCTCATTCCGCCGCAAAAATCTAGTGGGCGGAATTAGCTGTCGGATGCAGCGCCGTCAGATGCAGTGCCGTGAGATTCAGCCAGGGATGCGATGGTCTGCACGAGCAGGCGGCGCTCCTGCACCTTAATGCGTTCGTGCAGGGTTTCTTCGGTGTCGTCATCCAGAACGGGCACTGCCGCCTGGGCGAGGATGGGGCCGGTGTCAACGCCCGCATCCACAAAGTGGACGGTCAGGCCGGTAATCTTCACACCGTGCGCTAGGGCGTCACGCACGCCGTGCGCACCCGGGAAGGAGGGCAGCAGGGCGGGGTGGGTGTTAATAATGCGGTTTTTGAAACGCTCGACCAGCTGCGCGTCAACAATGCGCATGAAGCCGGCGAACACAATGTAATCGGGGTTGTAGGAAGCGATCTTTTCTTCCAGCGCGCGGTTCCAGGAGGGGCGGTCGGCGTAGTCGCCGGGCTGCACCAGGAAGGTGGGTACGCCCGCCGCCTGGGCACGTTCAATGCCCAGACAGGGCTTGTCGGCGCCCACTGCCGCAATGTCGAGGGGAAGCTCGCCCGCTGCTACAGCGTCGAGGATGGACTGAAGATTCGTTCCGGAGCCGGATACCATAACCACAATTCGCACCCGACTAGTATAACCCGTCTCACACCCTTATCCAAAGGGGGTAAGAGGTTCACAACACGCCTAAAGCCCAAAGGCGAGCACAAAGAAACCCCGGCGAGACGAATCCTCACTGGGGTTCACCGGACGCAAACTCAACAGGTCGCAAACTCAATAGGTCACGGGCAGACGGGGCGGTACCCTTATAGGTATGTCTACTCCCCCGCAGAACACCCCGAACAACACTCCGAACGACACCCCGCAGCAGCCCACCCCGAACAACGGTGCACCGCAGAACCAGCAGGTTCCACCGCGAGCGCCGCAGCAGGCACCGCAGAACATGATGCCGCAGCCTCGGGGACCTCAGGGCAAGAAGCCGCGCAAGCCCATCGACCCCATCGAACAGCAGAAAGCGAATATTCGCACCTCGCTCATGCTGATTGTTGCCGCGCTGGTGATTTTTGCGGCGTCTTCCTTCGTGCTTTCCACGATGCCGCTTTTCTTGGCGCTCTTCCTCTTCGCGCTCGCCGGCATTACCCTGAGCATTATTGCGATTGTGCGCACCGCAATCTACCGCGGCCCCTGGTTCTTCTACATTGCCGCAGGCGTCAGCATTATCTACGGCGCTATGACCCTGCTCGGTGGCATTGGCCTCGCCTTCATGCCCGGCGCGCAGGAGTACCGTGAGTGCCGCGCCGCCGCGCTGACTCAGACCGACATGTCCACCTGCGACGAGAAGTTCCAGGGCACGATGGACAAGCTCACCGGCGCGTCCAGCTCTAGCTCTTCAGCCGCGCGTTAGTTCTTCTTGCGCGCGTTAGAACCCTGGCCGCTAGAACCCTGGGACTTCGAGGAGATGACATCCAGCGGGGGCAGCTCCACGGTAGACGCCTCATCGGTCACCAGCGGAAGCACTCCGGTCTGACTACGAACCTCAAAGATGCGCTTCATCGCCTGATCAGCAGAGAGGACATCCAGTTCGCGATCCACAAAGTCGCGCTCTGAGTCCTTCTTCTGCTTCTTGCGTGCCGCCTTAGCCGCCTTCTTCGCCTCGCGCTTCTGCTCACGCTCATGCGCGCGGTCATTGGCACGGTCCCGAGCGGAATCCTGCGCGGCGGATGCGGCGTGAGCGGCATCGGCTGAGCTATCCTGCGCTGAGTCATCTTGCGCTGCGGCGGGCTGCTCAAGACCAAAGCCGAAGTACGCCATAATGCGGATCGCGCGGCCCTTCGAACGCAGCGCCTGCTCTGCGGGCTCTTCGACAGCGTCCTCACGCTCAACAGGTTCAGCAGCCTCGTAGACGGGCTCCTGAATCAGCTCGCGGGTCTGCTCATCGGAGGGGTCGTGAGCGTACAGGGCGGGCTCATAAGCAGTGTGTTCATAAGTAGCGTGCTCGCTGGAGGCAGGCTCAACAGAAGCTTCGATACTCTCGTAATCCTCAGCATGCGCAGAGTCAGCATGTGCAGAGCCAGCATGTGCAGAGTGCAGGTAATCGACCTGCTGAACGGCCTCAATCGGCTCGTACTCCTCAGCAGAGCTCTCCTGCGCAATAAGCTCTTCGGAGACAGACTCCTGAGTAGCGTCCGCAGTGGATTCTGCTACTACAGGCTCTTCAGCCGCCTCTTCGCGCTCTGCAACAATCTCAGCGAAAGCATCCGCCGCCGCACGCTGCGCCAGCTGTTCGGTCGCCTCCACGGGGACGGCAACCACAGGCTCCTGCGGATGCACCGGAACGTGACCGGTCGCCACCTCAGATACAACAGACTGCTCAGATGCTACAGACCGCTCGGGCTCAGCAACGTGCTCGGAAGCCTGCGCACGTGCCGCCTCCTCAGCTTCACGCTCAGCGGCTTCACGCGCAGCCGCCTCTTCAGCTTCACGCTCAGCGGCTTCCTCAGCCTCACGCTGTGCACGTTCCGCACGCTCCTGGGCACGCTGCTCACGACGCTCCGCAAAACGCTCACGACGCTCCGCAAAACGCTCACGGCCCTGTGCAAAACGCTCACGGGCCGAAGCAGTAAAACTCATCAGACGCTCACCCAGGTTCGGGCGCTCATCCGCAAAACGAGGCAGCTCACGGCTACTATCCGGCACCAGGGCACGGCTCAGCAACATACCGAAAGTCACGCCGGCACCCACCGTCAACGCGGTATGCGCCGCAAAAGTCAGCGGCTCAGCACCAACCTCCGTAAAACGACCAATGCCCAGAGAACCGTACGAAATCCAGCCCAGCCACAGGGCACCAAACGACGTCATAATACCGGTCATCACACCCAGCACCACTGCAGAAATCAGCGCAGACAGCGGGCGGAACGGAACCTTCAGAGCAACCCACTCATCCAGGTGATCCTCACCCTCACGCAAGAACCACCAGCCAGCAATCGCACCGGCAACCAGTGGCACCAGCAAACCCACCAGACCAAATGTGCCCAACGACTCGGGCACAGCGCCCAAAATCGGAAGCATCGGCAAAGTACCAGCATCGCTACTGGTCAAACCAACCGAGGTGCCCGCACCAAAGGAGAAACCGGCACCGGTCGACCACGCAATCGCGTAGATTACCAGGTTCGGCAAGAAACCCAGCTGCAGCAGAGTCACCGCAGTATCACCCACAGCGCCCGCGTGCAGCTCCTGGTAGGTGGCAACGATCTGCGACCAGCCCGCCAAAATACCGATACCCAAAAGCACCGCACCCAGACCAATCAGCGCCACAAAAGCAACCACCGCAGCACGCACCACAGCCCAGGCGTACGAACCCGCCCAACGCGAATACTGACTCATCTGCGAAATCTGCTCCGCAGTATCAACACCCACCATGCGCGAGAGCGAACGCGCCTCACGGTAGCCACCCCACATCAGACCAGCCACCACAATACCCAAAGGCACCAGGGCAGCATTCAACGCCTGAAGAGGCTGAGGATGCGGACTCGCCCAACCGTACATCGCCGAGCTAATCAGCGCATAGGTCACCGAACCGGACAGCACCGGAATCAAAAACTCACCCTCATACGAGGCACGCGCCAAGCGACGACCCGAACGATAACAGAGCAGCAGCGGCAGAATACTCAAACCCAGCGGCACCAGCGTCATCGTGCCGGCAGAAGCACCAAAAGCAGCCGCAAGATCCAGGGGAACACCGTGAATCAGAAGCCACAGGTGCGCCGACATGGCGGCCACGGAGGAGAACTCCATGTCGCCAAAACCCTTGGTCGCCCACACGGCAGACATCGCCGCAAACACGGCAACAGCAGAGAACAGGGCAGTAACAATTAGCTCAACAACACCCTGAAGCCACAGAGGCATGGGCATGGAATAACGCGAGATAGGTGAGGTGCTTTTCATCGTCCTTCAATCATGCCACGAATTAACGACGAAACCCGCCTCCGATTAACACTCGAAAGCGGGTTCTCACAACTATTCACACAGGGATGCACGCGAGGACGCGCATCCGGCAAAGTTTTAATCCTCAGTCCACGGGTTGGAAGCCTGAACACCCCAGGCGCGGTACACCTGAGCCTTAGAAGAAATCAGCTCCAAATCATAGGCACTCGCGCTCGCCGCCATCAGACCCTCCAGGGCGGCGGTAGGCAGCGGACCGGCATCATCACGACCCACGGCATGCACACCGAGCGGCGCCTGACGACCAGCCCACTCGAGGCTCACATGCGCATCCACATTAATAACGTGGTCGCCAAAGCGCTCAAGAAGTTCGGTAATCCAACGATCAGTTTCCGGGTAGGGGTACAGGCCCTTCAGCTCACCAATACTCAGCACGGAAATGTACATGTGTCGGAACGAGCGGCGGCGCAGAAAAGCGACCACGGCGGGATCAGGATCCGCCTTACGGATCTCCGCAAGAACGTCGGAGTCCAGGAGCATACCGGAGAAATTCATACCCCTAATGCTACGCTACGCGCAGACCGGCGTACTGAATAGCGGGGATGCCCTCGGGGTTCGGCAGAAGAAGGAAGTTCAGGAACTCGTCGCGCTTAGAAGAAATGCGGGAGTAATCGTCAATGCTGACTGCGGTGTATCCGCCTCGCGCGGGGACAGCTGCGGCACGCAGGCTTTCCTGGTAGGAGCGGGAGGGGTTCAGAGAGATTGCTGCTTCGGTTGCAGAGCCGTTGTACATGTGACAACCTGCGCCGTGAGTGGCGCGATCCTTTCGCGTTGCTCTTGTCTGTACCAATTACCACCGGTTATTCCGGTGGTGAATACAAACCGCTTCGTCATCCGAGCCACCCGTGAACATGGGGTTGGCGTTCGACCATAGTCGGAGCTTATCAGTCGAAACTCTTGAAGCTGGGTTTAGCTTACAGCATTTTCTCAAGTTAAGTAAAGCGTTTTTTGAAAGAGATTTAGATTATTAGCATTTTGGCTTGTGGGAAAGTTTTAAATGGGGTGAATTTTTGATACTGCGCGGAATATCTTATGTGAATACCGGTGTTTTTATGCGTTAAAAACTCCCCCACCACAAATACGGAATACACCCCAAACCACCGCTCAATAGTCGCTCCAGCAGCCAGTCTGACAGCCAGCCCGGCAGCCGCCAGCAAATGACCGGCGACAAGGCGCAAGCCCGCACAATACGCGATAATGAGCTGGTGAGCGCCAACAACCCCTTCCCCGAAATTCCCGTCACCGTACCGCAGATCATTCGCCAGGCCGGGCACCGCACCTACCAGCGCGGCCTCGCCTACCAGCGCAACCGCGAAGTCATCCGCTACAGCTACGACGAAGACGAGCGCACCCTCACCGGGCTCGTCAACGGAAGCACCATCATCCCCTACGAAGTGACCGTTCGCTTCTTCCCCGCCGTCAGTGGCTCCGCAACATTCACCGCCCGCTGCACCTGCCCCGTGCTCACCGATTGCAAGCACGCCGTAGCGCTCATGCTCACTGCGCTCGACCGCGCCTCCGTAGCGAAAAAGGCACTCAGCGAACACCCCGGACCGGTCGGCGTACCCGGTGCCGCAACGGAGGGTGCCGCTGCGAAGGACGCGGCAGAGGCAAAGGGATCCGCAGGTTCAAAGAGCGCGGATATTGCGGAGGCGAAGAAGTCCGCCGACCCGCTTGCGGCGCTACGTGCCTCCGGTGCGCTCACCACCGCGGCAAAACTACCCGCACCCGATGCAGCGGCTGTCGAGCCCGAAAACCCCCAGGGAAGCTTTGCGCTCAACGAGCTAGGCGCCTCCCCGAGCCTGCAGGCAGAGGCGTCCGCCACCAAAATCTCGGCATGGCGACGCGATCTCTCCTCCGTTCTTTCCGCACGTCAGGACCTTGCGGGCATTGATTCGATGCGCGTGAGCGGTGCCCTGGATTTCTCACTGAGCGTCTCCGGCTCCTACGCGCGCGGCCGCAATATGCCCGGGGCAACCCCCAGCATTAACCTGCTCGCCCGCCCGCTCATGGCGTCCAAAACCGGGCGCTGGATCAAGGGCGGACTCAGCTGGGAAACCTTCGCCTCCAGCGTGGGCGGACCCGTCGGACGGCACGAAATCTACCCCGAACACGAACGATTCTTCGCCGAGCTCTACTCGATTGCCCGCCCCTGGCAGAACATGTATTCCTCGCACCGCGACTGGATTTCGATTAGCGCATCTGCCTCCACTCTGCTCTGGGATGTACTCGCCCGCGCGGAGGATATTGGCCTGCCCCTGCTGATCAACGGTCGCGAGGTGAACTACGCCGTGCTGAGCCCGGCACAGGTGCGCCTGCACGCCAGCGCTGAGAAGCACGCAGAAGGCGCCGGCCTGCAACTTCAAGCCGCGCTCAGCTGGGAAGGACGCGAAGGCGAACTGCTGCGCCAGCTCTGGCTGCCCGCCGCGCACTGCCACCCCATCGGCACCCCGCGCACCGGTTTCTTTGCCCTGGGCGGGCTCGCACAGCAGGAGTACGAGCAGGCGGCAAAGGCGGTGCACTGGAAGACCGCGCGCCCCGGCGCACTGGATGAAGTGGGCCGCGAATCTTTCGTGCAAAAGGACGCGCTGAAGGCGCCGACTGAGGAAGCCGAGAATAGCGCACCGACGATTGCCCCAGTACAGGGTGAGCGGGTGCGCTACTCCCCCGCCGTGCCCGAACTGCCCGAGGGCGTGGAGCTGGCGCTCATCCCCCTGGTCGAGCCGCTCGATGCCGCCTCCGAATCGCTCATTAGCGCCGGAACCGTGCACATTCCCGCCGCGGAACGCGCCACGTTCCAGAAGGAGTATCTGCCCGCGCTCAGCCGTTCCATTCCCTCGCTGACCCCCGATCCTGCGCTGGCGCTGCCGCGCGTGAAGCCGCCGCATCTGGTGCTTGAAATCAGCTTTGACGAGCAGGTACGCCACGACGCGCAGCTGAGCTGGCACTGGGAGTACCCACTGAACCCCTTCGCGGAGGACAGTGCAGAGGAGGCGAGCGCGCAAGAGGCGAGCACACAGAATCCTGCGGCCGGCTCCGATGTGTACTCCCTGCCCGTTTTCGGTTACCCCGGTGAAGAGGGCGGCGAGATTCGCGACGAGCGTTTTGAGGCGCGCGTACTGCGTTCGGTACGCGCCATTCTTGCCGCCCACCCGGCGCTTTCCGGGCTGGAGGAGCGCCGCATCGAAGGCTGGGAAACCCGCGAGCTGCTCAGCGCGATTCTGCCGAAGCTTCGCCGTGTTTCCGCTGTTCAGGTGCGTTTTAATGGCACCCCGCCACAGTTCGTGGAGGCAACTGACGCGCTCATTGAAATCACCGTGAGCGAGGGCAATTCTCGCGACTGGTTCGGCCTGGGCATTGCGGTAAAGGTCAATAACTGGACCGTGCCGTTTGCGCAGATTTTTGAGGCACTCGATCGCGGGGCAGACCGTATTCTGCTCGGTAACGGTACCTATTTTTCGCTGCGTCGACCCGAGTTTAAGACCCTGCGCACCCTCATCGCGGAGGCTCGCGAACTCGACGATGCGGGCGGTGAGTTGCGCATTAACCGCCACCAGGCGGGACTATTCTCTGAGCTGGAGTCGCTGGCGGCGAGCGTGCATACGACCGCGCGGTGGGACGCTCAGGTGCGTTCGCTACTGGAGCTGGTTGAGGGCCTGGAAGATGCCGAAGAGAGCGCTGAAAAGGGCACTGAACAGACCCTTGACAAGGGCACGCAGGATTCCCCCGCGCTCCAGAAGACCTCTCGCAAGAAGACTTCCCGCCAGATTATTCCGAGCTGCCCGGTACCCACCGGCCTGCAGGCGACCCTACGCCCCTACCAGGTGGAAGGTTTCCAGTGGCTGTCGTTCCTGTATGAGCAGCGTCTGGGCGGTATTCTCGCCGACGATATGGGTCTGGGTAAGACCGTGCAGGCTCTCGCCCTGCTCGCCCACGCGATCGAGGAGCATCGTGCTGCCTCCGAACGTGCTGCCGAGCGCGGTGAGAGCGTCGAGCCGTTCGCGCCCTTCCTCGTGGTTGCGCCGACCTCCGTGATTACCAACTGGGCGGCGGAGGCGACACGCTTCCTGCCCGAAGCGAAGGTCGTGACCATCACCGAAACCACCGCAGGTAAGACCCCGCTGGCTGAGCGCATCGCCGGGGCGCACCTGGTACTGACCAGCTACACGCTGCTGCGTATGGACGAGGACGCCTACACCGGCTACGCCCGCACGCTAGGCCGTACCGTTGACGATTCCACGGGCGAGCAGTCCGCCCCCGAAGGCTGGGGTGCGCTCCTGCTGGACGAGGCGCAATTCGTCAAAAACACCGGCACCCGCGCCTGGTCCATCGCCCGCGCGATGCCCGCCCGCACCAAGATCGCGATGACCGGCACGCCCATTGAGAACAACCTCATGGAGCTGTGGGCGCTGCTGGCGATTGTGGCGGATGGCCTGTTCCCCTCAGCCCGTGCGTTCCGTGACCTGTACGCTCGCCCGGCGGAGTCCGGTGAGGACCCGGCGCAAGCCGCGGCGACGGCTGCTCGTCTGCGCCGGCGCATCCGCCCGCTCATGCTGCGCCGCACCAAGGAGCTGGTGGCGGCGGAGCTTCCGGCGAAGAACGATACGCGCGTGAACCTGCCACTGGCTCCCGGTCACCGCCGCATCTATGACACGCATCTGCAGCGTGAACGTCAGAAGGTGCTGGGTCTACTGGAGGATATGGACAAGAACCGGTTCACGATCTTCCAGTCGCTGACCCTGCTACGCCGTCTAGCGCTCGATGCCGCGCTGATTGATCCGGAAGCCTACGCCGGGGTGTCGTCGGTCAAGCGTGACTACCTGGTTCAGCAGCTGCCCGACCTGCTCGAGAAGGGCCACCGAGTGCTGGTGTTCAGCCAGTTCACCGGCTACCTCAAGAGCATTTCGGCACGCCTGGCTAAGGAGGGCATCGGTCACCTGTACCTGGACGGTTCTACCCGCAACCGTGCCGAGGTTATCGAGGCGTTTACGAGCGGGCAGGAGCCGGTGTTCCTCATTTCGCTCAAGGCTGGCGGTTTCGGCCTGAACCTGACCGAGGCGGACCACGTGTTCATCATGGATCCGTGGTGGAACCCCGCCGCCGAGCAGCAGGCGGTGGACCGTATTCACCGCATCGGCCAGGACAAGGAGGTGCACGTCTACCGTCTGGTTGCCGAGGGCACCATTGAGGAGAAGGTCATGCAGCTCAAGGAGTCGAAGGCCGCGCTCTTCGATGCGGTGGTCGGTGAGGGCGAGTTCGCCTCCGCGGCGGTGACGGCTGAGGATGTGCGTGAGCTCTTTGCGCCGGCTGTCGAGCGGTAGCCACCTTCCAGACTGAGCGGTAGACTTCGGGTCTGCTGATATGCCTGACGCCCGTCATTTTTCGTTACTTGGTTACGCCTCGGGCTAGATTCACGCCCGATTCTGCTGTGGCCCTTCTCAACGGGGGCTCTGAGGCGTAACCTGGTACGACTACTTACGGAGGCGCCGCCTCCCCACAGATTCAAAAGGAGCATCATGAGCTACAACGTACCCAATGTAAAGTTCAACGACGGCCGATCCATTCCGCAGCTGGGCTACGGCGTATGGCAGATTGAGGACGAGGTCGCCGAGAAGATTGTGAGCACCGCCCTGGAGATCGGCTACCGCCACATCGACACCGCCGCTAGCTACGGCAACGAGGCGGGCGTGGGCCGCGCTATCGCTAACTCCGGCGTGGCTCGCGAAGACATCTTCCTCACCACCAAGCTGTGGAACTCTGACCAGGGTTACGAGAGCGCTTTCGAGGCGTTCGAGGCTTCCTTGGAGAAGCTGGGTACCGACTACGTTGACATGTATCTGATTCACTGGGCTAAGCCGCAGCAGGGTCTGTACCTGGATTCCTGGCGTGCGCTGATTGAGCTGCAGAAGCAGGGTAAGGTCCGTTCGATTGGTGTTTCGAACTTCCCCGAGGAGCAGTTGCGCGAGATTATCGAGGAGACCGGCGTGGTTCCGGTCATCCACCAGGTTGAGCTGCACCCTTACTTCTCGCAGGAGGCGCTGCGTGCTGTTCACGCTGAGTACGGCATCGCGACTCAGGCATGGAGCCCGCTGGGCAACGGTAGCGATCTGCTGCAGAACCCCGTGCTGGCTGAGATTGCGGAGCGCCACGGCGCAACCCCCGCGCAGGTCGTGCTGGCATGGCACCTGGCTAAGGGCACCGTGGCTATCCCGAAGTCCGCGACCCCCTCCCGCATTGAGGAGAACCTGGCGTCGGTGAACGTGAAGCTGACCGCCGAGGACATCGCGGCTGTGGATGCGCTTTCCAGCCCCGAGGGTCGTATTGGCGCTGACCCGGCGAACATTGATTTCTAAGCTGGAGCGTAGAGTCCCGCGTCTAGGGGCTTGAAGCTAGGCAGAGTAAAGCCCCGACAGGCACAGATAGTGCTTGTCGGGGCTTTATTGCGTTCTCAGGATTGAGTTTTAGCGAACGCTCGTTCTCGGATTGGAGTTCTCGGATTGGATGGTTTTTGTAGAGCTATCCTTAGCGAGCGCTCCGCAGCTTATCTTTCACCGCTAGTTCTCGTCCTCCACCAGCAGGGAGAGGGAGATGCGGCGGCGTACCGGGTCAACCTCCACCACGCGCACCTGCACAATGTCGCCGCTGCGCACAATATCGTGCGGGTTCGCCACGTAGCCGCGGCTCATCTGCGAGATGTGCACGAGGCCGTCCTGGTGCACACCAATATCCACGAACGCGCCGAATGCCGCCACGTTCGAGACGGTGCCCTCGAGCACCATGCCGGGGCGTACGTCCTCGAAGTGGGAGACGGATTCGGAGAAGCGGGCGGTGCGGAAGCTACCGCGCGGGTCCAGGCCGGGGCGGCGCAGCTCGGTGAAGATGTCCTCGACCGTGTACACGCCGGCGGTGGCTTCCACACTCTCCGGCACGTGGCTGTCCTGTTCGTGACTGTCCTGCACGTAGTCGGCGGGGTTCAGCCCGGCGAGCGGGTCGGTTCCGTCCGAGGTTCCCAGGGCGCCGGCAACCCAGTGGGCGCCATTGCGTGCCTGCGCGTCGGCAATAATGCGGCGCGCGAGCGGGTAGGCTTCCGGGTGCACCGCGGAGGCGTCCAGCGGCTCCTCACCGCCGCGGATGCGGATGAATCCAGCCGCCTGGCGGAAGGTTTTCGCACCCAGTCGCGGCACGTTCAGCAGCTGCTGACGGTTCGTGAAGGCGCCGTGTTCGGTGCGGTAGGCGACGATGCGTTCGGCGGTTGCGGTGCCCACGCCCGCCACATGCGCGAGTAGCTGCACGGAGGCGCTGTTGAGGTTCACGCCCACGGCGTTCACGCAGTCTTCGACGGTGTCGTTGAGGGCGCGACGCAGGGCGGCGGGCGGCACGTCGTGCTGGTACTGGCCCACACCGATGGACTGCGGGTCGATTTTGACGAGCTCGGCGAGCGGGTCCTGCAGGCGGCGTGCAATGGAGACGGCGCCGCGTACGGTCACGTCGTAGTCGGGCAGTTCGGCGGCGGCGAGGGCGGAGGCGGAGTAGACGGAGGCGCCCGCCTCGGAGACCGTCACCTTCTGGGGTGCTTCTGCGCCTTCCTCGCGCAGGGTGCGGATCAGTTCGCTGGCGAGCTTGTCGGTTTCGCGGCTTGCTGTGCCGTTGCCAATGGCGATGAGTTCCACGCCGTGCTCGCGGCAGGCGGCGGCGAGCTCGCGCAGTGCTTCTGCCCATTGGTTGCGCGGGGCGTGCGGGTAGACGGTGCCCACGCGCAGCGGCTCACCGGTGCCGTCGACTACGGCGTATTTCACGCCGTGGCGCAGGCCCGGGTCCAGGCCGAGGGTGGTCTTGTGTCCGGCGGGTGCGGCGAGCAGAATATCGCGCAGGTTGGAGGCGAACACCTCGGTCGCGTGCTGTGCGGCGGCGTCGAGTAGCTGGTGGCGGATGCGTTCGGCAAGGCGCGGGCGCAGGTGGCTGCGCCATGCGGTGCGCACGGTGGCGGCGAGCCAGCCGAGTACGCGGTCTTCGTCGTCGACGGTGTTGAGCACCTGCACGGGGATGCGTAGCGCGGCGGCGACTTCACGCTCGTATGCAGAACGGACGTTCTCGTAATTTTCGGCGGCGGCCTCGGCTTCGGCGCGGGCGGCACCGCGCAAGCGGCTGAGCGCCACGGGGGCGGGTGCCACATCCACCTTGAGGCGCACCACGCCGGCATCCTTGGCGCGGTGCAGCGCCAGCACGCGGTGCGGCGGAATGGAACGAATACGGTCCGAGAAGGCGAAATAGTCGGAGAACTTCGCACCAATGCTTTCCTGACCGGCAATTACGCGGGATTCAATCACGCCGCCTTCACGCAGGCGCTTGAGGAGCTTTTCGCTCAGCACCGGGTCGGTGAGGGCGCGGTCAATCAGGATCGCGCGGGCACCGTCGAGAGCCTCTTCGGCGCTGTGAATCTGCAGGGCTTCGTCCGCCTCTGCAACCTCAATGCTCTCGTCCTCGTCCTCGTCCTCGGTGCCGTCGGTAATGTATGCGGCGGCGATGGCGTGCGCCTCGGCGAGGGGCACCTCCAGCAGGTCTTCGACGAGGGAATCAAGCCCGGCGGCACGCGCCATCTGGGCGCGGGTCACGCGCTCGCTGCGGTACGGGGCGTAGATGGCGTTCACGTCTGCGATGGTGGCGGCGTTCATGAGCGAGGAACGCAGCTGCAGCAGGGTGAGCGGGTCGATGAGGCCTTCGTCGGCGCGTTCAGTGAGCGCTTCGAGCACGCGGTTGCGGCGCTCTTCGAGGGCGCGGAGCTGACCCAGGCGCGACTGGATGGTGCGCAGCTGGGTGTCGGTGAGCGCGCCCGTCGCTTCTTTGCGGTAGCGGGCGATGAAGGGTACGGAGTTGTCGGCGTCAAGCAGCGCCACGGCTGCGCGGATGCGGTGCGGCGCAATGCCGGTTTCTATGGCGAGCGCGTTGATGAGGTGCTCGGCGGGCTGCTCAGTCTTGCCGCCGGTTTCGTGTTTTTCGCGGTGTGCGGCACTGCTGGGTTCGTTGCCGGCGGCGCTGCTGGGCGCGGGGTCTGCAGCTCGATCCGCGCGCGGGCGGATGCTGCTCGGGAGGGGGTGTTCGCTCATCCTTCCAGTTTCGCATATTTCGCCGCGGCTCATGGGTTGGCCGGTAATGCTGAGAAAAGAGTCAGCGCGGGGCGTATTTTGCTCGCCTGTGCGGGTGCGGGTAAGCGTATTTTTCTATCGCATCTTCTAGTGCAGATTACGAGTCTTTACGCACATTTTGCCCTGTGGGTGCGCTAAATATTGTCATCTTTCCGTAAGAAACCGTGTTAGGGGTTCACGTATTTGAATAGTGCTTAGTTTCAGCGATAAATTTAGATAAAAGAGCATATTTTTTTGAAAAAATATCTCTTATTCGTGCAGATAAGAGCTGGACTCACGCCACGCAAACACCCTTATCTGCGTGCACACGTTCAGGGTTTCGGCGGCACGGTACGACAAGGTGCCGCCACATCCCGCAGATGAAAGAGGGACCCATGCGCGAACAAGCCGCGCTATCAAACGCGCCGGAGGGCTACTTAGATTTTCACGACGAGTACGCGGAACTCATCGCCGAACTCGCCGCGCTGGGGTTCACCCCTACCCAGGTTCTCCGCCGCCTCAACTTTCTGTACCCGCACATCAACAAGAAGTACCTGAACTATGCGCTGAGCTCCGGCATCTGGCAGTTTGGCCCGGTCACGGCAGACGCTCCGAGCTACACGATACTCGCATGCGGCCTCTGGTACGTTTTCGCGGAAGCCTACGATTTGCCTCCGGAGCCCGAGTACGCGGCACTGATTCTTGATTGCGATATTATTCACGACCTGCCGTCCGCGCTGGAGGCACGCCACTTCAGCAATGAAGACATTGCGCACGTTCTGGCGAAGATTGGCGCAACGCTCAAGTACCTTGCCGCGCACCCCTACTCCCAGCTGGAGGAAGAGGCGTACGCGCAGACCCTCGAGGACATCCGGCAGCGCGGTGTGAAAGAAATCGGCACCGAGGGCGGTAGCCTGTACACCCTGTTTGCCTCCAGCATGGAGGGCGAATCGGCGTGGCCGGCACCGGCTCAGACCGTCAACGATTACCTCGGTGACGGCGACTGGTCCTTGGGCATGCTCCGCACCGGCATCTACCCGGCGGAGGCGCTCGAAAACGAGTGGTATATCGACGCCGCGGCGGTACCCGAGGATTTTGCGCCGAAGACTCTGAGCCTGTTTTTGAGCTATTGCGCCCGCTACGACCGCGAGCCGACGGCGCTGAACTACGGCTACTGGTCGACCATTCCCACTCTGATTGGTGAGGTGCCGCCGCTGGGTGCGGTACGCGCCAAGTTCGGCTCCTGGCAGACGACTCTGCATCGCGGACGCACGCAGATTGCCCGCGAGCTGCGCCTGTGGACGAAGAACGAAGCAAACGCAGCTGCTGTGGAGGCGAGCGCCGCTGAGTCGGATGAGGCCGAGTTGAGTGCCGCTGAGGAGCTTGAGCTCCTCGATGCTGAGCTGACTAACGCTGAGTTGGCTAACGCTGAGCTCACCGAAGCAGAACTAGCAGAGTTGGATACCCCGGACGGCGGCTCCCCTGCGGGCGCTCCCGCAGAACCGGCGGAACCGGCAGAGCCCGCGCGTCTGAGCGCCCGCGAACTCACCGAGCAGGGCATCGGCGTGGTGCAGACCGCCCACACCGACCTGGCGGCGTACCACCGCACCCAGTGGGAGCAGACGGTGGAAGTCTTCGGCGAACGCCTCGCGCAGCTTGCCTGGAACCGCCGTCTGAGCACCTACTACTTCTTCGACGGAGCCTGCCTGGAAGATGCCGACCCGACCCCCGTGGTGACGGTTTTCCGCTCCCCCACCGGTTTCCTCTGCGAGCTTGAACCCGCCGTCGAGGCGCTGCCCGCCTTCGACCCGGAGTTCCTGCAGGAGCACGGCTGGAGGCACCCGGTACCGGTGCATGCGCTGTGGAACCTGCACGCGCTCGACCCGCTGGAGGCAGCTGCCGCCGTCATTGAGGCGATGCGTTCGGGTTGCGGTTGTGAACGCTGGGATTTCTACCGCACCGATGACGACAACGACCCGCTTGCCGAAGAGGCTGAGGTGGCGCCTCTCTAAGCGCACTCCCGCGAGCCTCTCGAGTTCATCTCTAGAGCCTCTCGGGTTCATCCCTGGAGATAGCGAAAGCCCGCGCCCCCACCTCCTGCAAAGGAGGTGGGGGCGCGGGCTTTACGCATGCACGGGATACCAGCTGCGGCAGCCGGCACCGATAGCCGGCGCAGATAGTAGATACGGCTTAGCGTGCCGAGAAAATCTCGGACGCCTCCACAATCGCAATCTGCGCGGTGCGGGTCGAAATCGCCTCGTGGCGGCGTGCATCCGCGCGGCGCTTGAAGAACCAACCAATGCCCAGAATCGCGAACCAGACGGGCATCGCGAGCAGACCCCTGAGGGTTTCTTCATCCATGGCCAGCACGCCGATGGTGAAGGCGAAGAACACCAGAGACAGCCACGCGGAGAAACGGCCGCCGGGCAGGCGGAACTTCGACTTCGCATGGCGCGAGGGGAACTTCTTGCGGTACATCAGGTAGCTGACCATGATCATCGCCCACGCGAAAATCACGAGTACCGCAGCCACGGTGGTGACCAGGTTGAACGCGCTAGAAATCGAGTCACCCGCGTAGAGCAGCACAATGGAGGACAGCAGCATCACGGCCGAGAGGAACAGCGCGTTACGCGGCACGCCGGCCTTGGAAACCTTACCCAGGAACGCGGGTGCGCTGCGCTCGCGGGCCAGGCCGAAGGCCATGCGCGAGGTCGAGAAGATACCGGAGTTCGCCGAGGAGGTTGCGCTGGTAATCACCACGAAGTTGATGATGTGCGCGGCGATGCCCAGGCCCGCCAGGGTGAACATGGCGACGAAGGGGCTCCTATCGGGGCTGACGAGGCGCCAGGGGGTAACCATCAGGATGGTGACGAGCGCACCCACGTAGAAGACCATGATGCGCACCGGCACGGCGTTGATTGCCCTGGGCAGGGTCTTTTCGGGGTCCTTGGTTTCTGCCGCGGTGGTACCGACGAGCTCTGAGCCCATGAACGCGAAGACGGCAATCTGGAATGCGCCGAGGAAGCCGATGAAGTGGTTCGGGAACATACCGCCGTCGTTCCAGAGGTTTGCGACGGATGCCTGCGCGCCACTGGGCGAGGTGAAGCCGATAGCGACCATGCCGCCGCCAACAATAATCAGGGCAACGATGGCGACAATCTTGATCATGGCGAACCAGAATTCGATTTCGCCGAAGTTCTTCACGGACACCAGGTTCAGGGTCAGCAGAACACCGATGACGGCGAGCGCCGGAATCCATGCCTGCAGGTCGGGCCACCACATACGCAGGTAGCCAACAATTGCGATGATATCCGCGACGGCGGTGACCACCCACATGAACCAGTAGGACCAGCCGAGGAAGAACCCGGCCATGGGGCCGACCAGGTCGGTGGTGAAGTCGGAGAAGGACTTGTACTTCAGGTTGGAGAGAAGGATCTCGCCCATGGCTCGCAGCACCAGGAAGATGACGGCACCAATAAGCATGTACACGAAAATCACGGAGGGGCCTGCCATGGAGATGGCGCGGCCGGAGCCCATGAACAGGCCGGTGCCGATGGCACCGCCGATTGCAATGAGCTGGATGTGGCGGTTGCTCAGACCGCGGTGCAGTCGTTCTCCCTGTTCGGGAGCTTTAGGATTCAGGCTGACGTTGTTCTGTTCAGTCACGACGTCCTCTTTTCTGCGGTTGGTACCCCGTACCGCATGTGCCGTTGCTGGATAACAACTGTCATATCGCAGCAGACAGAATCTCTGTATGAATATGCGGCTAGTTACTTTGCGGGGCGGCCCCGGATTTCGGGGCGCGACTGGGGCTCTACCAGTTACCGCGCTGTGTTCGGAAGTGTCACGCTATCGACTAACGCGGAGTTTTTCTGGGAGCTCTCGCAGCTATTTGAATAGTTATTCTACAGGGTATTGGGGGTTCAGGGGTGGATTTTCAGCAAAAATTGTGATTTATGTCTATTATTTAGGTCATACTACCCGGCGTGAACTATCCCCCCCATCGCACCCCGAAACACACGCAAGCCCCGCTTCCACATCCGAAAAGAATGTGAAAACGGGGCTTGAACGCTATACCAATACGCACCAAAGCAAGAATAAAATTACTTCTGAGAAGCCTCGTCAGCAGTGTTTTCAGAAGTCAACGCGCGGGCACGCTTGGCAGCGTGACGGCGAGTCAGGATCTCGTAGCCGATAGCCAGAGCAATGAACCAGACGGGGGTCAGAGCCAGACCGACAGCGGTATCCGGGTACAGGCTCAGGGCGTAAACCATCACGGCAAAGAAGACCAGACCAAACCAGCTCATGCCAATACCCCAGGGCATCTTATACTCGGACGCTTCGTGGCGCTCCGGGAACTTCTTGCGGTACACCAGGTACGCAATCAGGATCATGCTCCAGGTGAAGATACCCATCATCGACGCCACGGAGGTCACCACGGTGAACGCCTCCATGATGCCGCTACCGGCGTACAGCATGACCAGGCTGAACAGCAGCATCACGGTGGTCAGGTACAGGGCGTTCGCGGGCACACCGTTCTTGGTGAGCTTGCCCAGTGCGGAGGGTGCGGCACCGTCGTGCGCCAGGCCGTACACCATGCGGGAGGTCGAGAAAATACCGGAGTTCGCCGAGGACGCCGCGGAGGTCAGCACCACAAAGTTCACCAGGGAGGCGGCAATACCAATGCCAGCCAGGGAGAACATGCCCACGAAGGGGCTCATGGACTTATCCAGCTTGTCCCAGGGGGTGACGGCGAGGATGGTCAGCAGCGGCATAGCGTAGAAGAGGCCAATGCGGAAGGGCACCGCGTTAATTGCCTTGGGCAGGGTGCGTTCGGGGTGCTCGGTTTCCGCAACGGCGGCACCGACCAGCTCAGCGCCCACGAAAGCGAAAAGCGCAATCTGGAAGGCGCCCAGGAAGCCGGTCAGACCCTGAGTGAAGATGCCGCTACCGGAGGGGCCGGGGTGATCCCAGAGGTTCGTTACGGAGGCGACAGTACCGTCGGGCGAGGTGAAGCTGAAGGCGACCATAAGCGCACCCACCACAATGAGCAGCACAATGGCGACGATTTTAATGACGGCGAACCAGAACTCGATTTCGCCGAAGTTCTTCACCGAGGGCAGGTTCAGCAGCAGTAGCGCCACGATGACAGTGAGCGCAGGAATAAACTTGGGCACGTCGGGTAGCCAGTATTGCACGTAGCCGGTAATAGCAATGACGTCCGCGATACCTGTGACGACCCAGAAGAACCAGTACGACCAGCCGACGAAGAAGCCGGCGCGCAGACCGAGGATGTCGGTGATGAAGTCGGTGAAGGACTTGTACTTGGGGTTGGAGAGCAGAATCTCGCCCATGGCGCGCAGAACAAAGTAGATAACGCTCCCGATAATCGCATACACAAAGACGATGGAGGGGCCGGTCAAGGCGATGGTCTTTGCCGAGCCGAGGAAAAGGCCGGTGCCGATGGCGCCGCCAATAGCGATCAGCTGGATGTGTCGGTAGCTTAGTCCGCGCTGAAGCTTAGAGTGCTCTGCTTCGGAGTCTAGGCCGGTGACGGAGTTGTGCTGCGTTGGCTGCTGTGTCACGTATTTCTCTTTCCTGCGTCGATTCGCCCTAAATTTCACTCGGGGGCGAGTCCGGGTGGTTGGTATTCATGCATAATCCTTAGCGGCGTGTATGGAGGAGAAATTCCCGCATCCATAGCTTGCGCGGTGCGCTTGGGCTTGTGGGCTCCGATTTCGCGGGGCTTCCGATTTCTTGCATCGCCGATAAAGGGTTATGCAGAGAATGCATAATTTCAAATTTTACCCCCTCATACCCACACAAGTACAAGGAATACAACATCACCAGATTTTTGAGACGGGACGATTGGGACGGGGCGAGCCTGTGACATCTCTCAACCTTCACCCGATACACGCCTCGCATCACCCCTGAGCCGCCGCACTTTTGTCTGCGCACTGAATTTCTGTGTTTCTCAGACCGGCATACTCCCGGCTAGTTCAGTCTCACGCCCGGCTAGTTCAGCGTCACGCCAGCCCTGCGCGCCGCGAAACCGCACGGTGTAGCGGCGCTACGCTATTCTTTTAGGTATGTCTACTGAGAACACGCAGCCTAGCCAGGCACCCGAATCCACCGAAGAAAAGGCCAAGAAGCCGGTTCCTGAGGAATTCTTCCGCCAGCCCTACTCCTTCGTCCGCCGCGGCGACCGCCTCACCGCGCGCCGCCAGAAGGCGTGGGACACCTACTCCCCCACCCATGTGCTGGACATTCCGCGCCTGCGCACCGACACCTCCGTGTCCCCCGAGGCAACTTTCGACCCGGTGAAGATTTACGGCCGTGAGGCGTACCAGGTCGTAGAGATCGGTTCCGGTCTGGGCGAGGCAATCGTGCACCGCGCAGCTGAGGTGCCCGAGGCGAACTTCCTCGCCGTTGAGGTGTACACCCCCGGCATCGCGGACCTGCTGCTGAAGATGGGCAACGCCGGCGTGGAGAACGTGCGTGTGGCTCAGGCGAACGCACCCGAGCTGCTCGACAACATGTTTGAGGAGAACTCCGTGGACGAGCTGTGGGTGTTCTTCCCGGACCCCTGGCACAAGTCCCGCCACCACAAGCGCCGCCTGGTGTCCCCGGCGTTCGCTGATAAGGTTGCGCGCGTGCTCAAGCCAGGCGGCATTTGGCGCCTGGCGACTGACTGGGAGGAGTACGCCCTGGTCATGCGTGAGGTTCTGGAGGCGCACCCCGACTTTGAGAACGTGAACCCCGGCGCCGGTGCGACCGAGGAGGATCCGCTGGGTGGTTGGGCTCCGCGTTGGGAGGGTCGTACCCTCACCAGCTTTGAGCGTAAGGCTCAGGAGGCGGGCCGACGCGCGCACGATCTGACCTACCGCCGCAAGTAAGCGGGTCAGCGTTAGCGAGAGTTACCGCCAGGTGATTTCCCGCCACCGCGCAAAGTGCATACGTTAAAGCAGGTGAGGCTCCCCGATCATTCGGGGAGCCTCACCTCCTTGTGTGTGGGTCTGAGTGCATGCGGGCGGGGGTCTACCCTACCTCGCTCGCACAACGCTAAGACGCACAAGCCTATATGGGTGGCCGACTAGCGCAAATAGGCTAGAACAGCCGAACCGTTTATCCCAGTGTAGCGGGTTTAGCCGGTTTAGCGCTGCGGCTTCGTATCATCCGCCGTAGCCGACTGGTGACGCTGACGGTACAACACCACAGCCGAAGAACGCTGACGAGGCGCCGGGCGGGTACCGCGGGCAATATGCACCACGTCGCCGCTGGTACCGGCAGCGAACACGCGCTCCGCCAAGCCCAGCTTCACCTTCGCATCCTCGACCTGACGCTGCAGCGCCGCAATCTGCTCCTGCTGCTCCTCCACGAGGGACTCCAGCTCAATAATGCGGCGAATACCCTCCAGGGAGACGCCCTCCTGCGAGAGCTGCTGAATCTGCTGCAGACGATTCACGTCACGCTGCGAATAGCGGCGCGCCTTACCGGGCGCACGCGAAGGCTGGACCAGGCCGATGCGGTCGTACTGGCGCAGGGTCTGCGGGTGCATGCCCGCCAGCTCAGCTGCCACAGAAATCACGAAAACCGGCAGGTCCACGCTGTGCAACGGCTTGCCGCTACGGGACTTAGATGATGATTCTCGAGATGCCATGGTTTACTTCGCCTTCTTCAACAGATCCTTACGCGGGTTCTCCTGCGGTGCCAGTTTTACGAACTTATCGAATGCTTCCTGCGCCTCTGCGCTCAGCTCGGTGGGCAGAACAATTTCGGGGATGACCAGCAGGTCGCCGTCGCCGCCCTTAGCCTTGAAGCCGCGGCCCTTAGCGCGCAGTCGGCGGCCGACCTGGCCGGGTGCCAGGCGCAGCTTCACGGTGGATGCGTCGGGCAGGGGCACCTCAATCACTGCGCCGTCGACGGCCTCGGCGAGGGTGACGGGCGCACGCATAATCAGGTTGTTGCCCTCGCGCGAGTACACGGAGTCATCGGAAACGCGCACGGTGACCTTCAGGTCGCCGCCGTGCAGGCCCTTGCCGCGCAGGCGGACCTTCTGGCCGTCCTTAATGCCTGCGGGGATGCGTGCCTCGGTGTGGGAGCCGTCCGGCAGGAACACGGTCACGGTTGCGCCGGTGTATGCCTGGGCGAGGCTGATGCGGGTGCTGGTGGTGCTTTCCTCGGGGGCCGCATGCTGCGCGCCGCCGAAGTCGCTACCCATGTTGCCAAAGCCGCTACCCATGCCGCCGAAGTCGGCGCTAGTGAAGCCTGCGGAGCGTCGGGAGCCACCGGCGCTACCACCGAAGAGGCCGCCGAGCAGGTCATCAATGTTGATATTGGCGCTGGTGCCGCCGCGGAATCCGCCGAAGGCGTCTGCGCCGGGGTAGCCGCCGCTAAAGCCGCCTGCACCGAAGCCGCCCGCGCCCATGCCTGCGGCGCCGTAGCGGCGAATCTGGTCGTACTCCTCTCGCTGCTTCTTGTCGGAGAGCACGTCGTAGGCCTCGGAGATTTCCTTGAACTTCTTCTCAGCCTGCTCGTCACCGGGGTTCAGGTCCGGGTGGTACTTGCGGGAGAGCTTGCGGTACGCCTTCTTGATGTCGCTTTCGCTTGCGTCTTCGCTAACCCCCAGTGCCTTGTAAAAGTCGTCGGTTAGCCAGTTTTCACTTGCCATGTTTTGTTTCTCCTTCTGCGGTGATGCGCCGCCCTCCTCGGTTACGGGACGGCTTGCAGGGGCACCGCGTGCTTGTCTTAATACTCTATATAAAAGTTTAGTCTACTTGACTCAATTTTGAAAGGGCTGAGCCCAAAAAATAGCGCCCCTACAAGCCTTTAACCGCCACCACAGCTCGCCAAAACCCGCGCCAACACACCGGGTATAACAACCCCGGCAGAACAGGCGCACCGGGCGAACAGTCCAAGCCAGCAGCCCAGGCAAACAACAGGGCGGGCACTCCCCCATCAGGGAGAGCACCCGCCCGTCGTTAGTTATTCAGCCATTGCTGAGCCGACCACCTTACGGTGCGACAGCCACAGCCACCTGAGCGGTACGAACCACACGGTCGTTCACGCGGTAGCCGTAACGCAGAACCATGGAGACATGATCCTCGGCCACCTCGTCGGTGGGCTGCTGCAGTACAGCTTCGTGGATGTTCGGGTCGAAGGCGTCGCCTACTTCACCGAAACGCTCCACGCCCTGCTTGCCGAGCAGCTCTTCGAGCTTGGTAGCGATGGAGGCGAAGGGGCCGTCCTGCAGGTCGCCGTGCTTGCGTGCGGCGTCGATGTCGTCGAACACCGGCAGCAGTGCGCCGACCAGGTCACTGATTACGAAGAGTCGCAGCTGCTCCTTTTCGCGGGCGGTGCGGTTCTTGTAGTTGGTGAACTCTGCCTGCAGGCGAAGCAGGGAGTCCAGGCGCTCTGCGGCGAGTGCCGCATCAGCAGATTCTGCTTCTACGGCGTCCTGGAGCTCAGCCTCGACGGCTTCCGCAGCTTCCTCGGGGCTTTCGACCGATTCAGCTTCGGGGTGGCCTTCCGCTGCGGGGGCGTTGAATGCCTCCTCCAGCGGGTCGGGGGTGGTGTTTTCCTGCTCAGCCATGATTACTTCTTCTCGTCTTCGTCGATAACCTCGGCGTCGACAACGTCCTCATCAGCGGCGGGCTTGGACTCGGATGCCTCAGCCTGAGCTGCTGCGTAGAGTGCCTCGCCCAGCTTGGACTGGGATGCCTGCAGCTTCTCGAATGCGGACTTCACTGCTGCGTCGTCGTCGCCCTCGAGTGCCTTCTTCAGCTCGTCGACATCGCCCTGAACGGAGGTCTTGACGTCCTCGGGCAGCTTGTCGCCGTTCTCCTTCAGGAGCTTCTCGACGGAGTATGCGACGGACTCAGCTGCGTTGCGGGTGTCAGCAGCCTCGCGGCGTGCCTTATCCTGCTCAGCGTGTGCCTCTGCGTCCTTGACCATGCGGTCGATGTCGTCCTTGGAGAGGGAGGTACCGCCGGTGATGGTCATGGACTGCTCAGCGCCGGTGCCCTTGTCCTTTGCGGAGACGTGCACGATGCCGTTTGCGTCGATGTCGAAGGTGACCTCAATCTGGGGCACGCCACGGGGTGCGGGGGCGATGCCGGTCAGCTCGAAGGTACCCAGGTTCTTGTTGTCGCGAGTGAACTCACGCTCACCCTGGAAGACCTGAATGGTCACGGAGGGCTGGTTGTCCTCTGCGGTGGTGAAGGTCTCGGAACGCTTGGTCGGGATTGCGGTGTTGCGCTCGATCAGCTTGGTCATCACGCCGCCCTTGGTCTCGATACCGAGGGAGAGAGGGGTGACGTCAATCAGCAGAACGTCCTTACGGTCGCCCTTCAGAACGCCTGCCTGCAGTGCTGCACCCATTGCCACGACCTCGTCGGGGTTCACGCCCTTGTTGGGCTCGCGGCCGGTGAGCTCCTTGACGAGCTCAGCGACGGCGGGCATACGGGTGGAGCCACCGACCAGGATGACCTCAGAAATCTCGGAGATGGACACACCGGCCTCCTTGATGACGTCGAGCACGGGCTTCTTGGTGCGCTCGAGCAGGTCGCGGGTCAGTTCCTCGAACTTTGCGCGGGTCAGCTTCTCATCCAGGTGGATGGGGCCCTCGGGGGTCACGGACAGGTACTGCAGGGAGATGTTGGTGCTAGAAGCGCTGGACAGCTCCTTCTTAGCCTGCTCAGCTGCCTCCTGCAGACGCTGCAGAGCAATCTTGTCCTTGGACAGGTCAGCGCCGGTGTTTGCCTTCACCTGTGCGAGCAGCCACTCGACGACGCGGTGGTCCCAGTCGTCACCACCGAGGCGGTTGTCACCGCTGGTTGCGCGAACCTGGATGGTGGAGAAGCCGTCGTCGTCCTTGCCGACTTCCAGCAGGGAGACGTCGAAGGTACCGCCACCGAGGTCGAAGACCAGGATGAGCTCGTCTTCCTTACCCTTGTCCAGGCCGTATGCGAGTGCTGCGGCGGTGGGCTCGTTGACGATACGCAGGACGTTCAGGCCTGCAATCTCGCCGGCTTCCTTGGTTGCCTGACGCTCAGCGTCGTTGAAGTATGCGGGAACGGTAATGACGGCGTCGGTAACCTTATCGTTCAGGAATGCCTCTGCGTCACCCTTCAGCTTCATGAGGATACGAGCGGAGATTTCCTGCGGGGTGTACTTCTTGCCGTCAATCTCGGTGGTCCAGTCGGTGCCCATGTGGCGCTTGACGGAGGAGATGGTGCGGTCGACGTTGGTCACTGCCTGACGCTTTGCGACGCTACCGACCAGAACCTCGCCGTCCTTGGAGAATGCGACGACGGAGGGGGTGGTGCGGGTACCCTCTGCGTTAGCGATGACGACCGGGTCGCCACCTTCCAGTGCTGCTACGACCGAGTTGGTGGTACCGAGGTCAATACCTACTGCACGTGCCATATGTTTATTCACTCCTTAGGTGTTAGTGCCCCGCTTCTTCTAATGCGAGGCGGGATAGTTTGAAAGTTTTGGAGGCGGTCGGTGCTGCGCGTGCCACCCCGTGTGGGGTGGTCTGCGCGGCTTCCTTGAGCCTCATGTACTCAAGTATGCACTCCCCTGGCTGGGGTGTCAATAGAGTTGAGCGAACTTTACTCAACTTTTTTATGCGGAGGGGCGTGAGGGGTGGGTGTTTTAGGGCTCTGGGTGGGTGTTTTGCGGGTGATTTTTGGGGCGGCGGCGAGGTGTGAATGGGGCGTTTTGCCGCGGAATTCCGCGGTTTTTAGTCTGGGTGAGGGCGCGGCGCGGCGATTCAGCGCACGGCGGACTGTGCCGGGGTGGTTGGGCGAAAAAATTTTTAAAAAAGGGGCGGAAAACTGAAAATTGGGGTATGAGAGGCACCAAGAGACTCCTATATAGGAGGTGCGGAGCGATTTTTGAGCCAGGAAGCTAGACCTCTAGCAGCGTTGCTAGAGGTACGCTTCGTGCAGGTACCCCAACTACGAGCGCCCGCCGTGAGGCATTCAGAGCGAGATATCAAAGAATCACTCCTATATATGGAGAACCAATCTGCAAACTCTTTCGCTCTCCCGACGAGGGCATCTCCGCTTGTCCGACCCGTAATTCTCTAACCTTCACCTGTGGCTTGAGGCTACCCACCTGCCGTATGCTGGTTACGCCCCCATCCTCTCGAAGCAGACAGGAGACTCCGATGCAAGAGCAAAGTAGCCCCGCGCATACTGGCAGTCGTGGACTTACCAGTGCACCCACAAGCAGAACCTCCAAATATAAATCAATGAAAATACCGGGTTGGATTTTTGCCATCGCTCTAATCCTCCATGGCCTAATATCAATATTTCAAAATTCACTAAAAAATGCACCATTTCCATTTGAATATGAATTCTTAAACATATTAACATTCTCCATCCTTTCGGTAATTTTTATAATATATATGCTAATTCTCTGGAATAATTCAAAATCAAAATCTGAAAATTTTATAGAATACCTGCTTAAAGATTTAAAATATCTTACTTTCCCAGCGGGATTCATTTTTGCCTCATTATCGATACTGAATCTAAAATTTATTAATGATTATGTCGGGTTTATCTCTGCATCTCTCGGAATCTTCGGAGTCATGCAGAAACCATCAAATAACCACATATCCATTGTCCAGAACATCTCTTCTGACGCCCAATCTCAGCGCCATGAACGAACCAGGCTTCTTGTGGATAATTTAAGAAGCGAAAATTATTATTCAAAAATTAACGCCATCCACGGCCTTGCATCTATTGCAGACGAGTGGCTCAGTGACTCCGATATCCCCGAAGAGCAGGCTCACAAAAATGGGCAAAATATTATAAATATTTTATGCGAGTATGTTCGTTCACCTTTCCCTTTGGCGCAAAAAGCAATAATTCTCAGCACTGACACACCTCCTACTGACTACGCAGGAGACTTCTTCACAGACCAGGCAACCTTTCGCGAAGAACAGGAAGTACGCCGAAGCATTTTTGATGAGATAAGCGTCCGTCTTCACCCCCTTGATGAGAAAGAAAAACGAGATTACACATCATGGCATGTGTTTGAATTTAACTTTAGTAAATCAACCATTTTCTACCCTCTTAACAGGCTAAGGTTTTTCAATCCAAATTTTCGCAATTCAAAATTTTTTGGGCTAGCAGATTTTAGTTTTTCAGACTTCCAAGGAATTCCAATATTTGCAGATACTCATTATTTTGGAGACGCTTCCTTCTCATGCGCATACTTCCAGGGGACAGCTCTTTTCAGTGATTCGTGTTTTGAAAAAGAATTAAATTTTCAGGCAACGACGCTTAAGGCAGGCGCAATATTCGAAAGTTCAATTTTCAAAGGATCCACTATAATCACGCCAGTTCTACAAGATGGCCAAGTTTTCTTTGAAGGCGCTATTTTCAATTGTTCCTCCGTGCATAATTTTCTTAATTTAAACCATCCTGATATGTCCAAAATAGATGTCAAATCTGTAACTCTCGTGGGTAAAAGAAGATACAAACGGTTTGAGGCGAAGATTCCTGTGAATTCCCGTCTTTACGATCCTGATTCATGGGATGAGAAAAAACAGGAATATACCCGAGTCAGCAACCCTGCAGAGTAACACCAAATATTGGCCTTATAAAGAAGAAGCCCCGTCTGCACATATTGAACTGCGCCCCGAAACTTGGACGCTAT